>SZXZ01000030.1 GCA_005843835.1 Chlorobium sp.
ATATTGAAATCCTATTCTCTGAACTGCTGCGTCTTCCTCTTTTCATGCTGATCGGAGCAGGTATCGAACACCTTCTGCTCTACTCGCTTCTCATGACACCGGTCATCGAATTCCACCACAGCAATTTCTCAATTCCGCCAGCTATGGAAAGACTGGCCCGGCTTATAATCCCCTCACCCCTGATGCACCGTCTGCATCACTCCAGGCTTAGATGCGAGCACGATTCCAATTACGGAAGCCTGCTCTCTGTCTGGGATCGTATCTTCGGCAGTCTTCTGGTCAAAGACAATCTTGACGATCTCCTTCTCGGTCTCGATGATGAAAGCAACTCCGAAAAGCAGCGATTGTTCGCCTTGCTCCTCAGGCCGTTCCACCCATAGCGAGCTAATGGCGCCATTCGACCATCATACCCCAAATCGGATCGTACACGTGGATATTGTCCGTCATACCTGATGCATCGACGACCTGCCGGCCCTCGTTATACCAGCGAAAAATGCCGCCACGAAGGTTGCAGTAACTCTTCGCCTTCGCTCTCTCGCATACATTCTCCAACCGCTCGAGCAGTTCCGAGCTGCGCTGGCCAACCGAACAGTAAAAGACAAGGTCACGCCCCGCCACGAGAGATCCATAGCAATCTGTGAATTCATCCGGGTCGGTATCCGGATCGAGACGTACCGCTGTGGCAATTCTGCTCTTCTTGTACTCCTCGGAGGTGCGAATGTCGAACAGAAATGGTGGTTCCGGTCCGGCAAGCATCCCTGCCAGTTCGTCAGTTGAAAGGTTTTTCAATCGGTGCGTGCGCTCAATCATGATTATTACAGTTTCAAGCAACCAGTCAGTACCAAACATTTCAAAGTAGGTTTTATCAAAATTCTTTGCTGTGCCTCGACATCAAGCAAATTATCGAGGTAAAATTCCTAATATTCCTTTGCAAGAGAGGTAAGATATCGGTGAGCATAGAGTTTGTCGACTTTTGAGAGTTCACTCAGTTGGTCAAAGAATATCATTGGGATACCATATTGTCGACGAATCCGATCGATCATTGTCATCCACAAATGCGCTGTCATTTCAGCGTCCGCCAGTGCACGGTGAAACATTCCGGTTTGCCGTATGCCCGCATGTGATACCAATGTCTGCAACTTATGGTTTGGAGAATCCTGATAAATTCTTCTTGAGACCAGCAAAGAGCAACAACATTCGCCTTCATATACCCGTTTTGCCCTTTTCAGCTCGAAATCAAGAAAGCGCTTGTCGAATGAGGCATTATGCGCGACGATGTTATGACCGGCTATAAACTCTGAAAACTCGGTCATAACCACTTCACAGCAAGCCTGGCCTTTCAGCATCTCATTGGTAATACCGGTATAACCCTCGATAAACGGACTGATCCGGAAACCGGGGTTCATCAGCTTTTGAAAGCGGTCGACAATCACACCATGCTCTACAAGCACTGCACCGATCTCGATAGCCCTGTCACCATAATGCGGCGACAAGCCCGTTGTTTCGAAATCCAGAACCACCACACTGTCAGCCAATGTCCGCTGCATCACCTCATTACCAATTATCATTAGACCAGTAATCAATTAACCGTCAATTGCTTTTTTGCCCTCAATATGTGTGTATAAAGCCTCTTGTTAAATACTGTTTGATTTCTCGCCATAGAGGGACTTTAAGAAGTGGTATCCTTCATCGCCTAACAAGGTTATTATTTCTGATAGGGGGGTTCCCTTTTTAGAGACAAAAAAAGAGTTAGAGGGCTTATTCCTCTTTCAAATATTCAGCAGGAATAATATTTCCTATGTTAAGAACCAGAAAAGGATCCAGACATTTTTTTACCCTTGCCATTTCCTTGACACCTCGCTCATGATACATTTCAACAAGGTATTCAGCCTTTAATTTACCGATGCCATGTTCGGCCGAAAGTGTACCGCCAAGTTCAATGGTCTTGCCTATGAATTCACGATAAAGTAACTTTGCGTCAATAAATTCTTCCCGATTGCGAGGTAGAATATTCAAGTGTACATGCGCGTTACCTATGTGACCGAAAATAATATAGACAAAGCCCTTTTGTTCGCAAGAATTGCGATAAAAATTGAACAGTTCACGAAATGCTCTCCGAGGCACTGCCATGTCAGTGCTTATTTTGCTTTCCTGCTGCTTGCTGAGCCAGTCGTTAACAAGGAGCGGCAAGGCGTGGCGAAACTCCCTTAATCTTGCCTGTTCATCACGGTCAAGGGCTATCCACGATACATCAGTCATGGCATTGCATGATTCCATTTGTTCAAACAGAACTTCCAGATCAATATTTTCAGATTTTGAGGTAGTTTCCTGTTCCAGAAAAACAGCTCCAAAGCAGTCGGATGGTATTTCAGGATATTTTGATGAGAGAAACCCGAGCGAGTTTTTATCGAAAAACTCAATAGCCCTCGGTTTGACAGGGTGTTCGGAATCTTGTATCAGACTTATAAATCCAAAAATATCATCGATATTCCTGAAATAAATCAGGCAGGAGATGATAGATTCAGGAAGAGGAAGAAGCATAAGTTCTGCTTCAGCGATAATGCCGAGCGTTCCTTCAGACCCGATAAAAAGATCAATAAGGTCCATTCCCTCATCTGAAAAGTAACCAGCATTATGCTTTGAGGTTTCAGGCATAGAGTACTGCGGCCTTTGGAATGCAATATCTCCTGCAACAGACAGGTTAAGACGAAACATACCGTGTTCGTCCGCTATAAAGGTGCCGCGTGAAATATCAAGCAGGTCACCTTCAGGCAGGACTACAAGGACTCGAGAGATATGCTTCCTAGTAGGCCCGTATTTGTAAGATCTAGCCCCGGAAGAGTTATTTGCAATTGTGCTTCCTATAAAACAAAGTTTTTCCGTTGGATCCGGAGGGTAAAACCAGCCGCATTGTTCAACTTTTTTCTGGATATCCTCAAGAACAGCTCCAGCCTGCACGGTAATAATGGCTCTATTGCTTGATACTGCCGTTACTTCTCCAATGTTGTCAAGCTTCTGCATAGCAATGACATAGTCACCCATAGGTATTCTTCCGCCGGTTGTTCCTGTTCCGTTTCCGGCAATGGTGAAATGACGATGCTCTTTAACAGCATTCTTGAGGAGGTCGGAAAGTTCATTGATTGCTTCCGGAAAAAAAACACCAGAGGTATGACCGGTTTTAATATTACTGGTATCCTCTAGAAATCCACGGATTGATTCAGGGTCGTGCTTATAAATCATTTTGCTGCTGCTTTCCGCTGTTATTCTCGAAAGTGCTTCCTGACGCGGGTTCTGTACCCTTGAGGGGTGTTTTTTCAGGTTCAACGACCGGAAGGTCGTTTTCTTCTTTATTATCGGGTGAGGTCGATGGTGTGCCGGAAAGCTTGACTCCTTTTTGAGGTGATGAACCTGGCATTTCACGGCCCTGGAGATAATATTTTATAAGTTCGCGGGCAATCGGAGCGGATATGGAACCACCAAACCCTGCATTTTCGACAAGTACTGCCATTGCAATTTTTGGATTCTCAACAGGAGCAAAAGCAATAAACCAGGCATGATCCTTTCCATGGGGGTTCTGTGCTGTTCCGGTTTTTCCGGCGATATTTATACCTGGCACTTTTGCCAGTGTGCCGGTACCACGTTCTACAACCCCAATCATGCCGTCCTTGATAAGGCTGAATGTTTCAGGAGCAATAGGTAACGATCGTTTCGAATAGGTAAAAGAGTAATATCTGCTTGTTTCCGAATCTCTATAGCCATTGACGATATGAGGCTGAAAGAGAGTTCCGTTATTGGCAATAGCGGCGGCATAGGTAGCAAGCTGAACAGGCGTCGTTCCAAGTTCCCCCTGACCTATTGCTAGACTTACCAGATATCCTTTCGTCCACTTGTCCTTGCCGTAACGTTTGTCGTAATAACTGGTTGATGGCAAAAGGCCGGCCCGTTCACCAGAAAGGTCAATACCGGTTTTCCCCCCAAAACCGAACATGCTTCCGTATTTCGTCCAATTATCAAAACCGACATTGAAAATCAGGTTATAAAAATAAACATTCGATGAAACCGTGATAGCATTTCTCATGTCTACCCATCCATGCCCCTTGCCTTCATTACTGAGGAATCGTCTATTGCCAAACATAAAAACGCCATTATCAAGAATTTTTTTTGCAGGATCAATTTTTTTTTCTTCCAATGCAGCCATGGCAAGAATCATTTTATAGATCGAACCAGGTGGATATACAGCTTGAATCGTCCTGTTAAAAAGCGGCTTTTGTGGCGAAGTAATAATATCGTTCCAACCTTTTCGATCAGTTGAGCCGTTAAAAATATTAAGATCGTAGTCAGGAGCGCTTGCCATGGCAAGAATACCGCCCGTTGAAGGGTCCATGGCTACAACAGCCCCGGATTTACCGGTTTTTCTCAAGAGCTTTTCTGCAAGCTCCTGCAGTCCTCCGTCAAGAGCGAGGTAAAGATCATCCCCTCTTACAGAGGGGATATCATTTTTTCCATTATTGTATTTCCCTGCGAATTTACCGAGAGGAGTAATCATTTCGAATCGGGCTCCTTTTTCACCTCTGAGCCATTCTTCATAATATTTTTCTAGTCCACTGAAACCGATTTTGTCATCAGGAGCATAAGTGTCATCGTCCAGTTCTTCCAGTTGTTCCTTCGATATTGGACGTGTATAGCCAAAAAGATGCGCGCCATAAAACGTGTCAGGATACTTTCGTTTATTATCAGTGTCAATAAGTACCCCTGGAAGCTGCCAGAGGTTTTCGCTCAGCCGTGCAATTGAAATGGCGTCCAGGTTACGGCTGACGGTTATTGCAGCAAAACGGTTGAGATCAAAACCGTTACTTATTTTGTCTGTAAGTTCGGTTTTTTCCGCTCGAAGTAGCCAGGCGAGATATCCGGTTCTTGCTGTTTTGAATTCAGAAGGGATGACCTTGATCGTATAGAGAGGCTGATTGTCAACCATGATGATACCATTTTTGTCGATCATGCGCCCTCTCGGGGGTTGAGACCAGATCCTGCGAATGCTGTTTGACGTCGATATCGATCCGAGCTGCTGAAAGTTGAGAACCTGCAGATAAAAAAGCCTGCTGAATAGAACTGAAAAAACTGCAATTACAAAAAACGATACAAGCTTAATGCTTCGCTGAAGTTTATCCATCGTTCAATCAGCAAGTGATTTTCTCAAAAAGAAGCGGGTAATAATAAAGGCAAGTAAAAGCGTCATTAAAGATTCAAGAATTCCAAGAACAAATATTCGGTAAGGCACTGAAAGACCGAGAGGATTGTACCCGACAGCTAAAATAGCATTGGTGCAGAACCCTGCAGTTACAACTGCTCCATAGAGACGCTTTGTTTTGAGCTTTGCGGTTGCATGACTATTTTCGGGTATGTTAAAATAGCCTGCTGTAAAACCCTCTGTTGCTCCTGCAAGCATATGAAGACCAATGTTTCCTGAAAGAATACCTGAAAGCAAACCTGCAGCAAATCCGAAACTTGTACCGGTTTTTTGACCGATCGTTACGGAAATAAAAGCAATAAATATGGTTACAATATCAGGAGATACGTTAAACAGCGTTAAACGGGATAATCCGAACTCCTGCACCAATGTGACCAGCAGGAGAATGCCTATATACAGAGAAATTTTTTTTGTCACCAGTCAGTTTCTGAAATTAAGGGAAAGTTTAGTTCGGGGTAACCTCACCGAGAAGCTCAATTTTTTCAGGATCAACTTTCAGAGGGGCAATAAGGACCTGTGTTAAAGACGAAAAATCAACAGCAAGCTTGATTTCAACAATGTAAAAGAGCTTATCAGGGGTTATACTCACCACTTTTCCAACAGGAATACCACGTATTGAAAATGTGCTGAAGTCTGATGTATTCATTTGCTCGTTAAGCTTCAAGCTGCTGCTGATAGGTATATGCTCAATCTGGGCAATGAATTCCTTGCCACCATTCCAACTGAGAACACCCATACTGTTACTTTTTTCGGATACAACAGCAACCTTGAAATCAGTGTTGATAACTGGCATCACCTTCGCGAAATGTTCTGAAACCGAACTTATTCTTCCCACAAGGCCATCGGGAGTCAATACGGTCATGTCTTTTTTTATTCCATCGTTTGAACCCGCATTGATCATCAGCATGTTTTCACGATCGCTGAATTTTCGGTTGACAACCCTGGCCATAATAAATTTAGAGACATTTAATGTAGTATCAGTCTCTAATTTCCTACGGGTCCGCTGATCAAGAGCTGCAGTTTCACTGTTCAAAACCCTGGCAAGAAGATCTGCATTTACCTGCATCAGCCGATCATTTTCTTTTTTAAGATTAAGTACGTAGCTATAGCTCATCATTTTATCGGCCATAAAAGCGCTGAACTCAATACCGCTAGTACGCAGTTTTGCAAGCATGTTCTCATCCTGAAACTTGATGAAAAGAAATGAGATACTGCAATAGACAATAAAAAGCAGATAACTATTGTATCTGATAAAAAGGCTGAAAAACTTCTGCACGTTTCAGGTTCCGGTTTTATATCATGTGACTTTTCGATCTCATTTGTTTCAATCGAAGTCACGACGAGTGAACGCTTTCGATACCCTTAATTTTATAAAAGGATTCTTTCGGCTTTTTTTTGGTTGCCGTTGAAGAATTATATCCCAACTGCTTCACTTTGACGAGTCGATGACCCGGATTTGCCCAACACATATTTTTTGTTACATTTTCTCATTCTAAAGTGAAGTCAAATATGGGTCAATACGTCAAGAGCAAATACATGGCACAGAATATAAATATAACTGATAAATTTGTTGTTGTCGGTGATAGAGTATTAATCAAACCAAAATCTCTTGACGAAAGAACGAAATCCGGAATTTACCTACCTCCGGGTGTTCAGGAAAAAGAGAAAATCCAGACCGGTTATGTTATAAAAACCGGGCCGGGGTATCCTGTTGGTCCACCGCCAGAATCAGATGAACCCTGGAAAGAGCGCGTCAATGCAGCCCAGTATATTCCATTGCAGGCTAAAGTGGGAGATATGGCAATTTTTATCCAGAACAGTTCCTATGAGATTGAGTATGAAGAGGAGCGATATATTATTGTTCCGAATTCAGCCATACTGCTTCTTATAAGGGAAGATGATGATCTTGACTACTATTTGAAGTAAGACAATTTCAAGGATCTCCTCATTGGTTTAGCCTGGATACTGAAAGTGCTTCTCGTATTTTTTCTGCAATGCCTAACGCTCTTGTTTGCAACCGATTCAAAATAAATTATGACCGGAGATCTTACTTCAATCACTGCAGGTGCCGGTGATCATTCGCTTGAAGAACTCATTCAGCGAATAAGGGTACTGAAAAAGGACATGAATGCCCTTATTCTTGCACATTACTATACAGTTCCGGAAATACAGCAAGTTGCCGATATCGTCGGTGACAGTCTTGCCCTTGCAAGAGCGGCCGAAAATAATGATGCTGCTGTCATTGTTTTTGCAGGAGTTTATTTTATGGCTGAAACGGCAAAAATCCTTAATCCCGACAAGCAGGTTCTGATGCCTGATACCTATGCCGGGTGTCCTCTTGCCGACAGTTGTCCGGCAGAAGAGTTTATGAAATTCAAACAGCAATATCCAGGAGCTATTGTTGTAACCTATATCAACTCTACTGCAGATATCAAAGCACTTTCTGATATCACATGCACCTCGTCGAATGCCGAACAGATTATACGCCAGATTCCAGAAGGACAGCAGATTATATTTGGTCCCGACAGAAACCTTGGAAGTTATATATCAAGAAAGCTCGGCAGAAATATGATTCTCTGGCAGGGGTATTGTTATGTACATGATGCGTTTTCCGAGCGATATATTCTCAAGGCTTGCCAGGAATATCCGGGCGCAGAACTTATAGCACATCCCGAATGCAGGGAAGAAGTACTTCGTCATGCTGCATTTACAGGTTCCACAAAAGCTTTGCTTGATTATACCGTTTCAAGTTCGGCAGATCAGTTTATTGTAGCTACCGAACCTGGAATTCTCTATGAAATGAGAAAGCGTTCTCCGCAAAAAAAATTTATTCCTGCACCCAAGGATCCTGAAAATCCATTCAGTGTCTGTACCCAGATGAAGCAGAATACTCTTGAAAAGCTTTATCAATGCATGCTTAATCGTAAGCCGGAAATTAACATTGACGAAACACTTCGTCTTGCATCTTTGGACTCCATAAGGAAAATGCTTGCAATGACACCTGTCTGAGCGGTTTAAACGGTAATATTCAGTCCTTTTGATTCTGTCAATGTATTGATCGACGATTATTCTATCACTATAACATTTAAAAGGCAGTCATGCGCATCCTGTCAAGAGAAGTTGCTTCTCTTTCAATGATTCTTACCTTCATGCTGACTGCAACACAGGCTGAGGCTTGGCACGACAAGACCCATTTATCGATTGCAGAAGCTGCCGGATTTGAGCTCTGGTACAGTTCTGCTGCCCCAGACGTTGCCAAATCTAAAAGTGAATTCAGACCGATAGAAGAAAAGAACCACTATTTCAATAACAATGCCCAGAAAGAAGTTGATGAAGCAATGGTTCTTGAACAAGTTGACCGGTACAATAAAACTGACGATGAGGAGGGCCATCTCTACGGAGCTATTATAGGAGCAGTGAGAGCTTACAAGGCAGAAAGCGCAACAGGTAAATATGCTGAATATCCACTGGTATTTTGTGCTCATTATGTTGGTGACCTTTCCATGCCTCTTCACAATACCCTTTATGATGATTTCAATAAAAAACGTCACACAATCAATGACGGAATAATTGAAGGCAGTGTCAGAAACAACATTGGCTTTATCCAGCGTAACATCATTGCTATCACTATAGCAAACGAAACCGATTTAGCCCGGGAAATTGCCAAAGTTGCCAATACCGCCCGCAAGCTTGGTGCAAAAATAAGAAAAGAGAACAGAAATATCACCCAGGACGAGGTCTATACTCAAGTCATCCAGAGTGCATCACTGTTTAAGGCAATCTTGAAGTATGTAGGCAAAAAGTCTTGACTATGGCTGATCCTGAACACTTAAGGCTCCTTAAAGAGGGCGTTTCAAGTTGGAACCGTTGGCGTCAAGAACATGCGGACGTCCGGCCCGATTTGCAGAATGCATCTCTTGTCGCGTGTGATCTGAGGGGAGCCAACTTTTCCGAAACAAATCTCTGTGGAGCTAATCTTTCTAAGTCAAATCTACAGGTGGCAAATTTTGCTGATGCTGATTTGAGCAGTTCAGACTTGCGCGGTGCGGACCTAAGCAGCACAACGTTGAGTGGGGTAAATTTCAGTAAAAGCACGATCGACATTTATACCGTATATCGTGATGTTCAAGGCTGTGATATTGGTGTTAACGGACTCTACTCACCTCTTACAGATTCTGCAGCATTGCTGAGGATTGATCCACCCGGCAACTCAATGCAGGGTGCTAACGCTGATGCTGTTATCGAAAGCCTCAAGCATGCTCGCAAGCTCCACACTTTTTCCCTTCTGCTTGCTGGTATTGCCATGCTTTTTATAGTTATCAAACCGAAAACCATCACGTTGCCTTATCTTGCCGGATCGTTCAAGTTCGATGATATAAGCTACTCTTTTCTTGCCACGATTCTTTCAACAGTTCTCTTGAGCCAGGTTTCCTCTTTTATCGACTCTGCCTTGCAGGGAGCCCATTATCTCAACGATCGCAGAGCTGCCATGCTGGTTGGCCATTTTCCCTGGTTGCTTTCCAAATATGAAAGCCAACCCGCTAACCGCAGGCAATCAAGGGTGATGCGATTCTTTCTTGTATTTCATCCACTTATTTATATCTATTTCTTTTTGAAATGGGATGTGCTTTTCAGCGGCGACTGGGCTGCTTTGATGCAGCATTATCAGGAAATGCCTGTCATATTTGCAGAATATCTGATTCCCGTTTTCTATGTTATTCTCATCAAACTCTGCATTCATATTTTTAAGCTATCAGAAGGGTTCCAGAAACCAATACTTTTTGATACCGAAACAGAGCGTGCTCGACACAGTGATATGGAACGCATGGCTGAAGCCGTCGAAAAACAAGCCTCACGAACTGCAGAACTTGTTGAACTTATGCGCAAAAGGGAAAGTTAACGTCTATGCTTGTTAACCTTCCTCTCAAGATTATCGGCCTTGGCCGTTATTTGCCATCTCGAATTGTATCCAGCTCTGAACTTGAAATGAAATGGTCCTTGCCTGCCGGTTGGGTGGAGCAGCATAATGGAGTACGTGAACGGCGTTGGGCAATGAGTGAAACATCATCATTTATGGCCGCCGAGGCAGCACGCGAAGCTTTCGATGAGGCGAGTATCAAGCCTGGAGATATCAATCTTATTATCAATGCATCAGGTACAGGAGAACAGGCCATTCCCGATACTGGTGCCTTGATTCAGCGTCAGCTTGGCCTTGGCAAATCAGGTATTCCTGCCATTACTGTCAATAATACCTGCCTGAGCTTTATTACGGCTATGGATGTTGCAGCGAATTACCTTCAATCCGGACGCTATAAAAATATCCTTATTGCCAGCTCTGATATTTCTTCGTGCGGCATTAACCCAAAAGAACCCGATTCTGCATCATTGGTTGGTGATGCGGCAGCCGCCGCAGTTGTTACTCGCTCTCGGCATGGCGAATGCTCGGCTATTCATCATGCCCATCTCGCAACCTATGGTGAAGGTGCTTATCTGACAACTATCATGGGTGGTGGTTCAGCGCGCCATCCATCCAAACCTGACCATAACTCCGACGACGATCTTTTCAGTATGTCCGGTTTGGCATTATTGCGCATGGTACGCGGCATTGATGAAAAATTTCTGGAAGAACTTTATCCCGGCCTGTCAAAAAGCCTTTGCGACATCGATATTGTTGTTCCGCATCAGGCTAGCAAAGTTGGTCTGCATATGCTAAGGCGTTTTTGTTGGCCTGAGGACCGTGTAATACAGACGTTGCAATGGTTGGGTAATTGTGTTGCGGCATCTATCCCAGCCACATTGTATCAAGCTGTCCGGGATGGGTCCCTTCAGCGAGGCAAAAAAGCGCTCTTGATAGGCACAGGAGCGGGTATTTCAATGGGTGGACTTGTTATGACCTATTGACCAGTATAAAGAATACCGCTACTCTTGAACGGCATAGAAATTATGCAGACAGTTAATCAAATTGATACGTTTTTTTTATTGAAACCATGAAAAAAAAAGCTTGGCAGCGTATCAAATATCTTCAGAAGATTATATTCAGATGATAGTAAAAACTTCTTTTTTTCAGCACCATCATCAAGTTATATTATCGCATAGGCGATAGTCTACTGACCATTCTGTTACGGTTATAGATAGCTAAGTTTACGAAAATAAATCAGTTGCCTTTAAAATTCCATATTTGCCCCCCTGGAGAGTTCTTATGAAAATTTCTCGTCTCTTCACCAATTCCGGTGAAAATGTTTATGACCGTTTCGAATACACGACAAGGACTTCAGTACTGCGCAATCCTGACGGATCGAAAGTTTTCGAAATGACGGATATCGAAGTCCCTAAACAATGGTCCCAAGTTGCTGCTGATATTCTTGCTCAAAAATACTTCAGGAAGACTGGTATTCCACTGCGCGACGATAACGGTAATATCTTGACAGACAGTGATGGAAATCCAGTTACCGGTAGTGAACACTCCATAAAAGAGGTTGTCCATCGTATGGCTGGCTGCTGGAGGGAGTGGGGTGAAAAAAACCGTTATTTCGATACGCCAGATGATGCACAGGCGTTTTATGATGAAGTCGCATTTATGATTCTCAAGCAGATGGGCGCACCAAATTCGCCGCAATGGTTCAACACAGGATTAAATTTTGCATACGGAACAACTGGTCCGGCACAAGGGCACTATTATGTTGACCAGGATAGCGGTGAAGTCAAAGAGTCAGAGGATGCCTATGGCAGACCACAGGCACATGCCTGTTTTATCCAGTCGGTCAGTGACGATCTTGTTAACGAGGGTGGTATTTTTGATCTCGCTATCCGTGAGGCCAGGGTATTTAAATTTGGAAGCGGTTCAGGAACGAATTATTCAAATCTGCGATCAGGAGGGGAAAAGTTGAGTGGAGGAGGAAGTTCCTCTGGTTTGATGAGTTTTCTTAAAATTTTCGATTCTGCTGCCGGTGCAATAAAATCAGGCGGGACAACACGACGTGCCGCTAAAATGGTGATAGTCGATATTGACCATCCTGATGTTGAAAAATTTATTGAATGGAAGGCAAAAGAAGAGGACAAGGTTGCTTCTCTGGTTGCAGGCTCCAGAATCTGCTCGCGTTTTCTTCAAGCCATTGTCGAAGAAGCTCTTGCAAGCGGTGTTGACCATAAATCAAACCCAAAACTGCACAATCTCATACAGAATGCTCTCAGCAGAGCTGTTCCGATGAGCTATATCATCCGTGTACTTGCTTTGGTTGAACAAGGCTATACAACGCTTGATTTTGATGAGTATAATTCGAATTACGAGTCTGAAGCCTACCACACCGTTGGAGGTCAAAATTCCAACAATACAGTTCGTGTCACAAACGAGTTCATGAAGGCAGTCGAAAATAACGATATCTGGCAGTTACGAGAGCGCACAACGGGTAAGATAGCAAGAGCTGTCAACGCTCGCGACCTGTGGGAGAAAATTCTACTGAGCGCATGGAAATGCGCCGATCCCGGCTTGCAGTTCGATACAACCATCAACGAATGGCATACCTGTCCCGAAAGCGGGCGCATCAATGCAAGCAATCCTTGTTCCGAGTACATGTTTTTGGACGATACGGCATGTAATCTTGCAAGCCTGAACCTGATACATTTTATTGACGAAGCTTCAGGAAAAGTTAAAGTAAAGGAGTTGCAGCATGCCTCCCATCTATGGACAATCGTGCTTGAAATTTCGGTACTGATGGCTCATTTTCCGTCCAAAGAAATTGCGCGTTTAAGTTACGAATACCGAACGCTTGGCATCGGGTTTGCAAATATGGGCACAGTGCTTATGGTGCTCGGAATTCCATACGATTCACCAAAGGCACTTGCCATAGCCGGAGCCATATCCGCGTTGATAACCGGTCAGGCCTATTTGACTTCTGCGGAGATGGCACACGATCTTGGAACATTTGCCGGTTACAACGCAAATGCCAAGGATATGCTTCGTGTTATTCGTAACCATCGACGGGCGGCCAGAAACATGTCCGAAGAAGAGTACGAAGGCCTTTCTATCAAGCCGCGCGGTATAGATTCCGAGTATTGCTCCAAAGAGCTTTTTGAAGCAGCAGGAAAGGTCTGGGATGAAGCGCTTCAGAAAGGAAAAAAGTCTGGATATCGTAATGCCCAGGTAAGTGTTATTGCTCCTACAGGTACCATCGGGTTGGTTATGGATTGCGATACCACCGGTATTGAACCGGAGTTTGCCATTGTCAAATTCAAGAAACTGGCAGGTGGAGGTTACTTTAAGATTGTCAATCAGTCAGTGCATAACGCTCTTGAACGGCTAGGTTATAACAATGCGCAGATTGAAGATATCGAACATTACTGTAAGGGATATGGAACTCTTGCAGGATCCCCCACAATCAATCGTCAATGGCTCAAAAGCAGGGGGTTTACTGATGATAAGATAGAAATCGTTGAGTCTCAGCTTGATACTGTGTTTGATATCCGCTTTGCTTTCAACAAATGGATTCTTGGTGAGAACTTTACTGCCGCCTTAGGGTTCACTGACGAACAACTCAACGATCCGGATTTTGATATGCTTCAGACTCTTGGCGCATCCATGGAGGATATCGAAGCCGCCAACGACTATGTTTGCGGCACCATGACCATTGAGGGTGCTCCTCACCTGAAGCTTGAGCATCTTCCTGTATTCGATTGTGCCAGCAAATGTGGCAAAAAAGGAGTTCGCTACATAAAACATATGGCGCACATCCGCATGATGTCAGCGGTACAGCCGTTTATTTCAGGCGCAATTTCCAAAACGGTCAATATGCCCGGTACTGCCACGACTGCTGAAATTGGCGAGGTCTACCAGTCAGCCTGGCAGCATATGGTAAAGGCTGTCACTGTCTATCGCGATGGATCAAAACTTTCCCAGCCGCTCAATATATCGAGCTACCAGGACCTCGATGAAGTTATCATGCTTGGAACAGAAGAGAGCCTTGACGAAACAAAAGGCCCAAAAGAGGTTCAAGAAAGAATTATCGAGCGTGTTTATCACCGTTCGGAACGCAGGCATCTGCCGAAACGCAGAAAAGGGTATATACGTGAAGCCTATGTTGGAGGGCACAAAGTGTTTCTAAGGACAGGGGAGTATGAAGATGGTGCGCTTGGAGAGATTTTTATAGACATGTATAAGGAAGGCGCTTCCTTCAAAGGGCTCTTGAACTGTTTTGCCGTGCTTGCCTCCAAGGCTTTACAATACGGCATGCCTCTCGAAGAACTTGTTGACAGCTTCACCTTTACTCGCTTTGAACCAGCGGGTGCAGTACAGGGCCATAATGCCATTAAAAATTCCACATCAATTCTCGATTATGTGTTCCGTTCCATAGGATACGACTATCTTGGCCGTAAAGACTTTGTACATATCAAAGCTGTTGACGAGCTTCTGGATACAGATATCGAAGGCAAACTGAAAAGCAACGGCGCCTCAGACCATACCCAAATTATTGAACCGACGCTTGTGGTTCATGCTGATTCAGGTCACTCTTCGGTTCGTCCAAGTCAGGCTTATCAGGCTAAAGTGCAGGGGTATACCGGAGAACAGTGTGAAAACTGCGGCTCAATGCGCGTCAAGCAGAACGGAACCTGTAAAGTTTGTGAAGACTGCGGTATGACAACAGGCTGCTCTTAAAGGGCAGCCGCCGGTCTGAATCCGGTTGCAGATTGTTCAATAGTTGTTTCCTCAAGGTTAAGTCCTTTAATTTGCAAAGTTCTGAACGGTGAATGACGAACCAGCTCATAATCATGGGTGCCGATAAGGACTATGATACCCTTCTGGTTAATCCTTTTCAGATACTCAAGGATTTCCAGAGAGGTATCGGGGTCCAGATTTCCGGTTGGCTCATCAGCAAGAATAACGAGTGGTTCGCGAACCAGAGCCCGTGCAATTGAAATCCTCTGTTGCTCACCCCCTGAAAGGCTGAGAGGCAATTTATTCACCGCATGATCAAGACCTACACTCTCGAGCGCGTGCATGACTTTATCCTTGATAAGTCTTTCCTTCGTACCGGTTACCTGAAGTACAAAAGCCAGATTATCGTAAACATTGCGGTCTTCAAGCAGGCGGAAGTCCTGGAAAACAATTCCCAATTTTCTTCGTAGAAGAGGAATCTGCCGTTTTTTAATAGTGCGCGAACTGTATCCGGCAATCCTGATTTCTCCCTTTTTAGGACGTATATCCATATAGAGCGATTTGAGGAGCGTCGTTTTTCCACTTCCGCTTTTGCCGACAATATAGACAAGCTCCCCAGGCTGAACAGTCAGATTGAGATTTTGGAAAACAAGTTTTTTATTGAGTTCAAGATCAACATTGATAAAAGAGATCATAACGTTCGCAAAGTTTTATTTCTATTTCGGGCAATTTTTATCGCAAGCAGCGTAGCTTCATGAAAACTTCTTTCAGAGGCAATTCCTTTTCCAGATATATCAAATCCTGTTCCATGATCAGGTGATGTCCGCACAATCGGCAGGCCAAGTGTAACGTTTACACCAGTATCGAAAGCAAGAACCTTGAACGGCAAAAGGCCTTGATCGTGATACATAGCCACAACAATATCATAGTTTTTATACTTTTCAGCTCCAAAAAAGCCATCAGCTGGAAACGGTCCATCAATTTTCATACGCGCTGAAAGTCTGTCGATGCAGGGTCGGATAATTTCCTGCTCTTCACATCCCATCACGCCACCATCAGAAGCATGAGGATTAAGGCCGAGTAAAGCAATACGGGGATAAGTAATTCCAAAATCGATGACCAGGGATTGAGCAAGTGCCTGGAGGAACATGTCAAGATCCATTTTCCGGATCAGAGCAGGAACCCTTTCAAGCGATTCATGAATGGTGGCCAAGGCAACCTTCAGGTTCAATACCGGATCAAAGAACATCATCGTGGGTGAAGGTATATCGAACAGCCTGCCAAGGAACCCGGTATGACCTGATTCTGTATATCCTGCAAGAGAAATAGCTTCCTTGTGAATCGGTGCTGTAACAAGTGCTTCACAAACACCCTCCCGGCAAAGATCAGCTGCTGCGTAAATCGACTCCATTGCAATCCTTCCCGCCGCAGCCGATATTGTACCGGGAATTATGGTATCAGGCTCCGCGACACTAAGCACAGGAAGAACCCCTGACCAGGCATCATTCCCCTTTTTAATCCAAGAAGCTTCGTCGACCAGTTCAAGTTTTACAGGTAGATCAAGCGCTTCTCTATAAAAGTCCATGACGGAAAACGATCCGGCTACAAGAAAAGAATGACCGGAGCGCTCAAGTTTCAGAAAGCTTTTCAGAATTATTTCCGGCCCGATGCCGTGGGGATCACCGGCTGACCAGACAATACGCATCGTTAAAGTCTTTTGTATGCATTAGCAATCTTGTCATCCTTTTTAACCCCTTTCAGAGCCATCAGGAATAATACGGGTTCGGGTAAAATCATAAAAAAACCAGCTTCCGGTTTGTGTGTGACTATTGCTCCAGCGTTCTGTAAATACTGGTTTAGAAAATGTGCTGCAGTAAGACCAGAGAAGAGATCACCAAGAAAGAGCAGGATGGCAAAAAGGATAATCTTGCTCTGCAAAGCGCGGTTCTTAAACAGAAAGATAGCAACAAGCGATAAGACAGCAGTTAACGGTGAAAATACACCTGCCGCAAAACAACTTTCAGTGACATACATGATACCGGGTGTGCTGAAAGTTGCAAAATCAGAAATAACAAAAACCCTTCCTGCGCTAAAGCTCCAGAAAGGTAAAAAAATACTTCCAACTGCTAGCAATCCGGCAAGGAAAAGGTAAAGATTTTGAATTCTGGCTACCATGGTTTCGGGCGGTTAAGCGTCAATTAAATAAGTAGCCCCAATATACATAATCAGTAGAAAAGAGTCCTGAAGGAAAAAAGTGTAATGTTGTTATGAGAAGGGCATTAAGGTATTACAAGAGTGCCCGATGCTGGGTATGCAAAATCTCGTTTAAGCGGTATTTACAACTACCCATTTATTGATGAACTTTAACCAATTGCGACTGGCTTACTCACCAAAACATCTTCAAACATGGCACAAAGTAAAGTCAAATGGTTTAACGACAAAAAGGGATATGGTTTTATTGTGAATCCCAAA
>SZXZ01000087.1 GCA_005843835.1 Chlorobium sp.
GCAGCTTGATGATTTCGGGCACATCATAGGGATGGTACTCTTGTATATAGGCTTCAAGAGCGCTATAACGCGCCTCTGTAGTCTTTATGTAAAGAACAACTTCACTTTCCTTCTGCATAACTCCATCCCAGAGGAAAAAGCTCCTTATGTCGGCCATCTGTACACAAGCTGCCAGACGGTTGTTAAGAATGCCATCTGCAAGATTTTCAGCCTCTTGCCAATCAGGGGCAGTTGTAACTACCATGCAATAATTACTTTTCATAAGTTTTCAGGTGAGATAATACTTTACAAAATAATAAGCTCTTTGCTCGAGCTTTGCAGTGGTGTGGCACCATTCAGGCCCATCACCACAGTATCCTCAATCCGTACCCCGAATTTGCCTGGCAAATAAATACCCGGCTCAATTGTAAACACCATATTCTCCTGCAGAACGTGTTCCCCTTTTGGGCTGATCCGGGGCTCCTCATGTACTTCAAACCCAACTCCGTGACCAAGCCCGTGGCCAAACTCATCGGCGTAACCATGTGCAGTGATAAATCGACGAACCTCCCCGTCAAGCTGTTTAGCCGTCATTCCACATTTCGCTGAAGCAATACCGAGCTCCTGTGCCTCTTTCACAATTCGATATACAGTACGAGCTTCACTTGACAGTTCTCCAAGCGCCACGGTTCTGGTCTGATCGGATGCATAACCCTCATAAACGCACCCCATATCAATAACAATCAACTCTCCAACCTTGAATTTGGCCGATGATGGCTTTGCGTGAGGCATTGCAGAACGAGGTCCTCCGGCTACTATTGGGTCGAATGAGTCTTTTTCTGCTCCTCGTTTTTTATGCTGAAAAGAGATCTCAGCTGCAATATCAAGCTCTGTAACTGACGGAGATATCAGAGAAAGCACGTTGTCAAAAACAAGCTCACTGATTTCAGCAGCACGGCGCATCTTGATGAGCTCCATCTCGTGCTTGATCATTCTGAACTCATCAAAAAAAGTATCGACTGGTATAACCCGTTGCTTCCCCTTAAGCTGATCGATTAGCCGGGTGGCCTCGTGCCATGTAATATTATCTGACTGCAGAGCAACAGTTTCACCAAGAGGATAGTGACCTGAACCAAGTTCTGCAGCAAATCCTTCCCCGGCTATAACCACTTCAGCCACGTCAACTTCACGTGCAGCCTGCTCTTTGTATCGAAAATCTGTGAACAACCAGCTTTTTTCACGAGTAACGACCAGCCTTGCGCTTGAACCACTGAAACCGGTTAACCACCTGATAACAGAAAGATCAGTAACAATACAGGCATCAAGAGCGCGACTCATCATTTTCATAAGTACCATCCCGAGAGCCTCTTTCCGGCATGGTGTTAACTGTTTACTATTCATAAAGAAAATTAACAAAAGTTACGTTGCATCCTTAATCATCTCATCATCCTTTTAGAATGCAATCAATTCTTCTTATTATATACATTTACGAATATTCGCATTAAATTGCCAACCAATCCACTCAATGCCTCAAAAGAAGTTACTTCAAAAGCTGCTTGCCGGTGAAAATTATTCGGTCGAAGAAATGACATTCTGCATGAACAGCATTATGGATGGCCAATTTTCAGAGATTTACATAGCCGCATTGCTTGCCCTATTGCAGAAAAAAGGTGTTACCCCAAGTGAAGCTACAGGAGCCTACTACAGCCTTATGGAAAAAGCCAGCATTATCATCCTTGATGATAATGCTGTTGACACCTGTGGTACCGGTGGTGACCATGCAGGCACTTTTAATATTTCAACAACAGCATCAATCATTGCAAATAGTGCAGGGATTCAAATTGCAAAGCACGGAAACCGCTCGGTAACCAGCAATTGTGGAAGTGCTGATGTTCTTGAAGCTCTTGGTTTCGTAATTGATTTGTCTGCTGAAGCTACAAGAGAACAGTTTGAGCAAACTGGATTTGCTTTTCTGTATGCTCCACTGTACCACCCGTCTATGAAAAAAGTAGCGACTGTCCGCCGTGAACTTGGCATAAGAACAATCTTCAACACTCTTGGTCCTCTCATTAATCCTGCACGGGCTAAACGCCAGCTGGTAGGTGTCTTTGACCGGAACCTGATGGAACTCTACACAGAGGTGCTTTTGCAGACAGGCACTCATCACGCAATGGTTGTTCACTCCCTGACTGAAGAAGGCATTCCTCTTGATGAACCAAGCCTCAATGGACCAACCTATATTATAGAAATTCAAAACGGGTCTGTCACCCAGCATACTGTTAACCCTGAAGATTTTGGGTTGACCCGGCATGCATTGTCTGAAATCCAGGGAGGTGATAAACATCAAAATGCACATATTATCCGTAATATTCTGGATGGGAGTGCATCGACAGCACAACGTGATGCCGCGCTGTTTACCACTGCCATGACCTGTTATGTTTCAGGAAAGACGTCTTGCATTGATGAAGGGTTCAGCAAAGCAAAAGATGCACTTGAAAGTGGTATGGCTGAAGCTAATTTTAATAAGATTCTGAAAATAAACGCTGAACTCTCAAGGAAATACAGGTTGACTGGTAACTAAACTCCTATATTTTTAAAAAAAACTAGTATTATAGTTGCCTTCTTATTAAGCCGAAGAGAGAACCATAATAACCATGAACGGACGCAACACTCTGATCACTGAAAGCTCGAAAAGCATCGGCGATAAGCTTCGCTTGTCGGGAGTGAGCGAATCACGGCAAAAAGTCATTCAGCAGGCTTTAGAAAATGTCAATAAGCCTGGCTTTCGAATTGATCCATCGGCTATTGTGCCACTTATGAAACCGGTCACATGGTTCCCTCCCATGTGGGCCTTCGCCTGTGGCGTAGTATCGACTGGCGAAGGGATTGCTGAAAACTGGTCCATCCTTTTACGTGGCATACTCCTTGCCGGCCCTCTCATGTGCGCTATGTCGCAGACAATGAACGACTACTTCGACAGAGAGGTTGACGCTATCAATGAACCTGACCGACCGATACCTGCAGGTAAAATATCCAAATCTGCAAGTTGGCTCATCACGTTTGCTTTGATTATTACAGGCTTTCTTGTCGCACTGTCCATTCACCCTTACGTAGTCATTATTGCTTTTGTAGGTGTACTTATGTCGCATGCCTATTCCGGTCCACCAATCAGGGCTAAAAGGAACGGATGGTTCGGCAATCTAATTGTCGGCCTTGCTTATGAAGGAGTAGCGTGGCTTACTGGTAGTTTTTCAATTACACAAGGCGTACCTTCCAGGGAAACGATTGCCCTAGCTATTATTTTTTCACTTGGAGCTCACGGCATTATGACGCTAAACGACTTCAAATCAGTTGTTGGTGATCATATCCGCAAGGTCGCATCAATACCAGTGCAGCTCGGTGAAAAAAAAGCTGCAATTCTTGCCGCTGTTGTTATGAATGCTGCACAACTTGCTGCTATTTCTATTCTTGTTCTTAAGGGCTCTATGACAATGACTGTCATAGCTTTGATTCTTCTGGTAGCCCAACTGCCAATGCAGAAAATCCTCATTACAAATCCAAGGGAAAAGGCAGTCTGGTATAATGCCTTTGGAACGCTGCTCTATGTTTTATCCATGATGGTTTGTGCTGTCGGTATACGACCCTGAAACAATACGTTTCCGGTTTGCAAAACTATTGTTATATTCCGTTTCGTTTTTTTAACACCAATTGATTGCACCATGTCTAAAGTTTGTTTACTGACCGGTAAAAGACCTAAGTACGGCAACACGGTTTCCCATGCAAATAACCATGTCCGTACCCGTTTTGAACCGAACCTCCATACAAAAAGAATCTGGATAGAAGAAGAAAAACGGTTTGTTAAGGTTAAGCTTTCAGCTAAAGCAATGAGAATTATTGCAAAAACAGGAACCGCCGAACTTGCCAAACTGGTATAACAATTCCAGCACAACAACAGCTAAACAAGATTTTTCACTATCTTATAAAGGCTCAATCAAACAAGGTTGAGCTTTTTTTTGTCGATGAAAAAAAAAATAATCATATACACCGACGGTGCCTGTAGCGGTAATCCTGGAAAAGGAGGATGGGGAGCTCTCCTGATGTACGGCTCATCAAGCCGTGAGATCTCCGGCTTTTCTCCCGCTACAACTAATAACCGCATGGAACTCAGTGCTGCTATTGAAGCGCTTGAAATTCTCAAAGAGCCCTGTGAAGTTCATCTCTACAGCGATTCGAGCTATCTTGTCAATGCCGTCAATGAAGGATGGCTTAAACGTTGGACAGCCAATAACTGGAAAACTGCGGCGAAAAAAAATGTTGAAAATGTTGACTTGTGGCAAAAAATTCTGAAGTTGCTTAAATTACAGCATGTTACCTTCCATAAAGTGAAGGGCCACAGCGACAATCCATACAATAACCGCTGTGATGAACTTGCCCGCCAAGCCATTAAAAACAATTCCTAATCTGCTGAATTATGCCGAGGAATTCCGAACTGGAAGCAACAGCCAAAAGACGCTCTCTGAAAAATGGATCTGGACTTCTGATGTCAATCAGCGTTTTGGGCTTTCTCGGCTTTCTTGCCGTTGTCCTCTGGATCAACTACCCTAAAACAAGGCTTCAACCCGAACCATTAAGTCCCGAGCTTAAGACAATAGTTGATCATATCCCAGGCAAAACTGATGCATTGATCTACATAGGCCTTAAAGACATCCGTCAAAGCAAACTCTGGCAAAACATTATACCTGACTCCCTGAAAAAGGCACAACTGTTCCAGCCTAAAGGCCGACTCGATTCCCTTATGAAAGCTGCAAATATAAATCCCTCTCTTGAAGTTGATACGCTGCTTATAAGCTTTAAACGCCATGGCTACAAAGAGCAGGAGTATTTGGGAGTTGCCTGGGGACCATTTGCCGAAAAACTTCCAAAAACTTTTCTTACATCAAACAGCAGGTCAACTGAAAATATAGGCGGATTCCAATGTTACTCTCTTGACAGTACCCTCTGGCTTTGTTCGCTCAGCCAAAGAAAAATTGTCCTGGCTAGCAACAGAAAAATGCTGAAAGATTTCCTTATCCCAAACGGTAGTTTTTTCAAGAGAGACTCTCTGACCTCAGTGCTAATCAACAAGGCTATATATAAATCTCATCTTTGGTTTGCACTGCCTTCAGCTGTTTGGACTATAGGGGCACTTCAAAGTCTGACTTCAGCAAACAGAGATATAAAAACGCTGGGAAACCTCAACAGTATCCAAAACCTTGCTCTGTCCGTTAATTTCAATAATGGTATCGAAGGGCAAAGCGAATGGGTATATGCAACACGACGAGGAGCTTATTTCGCATCAACATTTTTGTGGGGTGCTGTAAAACTTTCGGAATTATCAGGAACAAGAACTGGCGGGCAGACAAAACAACTCCTTAACAAAATTAATATCCAGCAAAATCTTGAATCAGTAATTATTCATACCAAGCTGCCTCTTGAACTTTTTCAGCATGCAAAACAAATAGAGTAAAGGTATTGATGTCAAGAAATGTTCCGGGTAAAAACGAGAGATTCTCCTTTCCATATCACCTGCAATTGCCTGCCGGCCATGACTATTTTTCCAGGGTGCGAACGAAGAAGATCAACCAGCTTCTGAAGCGTCTGAGCATCAACGGGTGCATCCATATCTTGCAATGCCCTCTTGAAAACTTCTTTTTGTTCAAAAATCATAAGCTTTTGCAGCACATTAACTTCAAGCTTTCCTTCGCGGAGTGACAGACCCGGTTCCCGTTCAAGAAGGTTCTCGAAATAGAACTCCAAAAACTCTTCGAGCTCCCCTGCCTGTTCTGACAGTCTTTGAAGCGAAGGCATAAGCTTATAAGGAAAACGTTCTTCAATAAGCGGAATAACACGGTTTCGGATAAAATTCCTGTCGTAGTCATTAGCAAGGTTGCTGATATCCGTTCTGCTAGGGATGCCTTTTTCGTTAAGGTATGAGGTAATCTCCGCTTTAGGAAGCAGGAGCATCGGCCTGATAATTTTACCATTTCGGGCTCTTATGCCTTTTAAGCCAGGTAAAGAAACTCCCCTGAATAAATTGAAAAGAACGGTTTCGGCATTATCGTTGACATGATGTCCAGTAGCAATTTTGGTATACCCTTTTACCTGTATTACCTTTTCGAAATAATTGTACCGAAGTATACGAGCTGTTTCCTCGAGAGACTTTTTCCACTCACTGGCGCAATGCACAGTGTCAAAATGATCAACAAAGCACTCCAGTCTAAGAGAGTCACACTGATACTTAACAAAATCTTCATCGGCTTGACTCTCTTCAGCTCGAAGCTTAAAGTTGCAGTGAACAACTGCAATTTCACAATGCAGAACAGGTTTTACGGCACAAAAAAGTGAAAGCATAGCCATTGAATCCGGCCCTCCCGACACAGCAACGAGAACTCTGTCACTTTCTTCTACAAGCCTCCTTGTTCTAATTTGCTCAAGAAACTTTTTTTCTAATGCATTCACTTATAAACTGATCTTAAAATCATTGTAATAATGGACTTAATCCTGACTGAAATATTAATAAAAATGAAAATAATGTCACCTTTCTTCTCAGGAACAAGATAAATAATTATCATAAGGGGAGTTATCAAAAAAAACGATCATAGACCTATAGAAATGTTTACACCCTACGGCAAAAGCACCATGATAAAGGTTTTTCTTTTCTGCCTACTCATCAGCGCTGCCGCATCGCTCCTTCCCTTTTGGCTCTGGATTGTTGTGTTGCTCACTGCCATCATCACTATCTTTTTTAGCCTCTATTTTTTTCGTGACCCCAAACGGATTGTTCCTGATGAAAAGCGGATTATTCTGGCACCTGCTGACGGTAAAATTCTTCTTGTTCAGCCATATAAGCACAGCATTACCGGCAAGGCCTCAACGCTGGTCAGTATTTTTATGTCGCCCTTCAACGTTCATGTCAACCGCATACCGATCAAAGGAAGAGTAAGCTATCTTCGCTACTTCCCTGGCCAATTTCTTATGGCATTTGACCATCGAAGCATGGATAGCAATGAAAGAATGGAAATCGGTATTGACAATGGAGAAATAGAGGTGTTTTTCAACCAGGTATCAGGGTTTTTAGCGAGAAGAATTATATGTAGCCTTCAACAGGGGGATAGTGTTGAAGCCGGAAAAAGTTTTGGTATGATTAAATTTGGATCCAGGGTTGATGTTGTTCTTCCATCCTCAGTTTCAGTCGTGGTTCAACCGGGCCAAAAAACCATGGCTGGTGAAACTATACTTGCTCGATATTAAGAGTACTGAAAAGCCGCCTGATTTCATCAGGGCTGTTGGTTAAGGAAGACAGATTGTTTATATAACATGCAGGAATTTACTTTTCATCATATGGTTATTTATATGGAGAAATCCTGATGTTTGGAATAGGTGGACAGGAGTTGATGCTTATTCTGGTGATCATTTTGCTTTTGTTCGGAGCAAAAAAAATTCCAGAACTTGCAAAAGGTCTCGGGAAAGGAATTAAGGAGTTTAAGAAATCGCAAAGCACTAGCGAGGATGACGTTAACAACGGTGATGATGAAAAACCAAAAAAGTAAATCAATCAAATTTCTGATCGAAAAATAAACTGCTCAATAAAGCCCTCAACAGGGCTTTTTGACTGCTCTTTAAACGTGATATTCCCTAGTTTGTTGTATCAGCGTTATCTTTTTTCACTGAAAGTGCACACCAACATACCCGGCCATGCTTTTCAGCCTTTATATCAAAAATTACGCACTGATCCAGGAACTCACCGTTGAATTTAGTCCTGGACTGAACATTATCACCGGAGAAACCGGTGCGGGCAAATCTATTCTTATAGGGGCCCTTAACCTTGTCCTTGGTGAGCGGGCCAGCAGTGATTTGGTCAGGTCAGGAACAACTAAGGCGGTTATTGAAGCCATACTCAAAGATGTTCATTCTGAAAAAGTGAATGTTCTTTTGAGTGCAGCCAATATTGAAACAACTCCTGAACTTATTCTCCGCAGGGAACTGTCGTCGAGCGGACAGTCTCGCTGTTTCATCAACGATAGCCCTTGTAATGCCTCTCTACTCAAACAAGCTGGAGAAATACTGATTGATCTTCACGGCCAGCATGACCACCAGTTACTCCTGAATGCAGACTCACACGAAACCCTGCTTGACGATTTTGCACAATCAGATTCAGATGTTACCGATTACAAAGCCGCACGTTTTTTACTTCTGGAACTACAAAATCAGTTGAATACTCTCAATAAAGAAGCAGCTGAAATCCGCGACAAAAAAGAGACATTGGATTTTCAGATCAATGAGCTTAAAATGCTGGACTTGAAAAACGATGAATACAAAGATATTGAAACTGAGATTTCGCTGCTGGAAAATTCCGAAACCCTTTTCAGTCTTACCTCTTCACTGAATGACCTGTTATATGACTGTGAACACTCCATATACACTTCCATAACATCTGCCCTGCATACTCTTGAAAAACTTGCCAGTATCGACAAACGCTTCGACATACATGTTGAGGAAACTCGAACAGTAAAAAGCATTGTTGATGAAATTGCCAGATTTACCCGCAGCTATTCTTCGGTAATTGATTTTAATCCCGCCAGGCTTGACTCATTAAGGGAACGTCAGCTAAAACTTCAAAGAATCTGCAAAAAATATGGTCTTACTCTTACTGAGCTGATCGATTATCAGAACGAGCTTGATGCACGAGTTGCGCTTGAGGACAGCCTTGAAGAAGAGGTTAATCATATCAAAGCTAAAATTACTCTTCAGAAAGCAGAACTTTCAATTCTTGCCCTCAGGCTTTCAGGTAAACGACAGAAAGCTGCTCATCAGCTTGAAAAAGTCATTCAGGAGCAATTAGCACAATTGGGCATACCAAATGCCACTTTCATTGTCAATATAACGCATGATGAGCAGGATAATGGGGAAATCTCCAACGATGGGAAAAGGTTTGCTTGTTTCAGCTGCGGTTATGACCGGATTGAATTCATGATATCGACCAATCCGGGTGAAAAACCAAAACCCCTTATAAAAGTTGCTTCCGGCGGAGAAATCTCAAGAATCATGCTGGCAATGAAAAGCGCTCTGGCTGACTCAGCAAAGCTGCCAATACTTATTTTTGATGAAATCGATACCGGCATCAGTGGCCGTGTTGCAGAAGCGGTTGCCCTGAGCCTGAAAAAACTTTCACGCCTTCATCAAATTATAGCCATCACCCACTTGCCGCAAATCGCTGCAATGGCCGATACACATCTTCAGGTTCAAAAATCCCTGCAGCATGACAGGACAGTATCCGAAGTGATCACCCTTGACCATAAAAGCCGTCTGAAGGCCATTGCTGGATTAATAAGTGGAACAGAAGTTTCGCACTCTTCCCTTAATCTTGCCTCGGAACTCCTGGACAGGGGCAAATCCATATAGAGTTTCAGCATTAGATAGTCGAACTACTATTGTTCTTGTCTCTGGATATTTACCCCATCGCCCCCATTTCTTAATACCTGGACTTGAATTTTTTTTACGCCTTTCGAGTTCATTCAGAGTAAGAGAACGCTTTTTGTATTTAGTGTGAGTCCAGAGAACAAAAAAAATTCAATTTTCAATTTCAATTTCCCTGTTTATCTTTTCCCTTTCGGTATCTTCCCGATAAAGTCCGGAGGAAAGAACAGGAACCACTGAAACTCATGTTCAGACTGCCGAATTAAAATGCTTTGCCAAAAGTTCAGCCTGTTTTAAAGCTTCTCTTTTTACAACACAGTTTGAATACTATTAATCAGGAATGAACAGTATGTCCAAACGATATATTTCGGGATCTGCAGTAGCACTGGTGACCCCGTTCAAGACAGACGGATCCATCGATACGA
Organism: Chlorobium sp.; assembly: GCA_005843835.1. Lineage (GTDB taxonomy): Bacteria > Bacteroidota > Chlorobiia > Chlorobiales > Chlorobiaceae > Chlorobium. Next base: position 9,861 of record SZXZ01000087.1, read on the forward strand.
GCGCTTTAAGGAGACTTGTACAGTTTCATAAAGCGGCTGGAACCGATATCATCATCCCATGCGGTACAACGGGTGAGTCCCCGACACTTTCCGGAGATGAACAGATTGAAATTATCCGTACCGTAAAGGACGAAGCCGGAGATAAAATAATGGTCGCTGCCGGTGCAGGGACCAATGCAACCCTGCACGCCGTAGAGCTTGCAAAAAATGCAGAAAAAGCTGGAGCTGCAGCTATTCTTTCTGTTGCACCTTATTACAATAAGCCTTCACAGGAAGGGATATACCAGCACTTCAGGCATATAGCAGAAGCTGTTTCTGTCCCTGTTATTATATACAACGTTCCGGGAAGAACAGGATGCAACGTGACGGCAACAACTATTCTCAGGCTGGCCAGAGATTTTGAAAATATTGCAGCCGTAAAAGAAGCATCGGACAACTTCACACAGATCGCGGAACTTCTCGAAGAGCGTCCTGATCATTTTTCGGTGCTGACTGGAGAGGACTCACTGATTCTTCCGTTTATTGCGATGGGCGGTGATGGAGTAATTTCCGTCGCAGCGAACGAGGTACCTTATCAGGTTAAGCAACTGGTTGAAGCTGTTAAACAAGGAAACCTTACCGAAGCGCAGTCGATTAACCGTTCCTGTCGAAAACTATTCCGACTGAACTTTATTGAGAGTAATCCCGTACCGGTAAAATACGCTCTTGCGCGTATGGGTATGATCGAGGAGAACTATAGATTACCGCTTGTACCGTTATCGCCTGAAAACAAGGTTATTATTGACAATGAGCTAAAGTCCCTGGGGCTTATATAAGAGCCCCAAGGATTTCTGCAAAACGGTCAAGTTCCTGGCGTGTACGTTTTTCAGTTACCGCAATAAGCAGCCCTGTTTCATTATGTACTGACAAATCGTAACCGGCAAATACCTTCTTCTCAAGCATCTTTTCTATCACTTCCGTCGCAGGAATGGGTGTTTCTACAACGAATTCTCGGTAATATGGCGACTTGTACTTCAGAGAAAATCCGGGAATTTTGGCAATTTTAGTTGCAAGATAGTGAGCCTTTTGTGCTGATTGCGTAGCCACCTCTTTCAGCCCCTCCTTACCAAGCAAGGAAAGATAGACAGCTGCCTGAAGAGCGTTAAGTGCCTGATTACTGCATATATTTGAGGTGGCTTTTTCACGCCGGATGTGCTGCTCGCGGGTCTGCAGGGTCAGAATAAAACCGTCCTCACCATCCCTGTCTTTGGTCATGCCTACAAGACGGCCTGGGATTTTGCGGACAAACTGCTGTTTTACAGTAAATATTCCGAGGTATGGACCACCGAAATTTTGCGGGTTACCGAGTGATTGACCTTCCCCGACTGCTATATCAGCTCCATAACTTCCTGGAGCAGCAAGAACTCCAAGAGAGAGGGGGTCGGCTGAAACAATAAAAAGTGCTCCATGGGCATGTGCAATGTCACGTATGGCTTCCACATCTTCCATGCAGCCGTAAAAATTCGGCTGCTGAACTACAACTGCAGCTATACTGTCAGTTAGCATACCCTTTAATGAAGCGATACAGCCGACCCCATCTTCAAGTGTGTTTTGGATAACAGCAGTATGACCTGAGGCTTCAAGATAGGTTTTCAGAACTGAACTGTTGTATGGATGTAGTTTTCCGGCGACAACAACACGGCCTCGGCCTGTGATGTTCATGGCCATTAAAACCCCTTCGGCCAGAGCTGTAGCTCCGTCATACATTGACGCGTTCGTTACATCCATCTCGTAGAGACGGCATATTAAGCTCTGGTATTCGTAAATTGCCTGCAGGGTACCCTGAGATACTTCTGCCTGATAGGGTGTGTATGCTGTATAATATTCGCTTCGGGATACAATGGTCTTGATGGCAACAGGGATAAAATGATCATAGGCCCCACCTCCCAGATAGCTTACATAATCCGATGTGCTGCGATTCCCCGAAGCAAGAGATTCGAGCAGTTTTCGAACCTGTGGTTCATCTAATGCCGGAAATACTTCAAGGGCTTTTTTCAAGCGGATTTCTTGAGGAATATCAACAATAAGATCATCAAAGGATTTTACACCAATTGCCTTGAGCATCTCCTCCCTTTCGTCGGCTGTATTGACAATGAATGGCATAATTATTCCCCTACCAGCTGACGGTATGCTGAGGCGTCAAGAAGTTCTTTGACGGATACCGGATTGTCTACCTTTATCTTGACCAGCCAGCCATTGTTGTAAGGATCCTGATTAACGATTTCTGCATTGTCAAGCTGAGTGTTCAGCTCAAGAATTTCACCAGCGACTGGCGCAAAAAGATCGGCTACAGTTTTAACTGCTTCCACAGTGCCGAACACCTCATGCTCTTTCAACTTGGTTCCTGCAGCTTTTAGTTCTACAAAAACAATATCGCCTAGCTCTGACTGGGCAAAGTCAGTAATGCCGACCAGTGCGGTACTGCCATCTTCAAGCAGTTTAATCCATTCATGGTCTTTTGTATAACGAAGATCTTCAAGAATAGTCATAGCGGAGAGATGGTGTGTTATTTGAGTTGCGACGGTAGTAACTGAATATGAGAAAGCAAGGTAATATTTTTTTTAACGAGCTGAAAAAACAGGTAAGTAAAAAAGCCATTTAACGTATTCAACACAGAGACGTTATATAAGGCGCTGCCTCATGGCTTCGTAAAGCAGCACACCTGCTGTAACACTTACATTGAGTGACTCAACACAACCTGCCATAGGAATCCTTACAACATGATCGCAGAACTGCAATGCTTCAGGAGCAAGTCCGCTACCTTCCATACCCAGCACTATGGCTGTTGATTGTTTCATGTCAGCATCCGTATAATTAAGTTCTGCATCCATATCGGCAGCAATGACCTGAACATTCTGAACATGAAGAAATTCAAGGGCACGCACAAGGCTTTTAACTTTACAGATTCTCATATGGGACAGTGCACCGGCTGATGCTTTGTGAACAACCGCGTTAACAGGTGCTCCTTTACCTTCAACAAGTACAACAGCATCGGCAGCAACGGCTTCAGCTGTTCTGATAATGGCTCCGATATTATGCGGGTCATCCAGGCCTTGCAACACCACAAAAAGTGGGTAAGTGTTTCGGGGGCTTTGCAGCACCTCTTCCAGTGAGTAATAGGTAACTGAACTGATGAGAGCGCAAACCCCTTGGTGTTTTGTTGTCCCGGCAATCAAGGAAAGTTTTTCAAGGCGGGCTTTGCCGGTTACCAGCTTCTGCCTCCTTGCGGTAATAAGTATTTCCTTGATTTTCGGATGAGAAGTGTTAAACTGAAAATATATTTTTTCTATACTTTCCGGCTTTTGCTGGAGAAGTTCAAGAACGGCATTTCTACCATAAACAATATTTTCGGAATGTTCCGCGTCCATATAACCTTTTTTTATTATCAAAACATTAAAATAACAAAGGATACTGTCGCTGTTGCAGGGCGGCAGGCTTTAGATGTAAAAAGCGAAATCTAATTAAATTTAACAAAAATCGTTTTTTTTAATATCTTCTCAATCGCCTCAATTTGATTTTCATGACTACAAGTGTAACTATTTTCCAACTCAATCGTAGTTATCACATCAGTGCTCTGCACGTTCCAAATTTATCAATACAAATCAAGAGAGACTGCCAGTATGACCAGGACTTATAAAACAATGGAGGGAAATGAAGCTTTAGCTCATGTCTCTTACCGCACCAGTGAAGTTATATGTATCTACCCAATTACTCCGGCATCGCCGATGGGTGAATATTCTGATGCATGGGCAGCTGAAGGAAAAAAGAATATTTGGGGAACTGTCCCTAAAATTGATGAATTACAGAGCGAAGCTGGCGCTGCTGCTGCAGTCCACGGCGCATTGCAGACTGGTGCGTTGACCACCACGTTTACAGCATCACAGGGATTGCTGCTAATGATTCCTAATATGTATAAAATTGCCGGGGAGCTGACACCTTGCGTCATACATGTTTCAGCACGTGCTCTTGCAGGCCAGGCACTTTCAATTTTCGGGGATCATGGTGATGTCATGTCTGTTCGTGGAACAGGATTTGCCCTTCTTGCATCAGCTTCTGTTCAGGAAGTTATGGATCTTGGTCTAATTTCCGCTGCAGCAACACTTGAGTCCAGAGTACCATTCCTTCACTTTTTTGACGGCTTTAGAACATCTCATGAGATTGCAAAAATAGAGGTTATTTCTGATGATATCATAAAGGCAATGATCAGCGAGGAGCTTGTTATAGCGCACCGCAACAGACGCATGAGCCCTGACGCTCCCATTCTTAGAGGAACATCTCAGAATCCTGATGTCTATTTTCAAGGCAGGGAAACCGTCAACAGCTATTACAACGAATGCCCCGCAATCACTCAAAGATTGATGGACAAATTCGGTGACCTGACGGGACGTTACTATAAGCTTTACCAATACTATGGCGCACCTGATGCTGAGCGGGTTATAGTGCTGATGGGCTCCGGTGTTGAGACTGCTCGTGAAACTGCTGATTATCTCAACAGCAAGGGCGAAAAAGTCGGCGTCCTCCATGCCCGTATGTTCCGCCCGTTCGATATTGAGCTTTTAGTTAATGCGTTACCATCAACAGTCAAATCAGTTTCTGTTCTTGATAGAATCAAGGAACCCGGAAGTGCCGGTGAACCGCTCTATCTCGACGTTGTCAATGCGCTGCTTGAAGGGGTACAGAATGGGTTACTGAAAACCCTTCCAAATATTACCGGCGGCAGATATGGCCTTTCTTCAAAGGAATTTACTCCAGCGATGGTAAAGTCTGTTTTCGACAATATGGCTCTTCCTAAACCTAAGAATCATTTCACTGTCGGCATCAAAGACGATGTAACATTCACAAGTCTTGACTACGACCATAACTTTACCATAGAACCTGATGAAATGTTCCGGGCTCTTTTTTACGGACTTGGTTCGGACGGCACCGTCGGTGCAAATAAAAACAGCATCAAAATTATCGGTGAAAAGACATCAAACTTTGCACAGGGTTATTTTGTCTACGACTCGAAAAAAGCCGGTTCAATCACAACTTCTCACCTGCGCTTTGGCCCGAATGAGATTCACTCAACCTATCTGATTACTCAAGCACAGTTTATCGGATGCCACCACTGGATTTTTCTTGAGATGATTGATCTTCTGAAAAATCTCAAGAAAGAAGGCACCCTCCTTTTAAACTCACCATATGCCGCTGATGAACTTTGGGACAAACTTCCAAAAGTCGTTCAGGAGCATCTGATTAAGAAAGAGGCAAAACTGTATACTATTGATGCTTATAAAGTCGCTCACTCAAGCGGTATGGGCCAACGCATCAACACCATTATGCAGGCATGCTTTTTTGCCATATCGGGTGTACTGCCCCGTGAAGAGGCAATCGACCAGATCAAGAACTCTATAAGGGAAACTTATGGCAAAAAAGGAGATGAAGTTGTCAACCAGAATATTCAGGCTGTAGATGAAACACTCTCGAACCTGCATCAGGTAACTTTAGGTTCGATAGCTGACAGCAAGAAAGAACTGCGCCCGCCTATTGTTGGTGAAGCATCTGATTTTGTCTGCAATGTGCTGGCAAAAATAATTGCAGGTGAAGGTGATGATATTCCGGTTAGCGATATGCCTGCTGACGGCACTTATCCAACTGGTACATCAAAATTTGAAAAACGTAATCTGGCTGATGAAATCCCTGTGTGGGAACCGGATTTATGCATACAGTGTGCTAAATGCTCCATGGTCTGCCCTCATGCTGTTATCCGTGCCAAGGTCTATGACGCCAAATACCTTGCCAACGCACCGCGTACTTTTAAATCTACCGAAGCCAAAGGGACCAGTTGGGAGGGAATGAAGTATACCATTCAGGTTGCACCTGAAGACTGTACAGGTTGTGAAATTTGTGCACATGTCTGCCCTGGAAGGGATAAAACAAACCCATCAAGAAAAGCATTGAACATGAAGCCTCAGCAACCGCTTCGTGAAACAGAAGTTGACAACTGGAACTATTACCTTAATATTCCTGAATTTGACCGTAGCAAAATCAATACAAAGCTGATCAAGGAACAGCAGCTTCAGGTACCTCTCTTCGAGTTTTCAGGAGCTTGCTCCGGCTGTGGTGAAACACCTTATGTCAAGCTGATGACGCAGCTGTTTGGTGACCGCCTTGTTGTTGGCAATGCTACCGGTTGTTCATCAATCTATGGCGGGAACCTGCCAACGACCCCTTACACCACTAATGCTGAAGGTCGTGGACCAACGTGGTCAAACTCACTTTTTGAAGATACGGCAGAATTTGCCCTTGGCTTTAGGATTTCTATTGATAAACAGCGCGAATACGCCCAGGAACTTTTAAAAAGACTCTCTGCTGAAATTGGAGAAACGCTGACAAAAGAAATTCTTGAAGCACGTGAGATTGTTGAGCCGGATATTTTTGAGCAGAGAAAACGTGTCGCTATTCTGAAGGAGAAGCTTCATCTCATTGATTCTTCCGATGCGAGGAATCTGCTTTCTGTGGCAGATATGCTTGTTAAAAAAAGTGTCTGGGGAGTTGGTGGTGATGGCTGGGCTTACGACATCGGTTACGGAGGCGTTGATCACATTACTGCAGGCAACAAAAATGTCAACCTTCTTGTGCTGGATACTGAAGTTTATTCCAATACTGGAGGACAGGCGTCCAAGGCAACTCCGAAAGCCGCAGTGGCAAAATTTGCCGCAGCGGGACGAACAGCCACTAAAAAGGATCTTGGTATGATCTCCATGTCATACGGAACAGCCTATGTTGCATCGGTTGCTCTAGGTGCCCGTGATGAGCACACCCTGAAAGCTTTCCTGGAAGCAGAAGCTTATAATGGACCATCCATCATTTTAGCTTATTCTCACTGTATCGCACATGGCATCAACATGTCTACGGCTCTTGAGAATCAGAAAGCAGCAGTTGATTCAGGACACTGGATTCTCTATCGCTACAATCCTGAGAGATTGCTTGAAGGAAAGAATCCACTTATTCTTGATTCGAAAAAGCCTAAAATACCTGTTGCAAATTTCCTTAATATGGAAAACCGTTTCAGAATGCTCAAAAAGAGCCATCCTGCCTTGGCTGACGAGTACTATACGGCGATCCAGAAAGAAGTTGATGCACGTTGGTCTCATTACGAATATCTTGCAGCACGAACCAATTTCGATAATGCTCAATAAGCAATAAGAAGTATCATTGAATCAAAAAACGGTGGAATCTAACATCCACCGTTTTTTTGTTTTCCTTCACTCTATGTTTATCTCATTTCCTATTTAACATTATGCTATCTCAAAAGTGAGTTTTGAGCGATAGCTCTCTTCTTCATCCCCGCAATATTGTCCCATAACTTTATACCGATTTCACCCCGATCTTACGTCTCTATATGAGACACTTTTTCTGTCACAAGTATACCAAATACTAAGATCCTCTTATCTACAACAAAACTATATTTTATTATATTTCAATACGTTATCCAAATAGATAAAAATATTGGCACTTTAATTGCAAGTATAATCTTATAAAAGTAAAGTCATTGTAAAACAATAATCTAAAGAGGTGACTCATGAAAAGCATAACAAAACAAGGTGATGTGTTGCGGTCTGAGTCATATGCAGATATTCAAATCTCTCTAACACTTCCAAGATTTTATGATGTTGTGAAAAAAGAACGTCTTAGTTCTGCCATGTATTACGCCAAAATGGCAATTGCTCTTGCAATTGTGACCCCCTCCCAGAAAACTGGACACATGTAAAGTAGAGATTTCCGGCAATGAGTATCTTGAAACAAACCAGGAGCCATTGCCATGAAAACATCACGATTCAGCGAACAACAGATCAGCTATGCCCTCAGACAATCTGAAGCGGGAACCAAAGTCCGGGATATTTGCCGGCAACTTGGAATCTCACAAGCCACCTTATATGGTTGGAAAAACAAATTCGGAGGTATGGGTGTCAACGAGCTTCGACGGCTCCGTCAGTTGGAACAGGAAAATGCCCATCTCAAGAAGCTTGTTGCCGATTTGAGCCTTGATCGGCAGATGCTTCAGGATGTGATAAAAAAAAGTTGTAAGGCCTGCCGTAAAGATGCATCTGGTGCAATACATGACGGTGGCTTACCATGTTTCGGTCAAGCGGGCTTGCCGAACGCTACCGACACCTCCATCGACGCTTTACTACAAGGCTCATAAGCGCGATGAGACGTTGTTGGCAATGCGGATGCGAGAGATTGCATACTCTCGAGTCCGTTACGGATTTCGACGCATCGAAATCATGCTTAGGCGCGAAGGTTTTACCGATAACCACAAGCGCAGGCGTCGGATTTATCGCGAACAAGGTTTGGTTTTGCGGCCGAAGCGGCCACTAAGGAATCGTAGCGCAAAGCACCGCATTGAGAAAATCGAAGCGCTGCGAGTACATCAAGTATGGAGCATGGACTTCGTAGCCGATCAACTCTTTGATGGCCGGAAATTCAGAGTCTTGACGATCGTTGACAACTTTGGAAAGAAATGCTCTGGCCTGTTCGCAAGCCAACATATTAAAGGATCAGACGTTGTCGGCTACCTCGAAACTGCTGTGCAACGTGAAGGAGCTATGCCGGAACGCATACAAGTCGACAATGGAAGCGAGTTCATTTCCAAAGAACTGGATCGCTGGGCTTATGAGAATAAAGTCGTGTTGGATTTCTCCCGACCGGGCAAGCCGACCGATAATCCTTATATTGAATCATTCAACGGTAAGTTTCGTGATGAGTGCCTTTCGGTTCATTGGTTCAGCAGTCTCGAAGATGTGCGAACCAAGATCGAGGAGTGGCGAAGCGAATATAACGGCTTCAGACCTCATTATTCCTTGAGAGGTCTAGCTCCCATTGAATTTATTGCATTAAAAGAAAATAGGCCGGAATTTCTACTTTTGAGGTGTCCGATTAAGGGGCCATACGCAAACTGGTTTAAGCATCTTTTTTTTGTTGCACAATAATTTGGGCATATCCTTCTAAATCGTATAACCGCTTTTTGTAAAACTTCTTAAATCTGCTCTATAAAAGTAAATTGCTGTGCATCAATTGGTAACATTAATTCAAGTCAGGCAAAAACTTTTACAGGGTCTGGCTATAGTGCAAGCGATTTAGTTTTCTTTCGCATCATCCTCGTTACGTTGACTTTACGCTTTGGCAGTCTCATTTCCAACACGTAACAATTTTTTCTCATACCGTTATATTTGAAATGTCTTAGCTTTATTTCTTAAAACAATAATTGATACACTGCGACCCGTGTGCTCTCCTTGTTTTTTTTACCCCTGCAATATAATGTTGATTTTTAACGACTTAGTACAGAATAGTATAACAACGTATAGATTACTTCTTCAAAAGCTTCTTGATTTTCTCTTTCATCTCCTGTGACTTTTGACTGTTACCGATTGCATCGTAGACCTGGCTGAGATGATCCATTATTTCAGTTTCAGTGGTATCTATTCCCAATGCTTTTTCAAGAATATCACGCGCTTTCTCATACTCTTTTAACTTGAACAAAACCCAACCCAGGGTGTCCAGATAACTTGCATTATCGGGTTCAGCAGTCACAGCTTTTAAGGCAAGATCTTTAGCTCTAATAAGTTCTTTTTCCTGTACAGAAAGAACATAGGCCAGATTGTTCATCATGAGATAATTTTTAGAGTCGGTTTGCAGAATCGTTTCGTAAAGATGAATGCTTTTATCGGGAAAACCCAGTTTATCATAACATAAAGCAAGACTGGTTACAGCTTGCTCATAAAGCTGTTTGTCCTTTTTTGCAGTTTTCGGCCTCGCGACTGGCTCAAGAAGTAATACTGCCTGCTTTAGATTTCCCGCCTGAAATTGCACCTCGCCTTCTAATACCCTGAGCCTGAACATCAAACTTGGAAATCGACTTTTTGCCTTAGAAACTGTTCTCTCTGCATGCAAATAATCCTTTTGCATAAGATATGCCGAAACAAGATTCTCCCACATTTCAACATTTTTCGGTTCAAGCTGAAGTGCTTTTTTAAAATCAGGTATTGCGTCAAGCCCTTTACCATGCAATATTTTTGCATTGCCTCGGAGGACATAGACCAAACTGTTGTTCTTATTTCGCCTGCCGATTTCATCTATCATGGTTATTGATGGTTGAACAAAAGAACTGTCGCGTACAGAACGCACAACAAACAGTTTTGCAAGTTCTATTTTCTGTTTGAAGCTTATCTGACTGGTATTGTTAAGGCGATTAAGATATTCTAGAAAAACAGATTGATTCTTTGACTGAACAGAAACCTCAAACACTCCAAGCCATGCAGGAATAAATCTTGGATTTTCATGCACTACCTCCCTGAATGTTTTGAATGCAAGATCGAAATCCCCGGCTTGTATATAAAGCTCCCCGAGAGTTAAACGAAGCTTGTCTTTTTCGTCTCCCTGTCGAATCAGCTCCATCACCCTCTTTATTGCATCCTTATAGTGAAGAAGTTTTATTTCCATGAGCAAGACCTGAGCCTGCGCTGTCTTGTCTTTAGGGTCAATTGAAAGGATGTCTTTAAATACAGCAAGAGCTTTTTCAGGCTGATCAGCCGCAAGATATTCGAGTGCAAGTGATGATAAAGGTTCCACACTGCCAGGTTCAAGAGCAACAATCTGCCGATAAAGATCGCTCGCCCGAGTATAATCATGCATTTGATGTGCTAAACCAGCAAGAACACTCAAATAATATTTATTTCCTGGATTAAGCAGGACACTTTTTTCGCTGTATATACGGGCGGAATCGAGAACACCAAGACTTAGATATGCTTTGGAGAGGGCATAATGAATCGCAGCGTTTGAGGGCTCAACGGTAAGAAGTTTCAGATAACGATTGGCCGCACTGCGATAATTTCCCTGAGCGCTGAGAAGCGATGCTGCAACAAATTCCCGGGTAGATGCCTGGGCAAGGGAATCAGATTGCGAACTGCCAGAAAGTGCAGGACGGGATGAACAGGAAGAAAGGAGAATACAACAGGAAATTGCACAGAAAAGTGCATAAAAATAAATAATCAGCCGATACCGGTTTGCTGATAATTTACCGGTCTTCCTGAACATCAAACAAGGGGTAATCATTGGCATCACTGCTTGTAGAGAATCTGAGAAATGCGCGGCGTGTTGCAACTCGTCCCCTTGCTGTCCTTGTTAGATAACCGGCTTGAATAAGGTAGGGTTCGTAAACCTCTTCAATGGTCTCCCTCTCTTCGCCAACGGATACTGCAAGTGAGGCAATACCAACAGGTCCTCCATTAAATTTATTCACAATGGTGTCCATGATTTTTTTATCCATATCATCCAATCCTTCCTCATCGATATCAAGACAGTCCAGGGTTTTCATTGCAATAACCCGGCTGATGAGCTCTACACCGTCAACCTGTGCAAAATCTCTTGCACGTCTGAGCAACCTGTTGGCAATACGGGGTGTTCCTCGTGAACGTCCTGCAATTTCCGATGCAGCTTTACCATCAATGCCAATACCCAGTATACCTGATGCACGGATAATAATCCCTTCAAGAATATCGGGTGTATAATAGTCAAAGCGGCTGTTGATGCCGAATCTGGCCCTGAGGGGCGATGTAAGAAGACCAGAACGTGTTGTGGCACCAACAAGGGTAAAAGGCTCTATGCGCAGTTGTACCGCTCTGGCAGATGGGCCACTGTCGAGCATGATATCTATACGAAAGTCTTCCATCGCTGAGTATAAATATTCCTCGACGGCTGGAGGCATGCGATGAATTTCGTCAATAAATAGAACATCTCCCTTTTTTAAACCAGTTAGCAGTCCAGCAAGATTTCCTGCTTTGTCCAGGAGAGGACCTGAGGTGGACTTTATACTGCTTCCCATTTCTGCTGCGATAATATAGGCAAGTGTTGTTTTTCCAAGCCCAGGAGGGCCGGACAACAAAACATGATCCAGAGCATCTCCACGCATTCTAGCTGCCGAAATAAATACTTTAAGATTATCAGTCAGCCGTTGCTGGCCAGCAAAATCTTCCATGCACAGAGGGCGAATCTGTTCCTCGATCCTGGTCTCAACAGCATCGGGTGGAGTATTAAGCAGTTCTATTCTCAAACAGAAATAATTACAGGTTGATAGTTATTGCATTCAGAGTTTTATGCGCGGATCAGCAACGGCATAGAGAACGTCGGCAAAAAGATTACCAAGGACTATCAATGAGCCGGATATAAATGTATTAGCTATAATAAGCGGATAATCTCTTGCAAAAATTGCATCTACCGTCACTCTTCCCATACCTGGAAATGCAAATATCACCTCAATAAATAACGCGCCGCTGAAAATAAAAGGTAATGAACTTCCCATAAGGGTAATCACTGGCAGAAGAGCGTTTCGAAGTGCATGCTTGAAAATAACTACATTTTCCGGCAATCCTTTCGCTCTTGCAGTGCGAATATAGTCCTGGCGGATAACTTCGAGCATGCTGCCCCTGACGTATCGGGCAATGCCTGCAGCTCCGTTAATGCTGAGTACGGTAACCGGTAGAATAAGGTGCCAGAATCGGTCAAGCAAAAAACCCAATGGACCATAACTTTCTGCACCGATCTCATTAAGACCTGAAACCGGAAAAACAGGAAACTTCAAGGCAAAAAGAATAATCATCATCAAGGCAAACCAGAACTCGGGCATCGAATAAAAAAACAGGGCAGTCACGGTCAGAAATCTATCAAGAAAAGTGTTTTGCCGCACAGCAGAAATAATACCAATGAGAATGCCGATAGTAAAGTTTGCAATAAGGGTCAGACCTGCTATAGTCACTGTAATCGGCAATGCTTCAGCAATAACATCAAATACAGGCTGTTGGGCTCGACTGAAACTTCGTCCAAAATCACCTTGCAGTACATTCGAAATCCATTTGAAATACTGGATTGGTAAAGGGTCGTTAAGACCATATTGCGCCCTGATCTGCTCTGCTACGTTAGGGCTGATTCCCGGCTGTATAAAAAAAGCAGCAGGGTCACCGGGGGCAAGCCTGATAATAAAAAAAGTAAGGGTCAATACCCCAAATATCAACGGAATAGCTATCAAAAGCCGTTTAAGTATATATATCAGCATAACCAGCTATTGAGTAACATTTGCTGAAGGCCGCAACCTCCAATCATCAATATTGTAAAAAGTCCCTGAAATATTGAGATCCTCCCCCTCAATCCTTTTGCTGAATCCCTGCGTTTCCCTGATCCAGTAAAGAAAAGTGATCGGCTGATCCCTATGCAGTATTTCCTGATATTCAAGCCAGTATGGTTTAGCTCCGACTGGGTCCATTTTCAACTTGGCAAGCTCGCAAAGTTCGTCAATCCTTGGATTGCGGTAACCCGTAAAATTAAATCTGCTTTTTTTGAGATCAGAACCCCAAACATCCAGAGGATCGATTTCCAGACCTATAGACCAGCCTGCCATCCATGCATCAAGTTTTCGAGACTGAAGGTTCTCAAAAAAAACATTGGATTCCTGAACATCCAGCTTGCACTCAATGCCGATAGCTCGAAGGTTTTGTTGAATAATAACGCTCGCATAGTTTCTTCGCGCATTCCCCGAATTTGTATAGAGGGTAAAACTGAACCTCTTGCCGTTTTTTTGGAGAATACCGTCGGGACCTGGAAACCATCCATCGGCTTTAAGCAGGTTTGAAGCTTTTGCCGAATCGTAAGGATGTGGAACCATCCGGTTATTATACGCCCACTTGAGAGATGGAGATATATCGGTATTGCAAATCACACCATACTGTTTGAGATATCCGTCAATGATGGCTTCACGATCAATGGCATGAGTAAGTGCAAGGCGGACTTGCGCTGAACCGAACAATGGGTGCGGCTTGAATTTACCGGTTCTCTGGTACTCTGCCTGATCAATATTTGACCAGCCAACATAATCGTATACTCTCAGACCAACTGTTTTAATTTCAAGCTGATTATTTGCCTTTAAAAGAGCTGTGAAATCCTCAGGTTTAATGTTTTCGACAACATCAACAGCACTTGTCTGAAGCTGCGTGAGCCTTACAGTATAATCAGGGACTACCTTAAAGGAAATAACGGAAATATTGCCGGGCTTAGGAAGATTGGATTTCCGGTTTGAAGCCAAAACTATTTCCTGCTGCTGCTGCCAGTTTCTCAGTTTGTAGGGTCCTGCACCGAGCGGATCAAGATTTAGCGGGGAATGACGAAACTCGTCAGGTTTAACACCTTTCCACCTGTGAGCAGGAAGAGGGGTAAGCGAGGTATGAAAAAGAGCCAGATGTTCAGGAACCGGCTTGTAAAACCTGAAGACAAGGGTTGTATCATCTGGCGTCTCTATTGCTTTATCGAAATCAACCCGACCCTTATCGGCACCAACCAATTCAGCAAGATACTGTTGCCGGGCACTTGCAATAACAGGATTCCCGTACAATTGGTAGGAAAACTTGAAGTCTGCTGATATAATTGGCTTACCGTCATCCCAGAATGCATCATGACGAAGAATGTAAGTAATGGATTTATTATCGTCCGACATATGCCAGGTTCTGGCGAGAGCGGCTTTCGGAGTTTTTTTCCCCTGTCCAGATTGCAGTACCCTCAGTTTTTTTTCGAGGGCCATGTAATTCATGAGACCGGTGGTTGTATCAAACTCACTCTGCAGTAAGGAGGGATAAATAAGGCCGAATATATTGCTTGATGTTACGGTAGTACCGATAACCGGATTAAGATAATCTGCATCGCCAAGCATGGCAATAACAAGCGTGGAATCCATAGCTGATTGTCCTTTACCTGTCTTTGCCTTACTTGCATCATGCTTACTACAGGAAGAAAGGACTACAATAATAAAAACAGCTATAAAGAACCCCGTTAATCGATATGCTGCAGCAAACCTGCAGGCACCTTTTTCAATCATTACTTTCTTCCTCTGTTTTACCACTGTTGATAACATTTTTGATTCGATCAGTCAGAGCTTCGGCTGCAACGTAATTGGAGTATCGTTTCAATAGAAAATTAAGTGCAACCACCTCAATAATAACGGTAATATTTTTACCGGGGAATATAGGTAATTGTACAAGCGGAACTTCAACACCAAGAATCTTAATAAATTTGGTGTCTAACCCCAGCCGTTCATAGACCATTTCTTTATCCCATTCCAGCAGTTCCACAACAACCTGAACTTCCTTGACATCACGAATTGCACGGATACCAAAGTTTGCCCGTACATCAACTACACCAAGACCGCGAATTTCCATAAAATGGTCAATGATGTTATTTCTTTTGGCATTGAGCATCATTGATTCCCCTTTCCGATGTATAACAACAACATCATCAGCCACAAGACCATGCCCCCTTTCAACCAGATCCAGCGCAATTTCTGACTTTCCAAGACCGCTTTTTCCGATAAGCAACACCCCGACGCCATATACGTCAACCATTGAGCCGTGGTATTGCTGATAAAACGAAAACTGATCATCAAGAAAACCAGTAACAAAGTAAATGGTTTTGGTAGAAGAAAGGCGAGTAATAAATACAGGAATACCTGCATTGGTAGCCATATCGAGAAGAGACTGAGGGAGTTTATTACTGCTTGTCAGTATTATGCAAGGTATTTTAAATCGCACAAGATTTTCAAACACCCGATTTCTTTCTTGTTCTTCGAGATGATTTAGAAACCTTGTTTCTGTATTTCCAAGAATCTGTACTCGTTTGTAAGTAAAAAGATTTGTAAACCCGGCAAGGGCAAGTCCGGGCCGATGAAGATCACGTTCAAATATTCTCCGTTTCTGTTCGTCAACATTATTCAGACGCCGTAATTTGATATCGTGCATTTTGCCGATAGTATTAAAAAAATAGGCGACCGTAATTGATCGCTTCTTTAATCCCTTTTGGTCAAGGTTCATGGTATCTGCTGTCGAAGTGTTAATAAACTTCAGAAAGCCTGCAAGGCCTAATTAATACTGCCTTGCAGGCTTTCACAATTGCCAGTTATTGCAATTTCTCCTGCAATTTCTCCTTGTACTTTTGAAGCTGCCGACTCAATGCCGCAACGCAATTGTCGATAGTCTGTTCATAGGCCGCGCCCGCCTCCTTTGCAACAAGAACATTCTGAGGAACATGTACAGTTATTTCAGCAAGCTTATTTTTTTCAAAGTCATTTTTCTGGTGGTCAAGAATAATATGACAGCTGATAATACCGGAATAAACATTTACAAGGGAAAGTACTGCATTACGTGCATACTCTTCTATGTCGGTATGATTATTGGAGTGGCGCAGGGTGACCTTAACATTTACAGCATCATTATCGAGAGCTTTTGTCATAATAACCTCCGTTGAAATATGGTGAACGTAATGAAAGAACAGGACCACGGCAAATAAGTTATCCGAAGCCCGAGACAGATTTATGCGTTAGGATGCGCTTTCCTGTAAACATCTTTTAAGCGCTCGAAAGTAACGTGAGTATATATTTCAGTAGTTGACAGATTGCTGTGTCCAAGCATTTCACTGACACTATTAAGATCAGCTCCACCGTTCAGCAGGTGTGTTGCAAAACTGTGGCGCAGTATATGTGGATTTTTCTGCTTTTGCTCAGTAACCGATCCAAGGTATTTTCTGGTCAATCTTTGAACAAGCATGGGATAAAGCTTTTTGCCCTTTCTGGTTACAAAAACATACTCTAATGCCCCCACTCCCGCACCAACACTTATTCTAAAGAAGTTTCTTCGTACTTCAAAATATTTTTTCAATGCTTCAACCGCAAGCATACCAACAGGAACAATTCTCTGCTTATTGCCTTTGCCTGTCAACTTCACATATCCATTGTCAAGATCCAGAAATTCCATAGTCAGACCAATCAACTCAGAAACGCGAAGGCCGCTACAGTAGAGAAGTTCCAAGATGCTTCTGTCACGCTGAACAAGAAAAGATTCAAGATGTACGTTTTGCTCCGGCTTGTGAAGCGCACTCACTTGACTAGGAATCACTTCATTAAACAGCTTTTCTGTCTGCTGTTCAGTTAAAAAACCTGGCACGCGCCGTGGAAATTTTGGTGTAGTAATATAGGAAAACACTGAGCTCTTTATCTGCCCTGCTTCCTGCAGATATCGGTAAAAGCTTTTGGCTGCTGCAAGCTTTCTGGCAATTGATCGTTGTTGAACCCCCCGATCTATTAATGATCCCATAAAAAGCCTCACATCAACAGATGTAACCCTCTCCGGATCAAACCTGTTAAAATCTGAAATCTCTAAATGTTTTTTAAGAAATGAAAAGAACTGAACAAGATCAGTTCTGTATGCAATAACGGTATTTGGTGAAAGGTTTTTACGACTTCTGAGTTTGTCTAAAAAATCACTGATTGGAAGAGAACCCTCCTGAAAAGGAGTGAGTGAAGGATGTTTTAAAGAAGCTTTCATGTAAGTGTAACACAGACCAATTCCTGTTTATTTTTAAGGTAATACAAATTTTCACTCTGGATGAGAAAATTGTTCAGACTGGGTTTTTCGACACCTTCTTCAAGACACGTTGTGTAGATAAGGATATCCGATCTCCAGACTTTAAGATGAGAGTGCCATGAGCCCTTGCAATCAGCCTGTTCATGTAATACTGCAATAGTAAAGTGACCTTGAACAATACATTCACTATGAATATGCCTATCAATACCTGCTCTCTGTAAAGCTTCGCCTTGCTCATTTATCACTTCCGATACAAATACAGGAAGAATAACTTTTTGTCTCTTTTCTTCCGACTCAGCTTTTTGCCTCATAGCATGTATTGTTGGACTTTCGAGTCCGAGGTGACGAATGTCTTCGCCTGTAAGAGGATCAATAAGCAGATAATGACGTTCAGGAAATCCGCCAAAAGCAGAAAGACGGTACACAAGAAACTCATTATTGATATTATCTGAAAAA
Organism: Chlorobium sp.; assembly: GCA_005843835.1. GTDB lineage: Bacteria > Bacteroidota > Chlorobiia > Chlorobiales > Chlorobiaceae > Chlorobium. The sequence continues at coordinate 27,794 of SZXZ01000087.1, forward strand.
ATAATATCAGACCTTGACCAAACAACCTTGTCGCTTTTAAAATCAACTGCCCATATCCCCTTATGCTCCGGGCTCTCCAATTGATGGGTATAGCAATAAACCAGATTACTGTGCGTTGTTTCGAGCCCGACAAACCATCCTTCGCCAGCAGGTACCTGGTGAGTATGATCCATCAACAGATAATCGTCACGATCAACCTTGCCAGTGATTTTATCAATACTGAAAAAAAGTGCCCTGCGACTTAATACAAATCGCTTTTGACCAACAAGATTGCCACTATCAGTAAACATAAGCTGCCAGATAATCGCACTATCTCCTGCATTATATCGCCAGCGAATACAAAGCTCATTGGTGGAGCTATGACCTCTCATGTATTGTTTATTTCCCTTGTCATTCTATAAATATTTACCGTAACCTCTTTTGAGCCTGCAGAATATTTTCTTGGAAAGGAAGTTATTGAAAAATTATTTTCAGCTGAAAGTTCAAGAAATTGCTCGGCGAGGCGTCTTCGCGGGTCGGCAATATAAGCTGATCCACCGGGTTTAAGAAGTTTATCAATTGCTGTTACTATAGGAAGCAGATTAACCCTTTCATATAGCACATCAGCTGCAAATAAGAGATCAAACTGTTCACCGCACTTAACCATCCTCCAGTCGAGTTTTTCGATGTCTAGAGTTACCCCGTTTTTCAATGCATTATATCGTACAAAACGAAGGGCTTCCATCGAATAGTCTGTAGTCAGAACACTTGCACCTTTACTGGCTGCAACTGTTGACGCCATGCCCACTCCGGAGCCTATTTCTATGACACGAAGACCATTAAGTACAAGTTCTTCAGCAATAAATGAAGAAAGAGTTATTGCTGAAGGCCAGATTTCCGCCCAGTAAGGCATCTGTTCATCCTTAACAAAATCTTCGGGAGATATTCTATCAAGAAGAGCATAACTATCAATGACGCTCAAAAAACTGAACGGAAGCGTCCCGAAGGTATAGTGTGTTTCAGAAAGATCATACTCTGCTGCCAGAGCTTTATAAAGCAACTGTAAATCCGAGTCTTCCCCATTACTGAACATATGTATATTACCTGCCTTTTATTTCAAAAAGCGCGTGCTTATTTCTGCTGATTTGCATGCGGGAAGCACTTGTGATCAACAAAAAATCCTGTTAATCTACCAATAAATTGCCATGGATTTCTATTTTGCATCGAAAAGCACTCTCTTGCTCATAAATACCTTTTATAACACATCAATCAAAATGACAACCGATGAAAAACGAAATCCTTGAGATTTTCGATAATACCTATCCCGACAGGGACTATACTATCGAAATTATCAATCCGGAATTTACCTCTGTCTGTCCTAAAACTGGGCTACCGGATTTTGGAACCATAACGATACGCTATGTTCCAGATAAAAGCTGTGTAGAGCTTAAATCTCTGAAATATTATTTTCTCGAGTATCGCAATGCAGGAATTTTTTATGAAAACATCACTAATAAGATTCTTGACGACCTTGTCAGCGTCCTTCAGCCAAGATCACTGAGTGTGATAACAGAATGGAAAGCAAGAGGCGGTATTACCGAAACTGTTACCGTACACTATAGCGTTTGACGATAGAATAAAAAAAAGCCTCAGAGGATCTGTCAGAGGCTTTTTTTATAAACAATTGAATACCCTGAAGGAATAAGCGGTTATCAGAACTTATTCTCTAAGTATATAACAATGGATTTAGCTTCATCCGGCGTTATACCGGAACCTGCATTAGTCTGCATGCGATTTACAACAACATCGACTTTTCCTGTTTTCTTGTACTTGGTTCTGAAGGCATCCTGAACAGATGAAAGAGTATGACATTTGTTGCAACGACCATCTGTGAGAGTTTTGGCTGCTGCAAAGTCAAACCCGGCAGGCACTGGTTTAGCCTTTATACCAGATGCTGGTTTTTCCAGGAAAGCAGTGAGTTCTTTGACGGAGCGGATGTATTTACCGTCAAGAGTAGTGGTGCGACCCGTAGTTGACAGTAAAATACCTGAAGGTCTTAGCCAAAGCAAAGCAAACATAACTGCGACAATGGCAATAATGCTGAGGGGAAAACTTAAAAACCACTTGTCGCTTATTCTTGATGACATTTTGCCTAGTCCCATAATTATGAGAGAGGCACAAAAGATCAAAGAAAACCAGCCCGCAAAGGAACGTAACGGAGTCAAGATTACTGAAATGTTTTCAGCCGGCACCTTGTACCCGGTTAGAAAAGACAACCCGAAAAACAAAGCCCCCATTAAGACAGCCCCGCCTAATGCTACAGCAATAAGCTTACCATTTGATTTGTTGTCCATGACAGGTAATGAATTAGGTGTTAGTGGCTTACCCAAAAAATTATAGAGTAAAGATAAGCATAAATTGTAAAGGGGGCAAACAGAAACCATAAAAAGGTGTGTTTACATTCACTATCTGCTTAAACTTGGGAAGCATATCAATCATGATGATGAATCAGGTCATGGCAAGAATAACATTATTTGTAACTCACTTATTATTTTCGAATACTTTATAAAATGACGAATTAAAACCCGGAATTGGTTTTCAATATGATAACAACAGCCAGCAGTATTATCGATTTTGAAAAAGCTGAACGCGATTTCATGTTTCTTCTCCAATGTTTTCAAGAGGTACTTCGTGACCTTGGAGAAAATATACTTGCCGACCACCTCCCCTGTCAGAATACCGGAATGGAGATTGAAAACTATCCAAGTTCCGAACGCACCCTTCAGGCCTTTTCAATTTTTTTTCAACTGCTTAACATGGCCGAAGAAAACTCTGCTGCACAAAATCGGCGTGCTCTCGAAGCAGAACACGGATTATCGCATCTTACCGGACTTTGGGGCAAAACTCTTTTAAGACTCAAGGAACTTGGCATATCGGAAACCACAATTTGTTTTTTACTGCCGGAGGTTGCCATCAATGCCGTGTTAACTGCACATCCAACCGAGGCAAAACGAAAAACAGTTCTTGAACAGCACCGCCAACTTTACCTGCTTTTGGTGAAACGTGAAAACCAAATGTGGACTCCCCTAGAACAGTTCGAAATCCGAAACGAGATCAAGGTCGTCCTCGAAAGATTATGGCGAACAGGAGAAATCCTCGTCGAAAAACCACAGGTATCAGCCGAAAGGAGAAACGTAATTCACTATCTCAACAATATTTTTTCTGAAGTTCTCCCTATGCTTGACAAACGTCTCGTACAGGCATGGAATGCCACAGGATATAATACTGCCAAGCTTTCTGACCCCCGCAATCTGCCCCGCATCAGCTTTGGAAGCTGGGTTGGAGGCGACCGTGATGGACATCCACTTGTAACCGAAAGTGTAACCAAAGAAACACTTGGTGATATGCGACTTAACGCGCTTACGCTTGTCAAACGTCATCTCAGTGAACTTGCATCAAAATTAAGCCTTTCCGAAAGACTCCAATCACCTGGAGAGAAACTGGCTTTTCGAGTTGACAGCCTCACAAGTAAGCTTGGAAATACCGGTTTTGAAGCATTTCATAGAAACCGTCACGAGCCCTGGCGACAGTTTTTGAACCTTATGATTGCGTCACTGCCGTTTGAAGCCGATATAGCTGATACTACTACTTTGGATAGCGAACCTTGCCGGTACATCAGTTCCGCAGAACTCCTTGAGGATCTTTCGCTTTTAAGAGATTCATTACTGGCTGCTGGCGCCCAACATATTGCTGACATGGAAGTTGCGCCAGTATTCAGAATAGTGCAGACATTTGGATTCCATCTTGGGTCACTTGATATCCGTCAAAACAGCCATGTCCATGAACTGGCCTTGTCACAACTTATGAACGCAGCCGGGATGAACGGAAGTGAATTTCTGGAATGGGACGAATTTGCAAAAAGAACCTTTCTTGATAGAGAACTTCAGTCCCCCAGACCATTTACCCATCCCGACATGACTGCCGGCGCCGAAGCTGAAACAGTCCTTTCTTGTTTCAGGGTTTTGGTGAATCATACAAAACGTTACGGATCCGATGCACTTGGCTCTCTTATCGTCAGCATGACAAGAAACACTTCTGACCTGCTTATAGTCTATCTTTTTGCCAGGGAAGTCGGGCTGATGACTCCAACAGTTAATGGAGATGCCTGTCTACTCCCTGTCGTCCCGCTTTTTGAAACCATTGACGATCTTAAAAAAAGCCACGTGATACTCCAGGAATTTCTCCAGCACCCTGTTACACAAAGAAGTCTTGAGTACCAGAAAAACACAAACGGAAATATAAGAACGATCCAGAAGGTCATGATCGGCTATAGTGACAGCAACAAGGACGGTGGAATTTTTTCAAGCACCTGGACACTTTATCGTGCACAGGAAGCATTGCTGAAAGCTGCCGAACAAAACAATACTGACATTCTTTTTTTTCATGGCAGGGGTGGAAGTATCAGCCGGGGAGCCGGACCCACTCATCGCTTTATAAGAGCGCAACCGCATGGTTCTTTTAATGCTGGTATGTCTTTTACCGAACAAGGCGAAACCATAGCACAAAAGTATGCCAACCGCATCAGTGCGGTCTATAATCTCGAGCTCTTTATGGCTGGAGCAACTGAAGCCCTCATCAGGCAGAGAAACAACGAAAAAAGAGCTCACCCTCTCGAGCCTGTAATGGACATGCTGTCTGAAATAAGCAACCAGACATACCGAAATCTCATCAACACTGAAGGATTTCTGACTTTTTTTCTTCAAGCCACACCTATTGACATTATTGAATCAACAAGAATAGGATCCCGACCTTCTCGAAGAAGTGGAAAAACAAGCCTTGAAGACCTTCGTGCCATCCCTTGGGTTTTCAGTTGGAATCAGGCACGTTTTTCGCTTTCAGGATGGTACGGTGTTGGCTCGGCGCTTGAATACCTTCAGAAGAATTCTCCTGAAACATTTGAGGAAATTCGAGCCCGAAGCCACGCATGGCCTCCCTTACGATATATTATCAGCAATGCAGATACCAGCCTGGCATCTGCAGATCTTTTCATAATGCGACAGTATGCGTCACTTGTTAATGACAGTGATACCAGAGAACGTATTTTCAGCTTGATAGAAGAAGAATACCATCGGACAAAAATACAGATTGAATTACTGTTTGGAGAACATCTTGAAACCCAGCGCCTTAATGTCAATAAATTTATAGCACTGCGTCGAGAAGGACTTAATATGCTTCACCATCAGCAAATCAAACTCCTTAAACAATGGAGGATACTTCAGTATTCTGCTAAACAGACAGAGTCTGACTCCCTGTTGATGGAACTTTTTCTGACAGTAAATGCCATATCAGGTGGATTGCGTACAACAGGTTAACAGGTTTCATTATAAACTCGATTTCGAGGGTTTGTAATTTATGGGTATACACCGGAGTGCTGTTTTGGCATAGCAATACAATCGCTACATAAACCATCATGTATTTGGTGAAATCCCAAACAAAGACCATTAGAAAAAATGATATTTGTTATTTGCATTTAACTTCATTTTACTGGTAATTTCTGTCTATTTTTTTTATCAACCCACCCTAACTTCAAAGATTTACTCTAAAATTTGCTTTTTATAAAGCGACAAAAGTCTCAAGACACTTCCTTAGTTCAGTTGTAAATTCTTACAATTCTATATACTATAAATCATCTTTCTTAGGATAATTACATTCATCATACTTCATTAAAAAGTATTATTGCCGCTCATTGTACCATCTTTTCTTCAGGTTATGTATACACCATAACTAATGATTCAGGCAATAATTGAATTACTTCATTGTAAAAGGCATTAACGATTTCATAAGCTTTATGGGTTATGAATATTTCTACGCCATAACTCCGTGAAAGAGGCTCCGTATAGATTACATGGGTTTCCTTTGATGACTATGTTCATCTTTACATTCAATCTGTGATATGCGCTTAATGATGTTAACTCTAAGCATATATAAAAGAATAAAACATTATTAATATTTTGGCTGAACATACAAGGATAACTAAACAGGATTATGACATGATAATCTGAAATAAGGTTGAACAGTATTTTACGGACTGTAATTTTTCCTATTTCACAATTGTGGATAATTGAGAGTTATTTTACCAGAATATATTTTTCTTATAAAGTATTTGATATTGTTTGTTTATTTTTTTCTTACATTCTGTCATAGTTTACCTCTTAATAAAGGAGGTTTTTTATAACCCATTATAAATAAATAAAATATGTCATCAACAAAACTTTCGGAAATCAAATCTCAAATAGCTGAGCTTCAAAAAGAGGCTGATGAAATTATCAAAAACGAACGTATAGCGATAATTAAAGAGATCAAAGATAAACTTGATAACTTCAATATTACAGTTGAAGAACTTCAGCGTAAGGGAAAACCAGCTAAATCTTCTTCAGCAAAAAGCCCTTCAGTTATTAAGTACAGAAAAAGCGAAACTGAATATTGGGTTGGCAGAGGACCAAAGCCGGGTTGGGTAAAAGATGTTGAGAAAAAAGGTGAAAGTATTGAGCAATATAGATTACCAGAATAAATACTGTTTTACTTGGGAATTGGTTCAAAAGAGGCTTTTTAAAAAAGCCTCTTTTGTTTTCTCATAAATATCCCTGTTGATAAGCATCAACTTGAATGTGTTGCGTTTTTTTTGACTCCCCTCTTTTTCCAATTCTTCCACAACAGCATCGTTGTGACAATCTCTGGTCGCTCATAATTAATAATACAAAATAACCCTCAAGAATATATGAAATAATAGCGTACTTTACACGCAAGACTTGACGTATATAAAAAGTTGTTAACGGATTTATTTATGCTCTCAACCCTCAACGCCGCTGCTTTAATGGGTATAGATGCTCTTAGAGTCACGGTTGAAACCAATGTATCAGGGGGGATTCCATCATTCACTGTCGTAGGGCTTCCGGACAATGCTATCAGAGAGAGCAGGGAAAGAATTCTCACGGCCATCAGAAATTCAGGATTCACAATTCCCCCGAAAAAAATCACAGTAAACCTCGCACCTGCTGATATAAAGAAGGAAGGAACTGCATTTGATCTTCCAATAGCAATCGGACTACTCGGATCGCTTCAACTTATAAGTATTCAATTCGAAGATTTACTGATAATGGGTGAGCTTGCCCTTGACGGTTCGGTAAGAAGAATTAACGGTGCGCTCCCTGTTGCTATTATGGCAGGAAAAGAACATATAAAGCGCTTGATCGTCCCTCTTTCGAACGCACCAGAAGCTGCTGTTGCGGTTTCTGCATCTCTTTCCGGCATAGAAGTTTTCGGGGTCAAAACCCTTAATGAGACAGTTGCATTAATAAACGGAAATACTCAGCATGCCCCGATAACGGTTAACATCGAAGAGCTTTTCAACCTTGAAGAGGAATACTCTGTTGACTTTTCAGATATAAAGGGACAGGGAGCTGCAAAAAAAGCCCTTGAAATTGCGGCTGCCGGTGGACATAATGTTATAATGATAGGACCGCCTGGTAGCGGAAAAACTATGCTGGCAAAAGGGTTACCGGGTATTTTACCCCCGCTGAGTTTTGAAGAGTCCCTTGAAACAACAAAAATCTATTCGGTCGCAAACATGCTTGAAAAAGATATGCCACTGATGGTTACAAGGCCATTCCGCAACCCTCACCATACAACAAGCAATGTGGCTCTGATCGGTGGAGGGTCAACAGCTAAACCTGGAGAAGTCAGCCTTGCTCATAACGGAATCCTTTTTCTTGATGAACTGCCGGAATTTACCCGGAATGCTTTAGAGGTTCTTCGTCAACCCCTCGAAGATCGGGAGGTTACCGTTTCGAGAATTTCTGTAACCACAAAGTACCCGGCAGGCTTTATGCTGATTGCTGCCATGAACCCAAGCCCTGCAGGGGCTTTAAAAGATTGTGACGGTAATCTTACAGCACCTCCTCAACAGATTCAACGTTATCTTGCTAAAATATCCGGACCATTACTCGATCGAATAGATATACATATTGATGTTCCAAAAGTTGAAAATACTGACCTGTTTTCAACCTCATCATCCGAAAGCTCCAAAACTATCCGTGAGAGAGTCATACGTGCAAGAAAAATCCAGTTGGAACGATTTACCTCCCTGCAAGGTCCAAAAATATATACCAATGCACAAATGAACACTAAACTGATCAAAATGTTCTGCAAGCTAGAAAAACAGAGTTCACTCAAACTTATGGAAGCTATGAATAAAATGAATCTATCTGCAAGGGCACACGACCGGATTCTGAAAGTCAGCCGAACAATTGCAGACCTTGAGGGCTCCGAACAGATTGCAATGAAGCATCTTATCCAAGGAATTCAATATCGAAACCTTGACCGGGATTTCTGGAGCTTCTAATTAACCAACTAAAGCATCAGGAAATAAAAAGCTTAAAAAAATGCTTTCTGTCTGCATATATTTACACTCCAGTTACGATTTATAAAGAAAAAAATCATATGGAGCACCATTCATGAACCCTAAAGGAAAATTCCGTTTCATCCTGTTGGTTGCCAGTTCACTTATTGCCGCAGTACCCGGTCTAGCAACTGAAACAGTGGATGCACGCATAAATCACCTCGAAAAGGAAATAGCCGATCTGAAAACCTCAGTACAGCCAGCGTCTGCCAAACAAATGCCTACAGCTACAGAACCCTCGAGTTTTCTTTCAGTATCGTCATCTTCTGGCGCAAAAGTCCAACTGTACGGGTTTGTCCGTTTTGATGCATCCTACGATACAAGTCCTATCTCTTCAGGAAATTACGCGCTCTGGGTTCTTCAGAAAAACGGCAGAAATAGTGACAGCGAATGGAACCTTACAGGGAGCGCGACAAGGCTAGGTCTGAATCTCAGTGGTCCTGATACCGAAACCATGAAGCTTTCTGGTAACATAGAAATGGATTTTCTGAGCAATATCGGCACAGAAAACAACTCAAGTCCAAGGTTGCGTCATGGCTTCCTTAAAGCTTACTGGCCTAAATCAGATTTCAGTATTCTTGCTGGTCAGACGTGGGATATAGTATCTTCACAGATACCGTTTGTTGACGATGTCGCTCTTTTATGGGATGCAGGGAATATAGGATCGCGGCATCCACAGCTACGAGTCACCAAAGGATTTCCAACTGGAAAAGATGGCCGTTATGAAGTCTCTTTAGCTGCTTCAAGAAATATCGGTGAAAAAAGCTCTTTTCAAACAGATACCGGTAAAGACGCCGTAATGCCATCCATTCAGGGACGCATTGCCTATTCCGAGCCGCTTCTTGTTAAAAACCAGCCTGCAACATTAGCTGTATCAGGCCACTATGGTCAGGAAGAATGGGATACAAATAACACCGGTACTTTTAAAACGCTTGATTCATGGTCCTGCAACCTTGAGGTCACTATGCCGCTAAGCGATAATCTTCTCATTGCCGGTGAATTCTTTACCGGATCAAATCTTGACGATTTTCTTGGTGGAATAGGTCAGGGAGTAAATGCCTCCATACCGACTGACCCTAGAAACATAAGATCCCATGGGGGATGGTCGGCATTGAAGTATAACCTGAACCCTGAAACCGCTATCAGTTTAGGGGCAGGTATTGATGACCCGAATGATAGCGATTTAGCAGTCAGCGCCCGATCATTGAATCAGACAATTTTTGCCAATATAATCAATAAGCTGACACCGAACCTGATTATTGGACTTCAGCTATCTGAATGGAGGACGGAGTACAAAAATGACCCTGAAAGTAACGCATTCAGGGCACAAGGTTCTTTGACTTATAAGTTTTAAAAAAATGCTTGATTTCCCGCCGAAAACAAGTACATATTTTCGGCGGGGAAAGCATAAGGTTCAACGGATAATGATTTCACAGGGCATAACAGCAAGCAAATGAAGTTGACCGGTCAACATCAGTATATTGTAATATGCTTCCATAGAGGCAAATTGATTCTCGGGCAGAATCGAATAAAAAAGCTGTTTTTTCACAGCAACCAATATATTCTCAGCCAACCCGGAACCACTTCCCGGTCTTAGAAATTCCCACCATGTTTTCTCGGCAGGATATAGCAAAATTTTCGGGTGTTTTGCCGGATCAATCTTTGCGAGCTGCTGGGCGGCGTGAATGGCATCAAAAAGCCCACCCAAGCGGTCAACAAGACCAACCTTTAATGCACGACTTCCTGTCCAGACCCTTCCTCCTGCGACAGAGTCTACTTGCGAAACTCGCATTTTTCTTGATACGGCTACTTTTCCAACAAAATCATTATAGATCTCTCCCGATGCAGCAACGAATTTGCTATATGCCTCACCTTCAAGTGGTTTGAATATCGTATTTGCATCGGCATACCTGCCTCTCGTCACAACAGTACGGGATAGCCCGATTTTGTCTGAAAGTCCCTTGATATTCGGTTTCAAAGCATAAACACCTATTGATCCGGTAATACTTAGAGGTTGGGCATAAATGGTTTTTCCTGCAAGGGCGGCCATATACCCTCCTGAAGCAGCAAGGCCTGACATTGAAACAACCAGAGGTTTTTTTACTGCGGCTGAATCAAGCATCTGAAGCATATCTGCTGAAGCAAGGGCATCACCGCCTGGACTGTCAATACGCAAAACAAGCGCTTTGACTTTTTTGTTCTTTAATGCAGCATCCAGTGAGTTTCTCAATGTCTCAACATCAATACCCTCAGCTACACCGGTAGCAGTCTCGCCTGCTGAACGAATAATCATACCCGAAAGCGTAACCACTGCAATACTTTCGCCACTATCTGAGTCAAGGGGCCAATCAACTGCAGAACGATACTGACTTGCTTGAACAAAAACATCATTCTCGTCAGTCAGCTCTTTTCTGGATATTTTTTTAGTTAAGGTTTTCTCTAACTCCCAGGAAGAAGCGATACCGTCAACAAGTTGAAGGGCCTTTGCTCTTTTCGCCGTCATGAGAGGCTCATTGTCGATAACAGCCTGCAAGTGATCCCGACTTATACCCCGACGCTTTGATACAACAGTAAGATAATCATCATAAAACTCGTCAAGCATTGCGTTAATCTCTTCAAGGGACTCTTTGCTTGAAGCATTCAGTACAAACTGCTCGATCCCGCTTTTGTATTTTTTCCATTGCGAAGCCTGAAATGCAATACCTAATTTTCCCAGTGGTGTGGTATAGAACAAGGTTTCGGCTTTCAACCCGTCTAGTAAAAGAAATCCGCCACGCTCAATAATAATGGAGTCACAAACTGAAGCAAGAAGATAATCGCTATCCTCAGCCGAATGAAGAAATGCTGTTACTTTCTTACCGCCTCGACGCACTTTTTCAACTGCTTGTCGAACTTCGCTTATTTTTGCTGGAGTTGTCTTGAGCCCTCCAATATCCAGAAGCACCTCCTTAACTCGTTCGTCGGTTGTAGCATGATCAAGAATAAACAATATATCCTGAAGTGAAAGCGCCTCCCTGGAGGACAAAAAAGGAAGCGCAGCGCTTTCATGACGAATTTCGCTGATGCTTCCTCCAAGCGGAACTCTCAATACGAAGCTATCCGGAACAGAATGCGAAGAGCGAATGGCCCAGAATGCTCCACCAGCAAAAAAAACAACAATAATGATAAGACCAAGACAACTGTTGCGGAAACATCCCCGCTTCTTTTTTGGATTGTTTGTATTATTCATAAAGCAGGCAGCTTACTTGATGTCTATTGTTATCGAAATCTTTAAGGAAAGGTTCCTTGTGCTTACATTCCGCCATTGCAACCGGACAGCGCGGATGAAAACAGCATCCCGCAGGAATCTGCAAAGGTCCAGGCAAGTCTCCGCTTAAAAGAATCCGTTCTTTTTTCGTTCCTGGTTCAGGATTCGGAATCGCAGACAAAAGCGCCCTCGTATAAGGATGCTTTGGATTGGCGTAAAGCTCAATTGAATCAGCAATTTCGACAATTTTTCCAAGATACATGACCGCTACCCTGTCTGAAATATATTCAACAACCGAAAGGTCATGCGCTATAAACAGATAGGTCAATCCCAAATCACGTTGAAGGTCTTTCAGCAGATTGATTATCTGTGACTGAATAGATACATCAAGAGCCGAAACGGGCTCATCACATATTATAAATTTCGGATTGACGGCAAGCGCCCTTGCTATACCGATTCTCTGACGTTGACCTCCTGAAAATTCATGGGGATAACGGTTAAAATAATCCCTGTTCAAACCAACAATATCGAGCAACTCCTCAATCCGATTGCGAGCTGCATCACCTCTGGCAATGCCATGAATAAGTAAAACTTCTCCGAGCATTTGACCGACAGTCAATCTGGGATTCAGAGATCCAAAAGGATCCTGAAATATCATCTGCATCTCCTTGCGGAGTGAGCGAAATTCACGATTGCTGATACCGGATATCTCCTGTCCGGCAAATTCAATCTTACCTGTCACTACAGGACGGCCAAGTCGAATCAAGGCTCGACCAAGAGTGGTTTTACCGCAACCTGACTCACCAACCAGACCAAGAGTCTCTCCCTGAAATATGTCAAAGGACACGCCATTGACAACATATATTGAAAGTGGTTTACCAAAACCACCATTTTTTCTTTCAGAAAAATGTACTCGTAAATCCTTGACCGACAGTAATGGGTTTTGATCCTTCATCTTTGACGTGACGCTGTTTATCGTATTTTTATTATTATAATAAATAGCATCGTGAATTTACTATTAACATATCCTTCGTTCAAGTCCGTCTTTTACCTTTGCATACCCCACATTTACATACAGGAACACTTTTTGTTGTTGCTACACCTCTCGGGAATCTCGAAGACATTACCTTGCGGGCAATTAAAATACTGGGACAGTCCGGAGCTATTGCTTGTGAAGATACGCGTCGCGCATCAATTCTTCTTAAACATCTCGAAATTACCGGCAAAAAACTCATCAGTTATCACAATTACAATGAGCCAAAAGCCATCGCTCATATCATTGCGCTCCTTGAAGAAGGTACAGATGTCGCTCTTATCACTGATGCCGGTACACCGGTTATCAGCGATCCTGGATATGCACTGCTTCACGCCCTGCATGAACAGAACCTGCAGGTTATTCCTATCCCGGGAGCATGTGCCCTCACTGCTGCACTGTCAGCCTGCCCATTACCGGTAAATCAATTTTTTTTTGCTGGATTTCTTCCGCATAAAAAAGGGAGAAAAGGTCGTCTTGAATATCTCGCTGCGCTCCAGGCTACGTTTGTCATCTATGAGTCTCCATATAGAATTATGCGGCTGCTTGATGAACTCAGTACAGTTCTGCCGGATGCTCAGATATTTATCGGACGGGAGATGACAAAAATACATGAAGAATATATTACCGGAACTATTGAGGAGATCCGCCAACTGCTTTCCAATGGGAAAACCAGAGGTGAGTTTGTGGTTGTTGTCTACCCTTCCGGAAAAAAACCATTTAAATCAGAAGAGGACTATGCAGATCATCAGTGACCCCGGACAGATGCAAGCCTTAGCCGAAAAACTCCGCCTCAACCGGCAGTGCATTGGGGTCATTATGACCATGGGAGCACTTCATGAAGGGCATTTAAGCCTGGTAAAGCTTGCTCAACAAACAGCAGGTATAGTTATTCTCACAATTTTCGTAAACCCCAGTCAGTTCGGGCCGAACGAGGATCTCCACAAATATCCCAGACCTTTTGAAAAGGATGCTTCACTTGCTAAAGCAGCTGGAGTCGATTACCTGTTTGCTCCTGATGCCGATTGTATCTACCCGGAACATTATCAAACAACCGTAGAATGCAGCAGCATAAGCAGTCTGTTCGAAGGAGCATTGAGGCCTGGGCATTTTAAGGGAGTCGCAACAATAGTTACCAAACTGTTCAATATTACAAAACCACATATTGCTATTTTTGGTGAAAAAGATATACAGCAGCTTGCTGTTATACGCCGGCTTGTAAAAGATCTCAATATTGATACAAAAATTATCGGTGCACCCATAGTCAGAGAAGAAAATGGACTGGCAATAAGTTCAAGAAACATCTATCTGTCAAGTCAAGAAAGAGACGCTGCCACTATACTTTACAAATGTATCTGCCATGCTGAAAAAAGAATGGCAGAACATGAAAAAGACCTTGACTCAATTGCTAATGAAATTGAACAGATGATAACCTTAACGCCTGGATGCCGCCCTGATTATGTCAGCTTTGTTGATGAAGAAACGTTTGAACCTGTTATAACAACTCAGGGCAACAAGACATATCGTCTTCTTCTTGCAATGTATTCAGGAAAAGTAAGGCTCATTGACAACGCAAAGATACTCGCTTGATGTTACGGAGAGATCGGTTTAGGGGGAAGACACTTTTTTGTATTATATTTCAAATCGCATTCATTATTTCGGCATAGTGTCAAAATACTGAAGTCTGCAATGAGTAGGTCGGAAAAAGTTAGGATCTGTAATGAAAAGCCTACCGACAGAATTTTTATCACCAATACTACAAGATATCCATGATTATTAACAAAGAAATTGATCTAGGCCAAGGAAAAATAATCTCTATCGAGACCGGCAAAATGGCAAAACAGGCCGATGGTTCTGTAGTGGTCCGCCTTGGAGATACAATGGTACTTGCTACTGTCGTTTCGAGCAAAAAAACACCACCTCCAAATCAGGACTATTTTCCACTGCAGGTTGAATACCGTGAAAAATATTCTGCTGCCGGTAAATTTCCCGGAGGATTTTTCAAAAGGGAAAGCCGACCTTCGGAAAAAGAAATTCTTTCAGCAAGACTGATCGACCGCGCACTCAGACCACTCTTTCCAGATGGTTACCTCTATGAAACTCAGATCATTATAACAGTTATTTCTTCTGACCAGCTCAATGATGCCGATGTGCTTGGAGGACTTGCTGCGTCGACCGCAATCATGGTTTCTGACATACCGTTTCATAATGCAATGTCCGAAGTCCGGGTGGGTAGAATCAACGGCCTTTATGTTATTAATCCCGATGTCAACGAACTTAAAAACAGCGACATTGATATATGTATTGGTGGTACTACAGACACCATCTGTATGCTAGAGGGTGAAATGAAAGAGATATCTGAAGCAGAAATGCTCGAGGCCATCAAATTTGGACATGATGCTATCCGCAAGCTTTGCGGTCTCCAGAATGAGATTGCTCAAGAAGTTGCAAAACCAAGTCGACCTTTTAATCCAACAGTTATCCCGCCAGAGCTGACCGAAGTTATCAAGGGATTTTGTGAAACCCAACTTAAAGACCTTGCTTATACTCCTCTCAAAAAAGAAGATCGCGCTGAACAAACTGCCTTCATCTACAAAGAAACCATAGAGTCAACTGTCGGGCACTTTAAAACTTTAATCGGCAGTGATGATATCGCTTCCGAACCGGCAAAAGCACTTTTCCTGAATGCTCATATCATCGAAGAGCAGATTCATGCGGTAGAAAAGAAAGTAATGCGTCATATGATACTTGATGATGCAAAACGTCTTGACGGCAGAGCACTTGACCAAGTTCGACCAATCAGCATTGAACTGGGTGTTATCCCAAGGGCTCACGGCTCAGCACTCTTTACAAGGGGAGAAACTCAGGCTCTTGTAACCATCACCCTTGGCACCAATAAAGATGCTCAATCAGTAGATAACCTGACAAACAGTGACGATAAGAAATTCATGCTCCACTACAACTTTCCGCCATTTTGTGTCGGTGAAGTTGGAAGACTTGGGAGTATCGGTCGTAGAGAAATAGGGCACGGCAATCTTGCTGAGCGATCAATTAAAATGGTTGCGCCAACCGAACAGGAGTTCCCGTATACCATTCGTATCGTTTCGGATATACTTGAATCGAACGGTTCTTCGTCTATGGCCTCTGTTTGCGGTGGAACGCTGGCTCTGATGGATGGAGGTGTTCCTATCAGAAAACCGGTATCCGGTATTGCCATGGGACTCATCAAAGAAGGATCGGCATATGCTGTACTTTCTGACATTCTCGGTAACGAGGATCATCTTGGAGACATGGATTTTAAAGTTGCTGGTACCAGAGACGGTATTACATCCTGCCAGATGGATATAAAAATAGATGGACTTGATTACCATATTCTAGAATCTGCTCTTGAGCAGGCTCGAAGAGGAAGGTTGCATATTCTCGACAAAATGGAGGAAGCAATCCCCTCATCGCGTCAGGATCTTGCTAACTTTGCACCAAAACTCACAACAATAAAAGTACCGGTGGACTGCATCGGCATGATTATCGGAAAAGGTGGAGAAACAATCCGCAGTATTACCGAAGAAACCGGTGCGGAAATCAACATTGAGGATGATGGCACTGTCACCATTGCATGTTCGACCAGTGAAGGAACAAACGCTGCCCTTGCAACGATAAAAGGTCTTATTGCAAAACCAGAGGTTGGTACGATCTACGTTGGTAAAGTTCGTGATGTTCGTGATGAGCTCGGAGCTTTTGTAGAATTTCTTCCAAAAACAGACGGACTTGTGCACATTTCTGAAATAGCAAATGAACGAGTCACGAAAGTCAGCGATCACTTGAAAGTCGGGGATAAAGTAAAGGTCAAGCTGGTTGATGTCCGCAAAGACCCGCGTACAGGGAAAACTAGATTTGCTCTTTCAATTAAAGCGGTTGCAGAGACAACTGAAAATGAAGCCGTAAAAGAACAGGGCTCAGAGTTACATTAATATCAGAAAAACTTGAAAGGCAGTGCAGTTATCCTAGGCACTGCCTTTTTTTTATTATCTCCTGAATACCATGAAGTACGAATTTTCAACGATAGAAAAAAAATGGCAGGCCTACTGGGAAAAGCATAATACCTTTATATCAGGGGATAACGCTGATAAACCAAAATACTATGTGCTAGACATGTTTCCTTATCCTAGCGGAACCGGTCTCCACGTTGGACATCTTGAAGGATATACAGCATCGGACATTACGGCTCGCTACAAAAGAAGCTGCGGTTATAATGTTCTGCACCCTATGGGTTGGGATGCTTTCGGATTACCTGCCGAACAGTTTGCCATAAAAACAGGAACACACCCGAAAACCACTACCGAAAATAATATCAGAAGCTTCAAGGAAACCCTTCAGGCAATGGGTTTTTCTTACGACTGGCAAAGAGAGATTAATACCACCGATCCCGGATATTTCAAATGGACACAGTGGATATTTCTCAAACTCTATGATATGGGCCTGGCCTATATGTCGGAAGTTGACGTCAATTGGTGTGAAGAACTTAAGACTGTTCTTGCCAATGAAGAAGTTGAAGAAAAAATTGCTGAAGGTCACACGGTCGTCCGACGTCCCCTGCGTCAATGGGTGCTGAAAATTACTGCATACGCAGATCGCCTGCTTGCTGACCTTGAAGAACTTGAATGGCCTGACAATGTCAAGCAGATGCAGCGCAACTGGATTGGACGTTCTGAAGGCGTTAACATAGATTTTGAACTCCCCTGCCACAAACAAAAACTGAGAGTTTATACAACAAGACCTGACACCCTTTTTGGAGCAACCTACCTTGTTATTTCACCTGAACATCCTCTTGCCAAAAAACTTGCCACAGCAACGCAGTTGATTCTTGTAAAGGATTATATCAGGCAAGCAACATTAAAAACAGAACTTGAGAGGACCGGTCTTCAAAAGGAAAAGACAGGTGTGTTTACCGGCTCTTATGCCATTAACCCGGCAACAGGCAAACCTCTTCCTGTCTGGATATCTGATTTTGTCCTAACAAGCTATGGCACTGGCGCTATTATGTCTGTCCCCGCTCATGACAGCAGAGACTGGGAATTTGCTAAACAATATGACCTTCCAATCATTGAGGTCATTAAAAGCCCTCATAATGTTCAAGAGAAAGTTTTTGAAGACAAGGATAGTGTCTGTGTCAATTCCTCCAACAGTGAAATAAGCCTGGACGGGCTGAAGTTTTGTGATGCTTTTGAAAATATGGCGTCATGGCTTGAAACACATAAACTGGGTGAACGAAAGGTTAACTTCAAACTCCGCGACTGGATATTCAGTCGACAGCGATACTGGGGAGAACCCATTCCAATAAAGCATTATGATGATGGCTCGATTCGCCTGGAAACAAGCCTTCCTCTTGTTCTCCCTGAGGTAGAAGCATATCATCCTTCTTCAACCGGTGAATCGCCTCTAGCCAACATCCCTCACTGGCTTTTCGGAACAGATGAGCACGGTCCATTCAGAAGAGAGACAAATACCATGCCCCAATGGGCTGGAAGTTGCTGGTATTATCTCCGTTTCATAGATCCTGACAACAATGTGCAGCTTATCGATCCTGAAAAAGAACGTTACTGGATGAACGTTGACCTTTATATCGGTGGCGCCGAGCATGCTGTCCTTCACCTGCTCTACGCCAGATTCTGGCATAAGGTTCTTTTTGACCTCGGTGTCGTCAGTTCAAAAGAACCGTTTAAAAAGCTTTTCAACCAAGGAATGATTCTTGGAGAAGACAATGAAAAAATGTCAAAATCCCGTGGTAATGTTATTCCTGCTGACCACGTTCTGGAACGATATGGTGCTGATGCCGTGCGTCTCTATGAAATGTTTCTTGGACCTCTTGAACAAGTCAAGCCATGGAACACTAATGGTATTGAAGGTATAAGCCGTTTCCTTTCGAAAGTCTGGCGTTTGATATATCCGGAAAATGCAATGCAGGCAGCCTTGCTTACTGATGAAGAAATGCCAGATGAACTTTTGAGACGGATGCATAAAACTGTAAAAAAAGTCTCTGAAGACACTGAAAATCTCAAATTCAACACAGCTATCGCTGAAATGATGATCTTTGTCAATGAATTGCATAAGACAGGTTGCAAAAACCGGAATGCGATTGAAACCTTGATTATTATACTTGCACCCTATGCACCGCATATTGCCGAAGAACTTTGGGAAGCTATAGGACACAACTCATCTGTCAACTCAAGACCTTTTCCCTTATTTGACCCGAACCTTGTCGAAGACTCTTTATTGACTATAGCAGTTCAGGTTAACGGAAAACTAAGAGGCACCTTTATTGCACCGGCAAAAAGTCAAAAAGAAACACTCCTCACTGAGGCTAAAAAGGTTAAATCAGTCATTAAATTTCTTGAAGGACAAACGATTGTCCGCGAAATCGTTATTCCAGATAAATTAGTAAGTTTTGCAGTAAAATGACCGTAGACACATCAAGATATACTCCGAATATTTGCCGGTAAATTTTTTTTATGTAAAATTCTTTCGTAAAGTTATAATCTTGCTGTTCGATATTTTTTCTCCGCTTCAACCACTGATTTTCTTTGTTCACAAATACCTGTGATAGGGGGTAGTCTCCTTTTTTTAAAACACATAAATCTGGTATCAATGGCTACAGACGAAACAAAATCCAGCATCCAGCAAACCGAAACATCAATAAGTTCTGTTCTGTCTGAAAAAAGGAAATTTCCACCTCCGGCAGAGTTTGCGCAATCCGCACACATCTCATCAATGGAGGATTATGAAAAGCTATATGCTTCAGCTGCTGCAGATCCTGATGCCTATTGGGGTGGAATTGCCAACCAGTTCCACTGGTTTAAAAAGTGGGATACTGTGCTGGAATGGAATACCCCGTATGCAAAATGGTTTAACGGTGGAAAAACTAATATCTGCTACAATGCCCTTGATGTCCATGTTAAAAGCTGGAGAAAGAACAAGGCTGCAATTATCTGGGAAGGTGAAGAAGGTGAGGAACGGGTTCTAACATACGGTGAACTTCACCGTCAGGTCAGCAAATTTGCTAATGTTCTGAAAATCGCCGGCATCAAGCCTGGAGACAGGGTTGCAATTTATATGGGCATGGTTCCAGAACTTGTTATCGCAGTTCTTGCATGTGCACGTGTTGGTGCAGTCCATAATGTTATTTTTGCTGGCTTCTCAGCTCATGCCATTACCGAGCGAGTCAATGATTCAAGAGCCAAAATGGTAATTTGTGCGGATGGCACAAGACGCCGTGGCGGATCCATCAATCTTAAGAATATAGTTGATGAGGCTATCGTCAACACCCCATCTATCCGAAGCGTCATCGTTTTGAAAGTGACCAATGAAGAAGTTCATATGCATAACGGTATGGATCATTGGTGGCATGATCTTATGGGTCTAGCCGTTGATGAATGCGATCCTGTCGAGGTTGAGTCAGAACATCCGCTTTTCGTCCTCTATACCAGCGGTTCAACAGGAAAACCGAAAGGCATCCTGCATACTACTGCTGGATATATGGTACATGCCGCCAGCTCCTTCAAATACGTTTTCGATATTAAAGATGAGGATATCTACTGGTGTACAGCAGACGTAGGCTGGATCACAGGACACAGTTATATGGTTTACGGACCGCTTCTCAATGGCGCAACACTGCTCATGTATGAAGGAGCACCCAACTATCCACAGTGGGACCGGTTCTGGGATATCATTAACCGCCACAAGGTTACTATCCTCTATACTGCACCCACAGCTATCCGCGCTTTCATACGTGCAGGAAACGAATGGGTCACAAAACACAATCTCAGCTCCCTCCGTCTTCTCGGAACAGTTGGAGAGCCTATAAATCCGGAAGCATGGATGTGGTATCACAAGGTTGTAGGACAGGAAAGATGTCCAATCGTTGATACCTGGTGGCAAACTGAAACCGGAGGCATCATGGTTTCTCCACTTCCAGGTGCGACACCTACAAAACCTGGAACTGCAACACGTCCGCTACCAGGCATCGCGGTTGACGTGGTTCACAAAGACGGAACCCCGTGCAATGCCAATGAAGGCGGATACCTTGTCATCAAACAGCCATGGCCATCAATGCTTCGCACTATCTACGGCGACAACGAAAGATATGAATCTACATACTGGTCTGAATTCCCCGGTATGTACTTTACCGGTGACGGTGCACGCAAGGATGATGACGGCTATATCTGGATCATGGGACGTGTCGATGATGTAGTTAATGTTTCAGGCCACCGTCTCGGCACCAGTGAAGTCGAAAGCGCTCTTGTTTCCTTTGAAGCAGTTGCAGAGGCCGCTGTTGTCAGCCGACCTGATGAACTTAAGGGTAACGCCCTCGTAGCTTTCGTAACGCTGAAGGATGAATATATAGGCGACATGAAGATGCGTGAAGATCTGCGTAATCACGTGGCAAAAGAGATCGGACCAATTGCAAAGCCTGATGAAATAAGATGGGCAAAAGGCCTTCCGAAAACACGCAGTGGAAAAATCATGCGCCGCCTCCTTCGTGAACTCGCTACAAGCAATGAAATCAAGGGAGATGTCACCACCCTTGAAGATTTCGGTGTTCTTGAAAACCTTCGCTCAAATGAAGACGATTAAGCTTTACAAGCTATGATCCCTATACCACAAAAAGCGCATTAAAAAATGCGCTTTTTGTGTTTCTGGAGTAATTTAACAAGTTCAGCTTTCTAAAAAGTACAACGGCATGAACGAAGAAGCAGACTATCTATTGAGCAACCAGATAGTAAAATTAAGATACGTTGCAAAACTCACCCACAAAAGATATGGAATCAGAAGATACCCTGCAGGCGGGTAAACAGCTTTAAATGTCACGATAGTCACCAGAATAGCTACCCAGAGGGGTACAATTACAAGCAGAGCGATCAGAGGTGAATGAAATCCAAAAAATGCAGCCGACCAGGAAAGATTCAGCAGAAGCTGAACGCCGAATACAATGAGTGCCCCCTTGATTTTTATTGTTTGAGACTTTTTTTGATCTACCAGATAAAGTGCGATCCCCATAAGCAGGAAAAGGAGTGTCCAGGCAGGAGGGAAAAGCCAGTCCGGTGGGTTCCATGAAGGTTTTTGAAGTATTTTATAGTACCACTCAGAACCCGGCATGGGCGTAAAGGTGCTGCCTGCATAAGCAAATACAAAACAAAGCCCTATACAGATTGCAAGCTTTGGAATATTGAGTTTCATAAAAACTGTCTTTTATATAATTAGCAACCAACCCTATCAATTTAACTAACAAACAGATAGATGGAACGGATAATTCCCCATCCAACATCAAAAGTACCAAAATAAACGGTTTGTGCGTTCCACTAGAAGCCATGAAATAAAAGAATGAGCTTAAATGTTATATTGATCGCGATTATGAAACTCATATGTGCAGATTAACATGAAAATAATAAGCAAAGAACTCCAGACAGCAATCAAGGCAGCTCAGGCTGCAGGAGCTATAACCCTTGATAAATTTGGGGAACTCTCTCAAACTGAAATCAACGTAAAAGATTTTAAAGATTTCGTTACCGACGTTGATAAAGCATGTGAAGCTGCCATCAGCTCGATTATTACAGATAATTTTCCAGAAGACAGTATGCTCTGTGAGGAAGGCACCATAATAAACGGTGCTTCAGGCAGAACCTGGATTGTCGATCCTCTTGATGGTACCCTCAATTTTATCCACTCCTTTCCCGTTTTTTCAATAAGCATTGCTCTGAAGGATGACAACAATGAACTGCTCACTGCTGTTGTGTTTCAACCAGTTCTTCAAGAACTTTTCACTGCTGAACGGGGACAAGGCGCTTATTTGAACGGAAAGCAAATCACCATATCAGACCGCTCAGATAAAGAAAGTTATCTCATGGCTACAGGACTGCCATTCAAAGAATACCACTACATGGACTCTTATATAGGTATGCTGAAAGATGTTATTCATGAATCTGCCGGCATCAGGCGTGCAGGGTCTGCTGCAATTGATCTTGCCTATACTGCCTGTGGGCGATTTGACGGTTTTTGGGAATACAAGCTTTTTCCATGGGATTTTGCAGCTGGTGTCCTGCTTGTCAGAGAGGCAGGAGGAAAGGCCACCAACTTTACAGGAGATCCTGACGTTTTCAAAGGACACAGCATTATCGCAGGCAATGACAATACTCATACACTCCTTCTTGAAAAAGCCATAAAACACTTTTCCAGTCAGACAGTGTTATAGGCAATCTCCACATATAACGACTATCGGGTCCGATTTGAACCGGATATTGTTCTTTATTATCTTCAACGTTTAGGGCTTTTCGTCATTTCAATTCAAATTCATTTCCTGCGCAGCTTTTTCAGGCAGGAGTAACGATTATACTATGCTCATTCATCAGCGCACACTTCAAAAAGAAGTTTCCCTTTGGGGTAAAGGACTGCACACCGGTAAAGAGTGCATGATCACTTTTAAACCCGCTCCGGTCAATTACGGTTACCGTTTTGTCCGGACAGATATAGAAAACAGTCCTGAAATACCAGCTCTGATTGATAATGTCGTTGATGTTTTGCGAGGTACAACAATCGCGTTCAACGAAGTGAAAGTTCATACCACTGAGCATGTGCTAGGTGCTCTTTACGGTCTACAGATCGATAACTGCCGCATTGAAATGAGCGGACCTGAACCTCCGGTCATGGACGGGAGTTCGCATCCATTTGCCGAAGCACTGCTGAACGCCGGTTTCCAGGAACAGGAAGAACCAAAAAATTATCTTGTCATTGATGAAACCATCGAATACCATGATGCTGACAACAGTGTTGATATTGTTGCCCTGCCACTGGACGACTTTAGAATAACTGTCATGGTGGATTACAAAAATCCGGCATTAGGCTCACAGCATTCAGGTCTTTTTAATCTTGATACTGAATTTGTCAAGGATTTTTCCCCTTCCAGAACATTCTGCTTTCTCAGTGAAGTCGAAGCACTTGCAAATCAGGGTATCATCAAGGGTGGCGATATTGACAATGCCATTGTCATAATCGACAAAGCCATGGAACAAGAGGAGCTTGACACACTTGGAAAAAAGCTTGGTATTTTAAGCGAGCATCTGGTTCTCGGTAAAAACGGCATTCTCAATAACCGTGAACTGCGATTTAAAAACGAACCTGCACGTCATAAACTGCTTGACCTTCTCGGAGACATCGCCCTGCTTGGCATGCCAATAAAAGCACAGGTACTTGCTGCCCGACCAGGTCATGCTTCAAATGTAGAATTTGTCAAGCAGCTAAAAAAGTATGCTGACCGCAACAAACTAGCCAGACAATTCCAGCATGAAAAGAAAGCAGGCGTTATTTTTGATATCAACGCTATTTTGAACATTCTCCCTCACCGGTACCCCTTCCTTTTAATAGACAAAATTGTTGAATTCAAGCTTGACGAAAAAATTGTTTCGATCAAAAACGTCACCATGAACGAGCCTTTCTTTCAGGGACATTTTCCAGGAAATCCCATAATGCCCGGCGTTCTCATACTTGAAGCCATGGCCCAGACCGGAGGCATCATGATGCTCAACGGCAATGATAAAATCAAGGAGAGTGTTGTATACTTCATGGGTATCGACAAGGCTCGCTTCCGTAAACCCGTACTTCCCGGCGACACACTTGTCATTGAAGCCATTATAACCAACAAACGCAGAACTGTCTGTCAATTTGATGCAAAAGCATATGTCCGCGGAGAACTTGTCTGCGAAGCATCACTGATGGCTACCGTTGCATCGAAAAACAAATAAAAGTTATTCTTATAAAATAAAGGCCCTATCCACAAAAACAGGGCCTTTATTCATGCCTTCCCACATTTTACCAACAAGTTATCAACATTCTCCAATGTATTGATTATAGCTTGTTAACGTAACGTATATATATGTATATACGCGACTTACGGCATATCTGCCTCAGTGTTTGTTTATTTCATGAAAAGTTATCAATACCTGTACGTCATAAATTGATCTACCGTAATAAGGGTAGTTCAATGCAGACTGCATGGCAATAATCCGCTGTTTTTTTGATCCAGCCTTAACTTTTTTTGAGAATTAGGCGGAGTAGTCCAATCCCTTATGAATTCGGTAAAACCTTACACAATATTGAGAAAAAGAGTAGACAAGCATGATGGAGGAAAGGTATAAAAAGAATTCCTTAACAGGATAGCGCTGAAAAAAGGGATGAGGCCAAACCATGGCAATAAACATCATGGAAACAAAACCAACCGCCCACTTTCCTGGCCAGAGAGATGTTGTTACAACTGAATGGCGAAATCTTACATACGCAGCGCCGATAAAAATAAGTGTATCTCTTAGAATAGCAAAAAGTACAAACCATAAGGGAAGCTGGCCAATCCAAAGAAAATACAAAGCCACACTTGCAAGACAAAGTTTATCCGCAAGTGGATCAAGAATTTTTCCCATTTCGGAGACATCATTAGTCCAGCGGGCTGCCTTACCATCAAACCAGTCTGTTAACAGCGCTACAATCATAATGATAATGGCTGTTTCGATGTGGCCCGTATGAAAAAAATAAATAAACCAAGGTATCAGTATTATTCTCAGAAAACTAAGAGAATTCGGCAAATTAAAAATACGACCTTCCACAGCTTAGGTTTTATTATTGAGTAATAGCACCTCTTTCAGCTCAGGCAATTAAAATATCGTTACTAGATATTACCGGATAACTTTATGGGGTGACGCAGCAATAAACTGATTCCAACTATTGCCACCTGATCCTGCACGTTCATTTGAAAAAAAAGACTCCCGGCTGTCACCTCTCAACAGATCACACATTGCTATGGCGAGTGCATCGGTAACATCAAAAGGTTTAGGGGGCTCGGCAAGAGAAAGCATTTTTGTAACCATATAAGCAACCTGTTCCTTGCTTGCAGCTCCCCTTCCTGTCACCGCTGATTTAACTTCACGAGGAGCATACTCGCGCAAACCAAGATTCCAGTTCATCGCTAACGCAATAACAGCACCACGAACCTGACCAAGCTTAAGGGCAGACTGAACATTTCTGCTTAAAAAAGCGGTTTCCAGAACCACTCGATCTGGCCGATACTCATCAATAACCGCTGCAAGTTCACGATATATTTCACCTATCCGCTCAGCATGGCTTTGACGGGAATGAAGACGGATTACACCGCATACCAGTACAGAAAACGTCCCGGTATCCTGACGAATCACACCGTAACCAGTATTAAGGCTTCCGGGGTCAACCCCGAGAACAACCATCCTTTATTCGTTTAAACTGCTCATTGCACTCTCACTGATCTCCATATTGCTATATACCGCAAGCACATCATCATTACTTTCGAGCGCATCAATTAATTTGATCACTTTGCGGGCATCCTCAGCTTCAAGTTCTATATAGTTTTCTGGTATAAGATCACTTTTTGCATTCTCATACTTGATTCCGGAGTCATCAAGTACTTTTTTTACCCTTTCGAGATCCTTGACATCGCTTATGACGGTAAAATAATTTTCATCATCAACGCCAAGATCTTCAAGACCTGCATCCAGCAATATTTCCATAAGGTGCTCTTCTCCAACAGCAGACCTTGGAACATCAAGACAGCCCTTGCGCTGGAACATCCAGTTCACACTGCCGCTTTCACCAAGAGAACCATTGTTACGACTCATAATGTGACGAATATCTGCAACCGTTCTGTTGCGATTGTCCGTTGCCGTCTCAATGATCAGTGCTATCCCTGCAGGGCCATACCCTTCATAGGTAATCTCGTCATATGTAACTCCCTCGAGTTCTCCTGTGCCTTTTTTGACGGCACGTGAAATATTGTCCATGGGCATAGAATTATCCCTGGCAGTATCGATAGCAAGCCTTAGACGAGGATTTCCTGATGGGTCCCCTCCGCCCATTTTTGCAGCTATTGTTATTTCCTTCACCAGTTTGGTGAATAAACTGCCTCTTTTCTGATCGGTTACCGCTTTTTTTCTTTTAATGGTCGCCCATTTGCTGTGTCCTGACATAATAAAAAACTGCTGATTTATTAATCCCGATGAACCCCGCCTATGATAATAGATTTATTTTCTTTAAATAAAATCAAAACCACCGGCATTCGTACAAGTTACTAACAAGAAAAAACAATGACAAACTTGATGACCGCCTTTCAGGGGGAACCCGGGGCTTATAGTGAGATTGCCGCGCTAAGAATCGGTCAGCCAAAACCGTTCGAATCTTTTGAAGAGGTCTTTGCCGCTGTTGAAAACCATGAGGTCGATAATGCAGTAGTGCCAATAGAAAATTCTCTTGGAGGAAGCATACATCAAAACTACGACCTACTGCTCCAGCATCCGGTAACCATTGTGGCCGAAACTTTTGTCAAAGTTGAGCACTGTCTTCTGGGCATAAAAGGATCGACTATCCAGCTTGCAAAAAAAGTACTTTCTCATCCTCAGGCACTGTCCCAATGCCGCAATTTTTTTGGAACCCACAAAAATCTCAAACCTGAAGTTGCTTACGATACTGCTGGCAGTGCAAAAATGATTGCAGCCGAAAAAGATCCTTCAAAACTAGCCATAGCATCAAAAAGAGCTGGAGAACTCTATGGACTTGAGATCCTGCAAGAAAATCTTGCTGATGAAGAATGGAACATTACCCGGTTTTTCTGCATTGCGCACGATGAAAAAAAAGATCCCCTGAAACGTATAGCTAATCTGAATACCTCACAGCATAAAACCTCTATCGCGTTCTCGCTGCCCAATGAACAAGGTTCACTTTTTAAGGCATTGGCAACCTTTGCCATGCGTGACATTGACCTCACAAAAATTGAGTCGAGGCCATTCAGAAAAAAAGCGTTTGAGTACCTTTTTTATGTAGATTTTATAGGTCATGAGCATGACCCGAATATTCATAACGCACTCTACCATCTCAGGGAATTCGCTACCATGGTAAAAGTATTGGGTAGTTATGGGGTGGTCGCATAATGAACAATAAACAACTGGATTTCTTCCCCCCCTTAGACCAGGTTATGCAAGTTGCACTGACAGCACCTCCACAAGTAAAGCCAGCCCTTTTTCTTATCGATGGCATGGCAATTATTTACCGTGCTTTTTATGCTTTGCAAAGAGCAGGCATGACGAGTCGTGATGGAATGCCGACAGGTGCAATTTACGGATTTGCAGTAGCACTCTTTAAAATCTTTGAAACCTATAAGCCACAATACCTCGCAGCTGTATTCGATAGCAAGGAAAAAACCTTTCGACATGATCTTTATCCGGCTTATAAAGCCAATCGTCAAGCTCCGCCTGAGGATCTCATCATCCAGCTTGACGCTGTTTTTGAACTTCTGGAGGCACTGGATATTCCTCTTATCAAAACTCCCGGTTATGAGGCGGACGATCTTATCGGCACAGCTTCACGGAAATTTGAACACATATGCCAGGTTTATATTGTCACGCCGGACAAGGATCTTTCACAGCTTGTTCATGATGGTATAAAAATCCTCAAACCCGGTAAGAACCAGAATGAACTGGAACTGCTCGGCGAGAAAGAAATTGCCGAACAGTTTGGAGTTCTGCCTGAACTTTTCACCCAGTTCCTGACCTTGACCGGCGATACTTCAGATAATATCCCGGGAGCAAAAGGTATAGGACCCAAGACAGCTTCAGCACTTCTCTCGAAGTATGGCTCTCTGCAGAATATCTATACCCATTTAGGCGAGATTTCACCAAAAAGCCGAAAAAGCCTCGAGGAATTTCAGCCACAACTTGACCTGATTACCCAGCTGGTAACAATTCGCACTGACCTTAGGATAGACGTTACCCTCAAAGAACTGGCCTGTGGGGTGCCTGATCAGACAAGACTTATTCCTTTACTGCAAAGGCTTGGACTTAAAACCATTATATCAAGAATCCCCTCTGTTTTCGGTGAAGCAGTACAATACCCGTTCGAAGAAGTTCAAGAAAATGAAAGCCCGGTCGCATCTCCACAAGAAAAGCAGCTTGAGCTTCCTGCACCTCAAAATGGTACGGATTATGCCTTAGTCGATACAACAGAAAAACTGAAAGATCTTGTACAATCGCTACAACATACAAAAAGGGTTGCTGTAGATACTGAAACAACAAGTCTGAACACCTTTGATGCTGAACTTGCAGGAATGTCGTTTTCCATTGAAACTGGAAAAGCCCGTTTTGTCTCTTTTGCCGAAAACGCACTCAATAGAGACAGTACACTTGCAATGCTCAAAGGAGTTCTAGAAAATCCATCTATACACAAAACCGGGCAAAACTTAAAGTACGACATTCTGGTTCTCAAAAAATATGGTATAGAACTCTCGCCTGTTGGATTTGATACTATGATTGCAAGCTATGTACTGGATCCAGATGAAAAACACAATCTTGATGATCTTGCTGCACGTCACCTCAATTATCGAACTACCACATATGATGAACTTATAAAGACAGGAAAAACAAAGCTGCATATTTTCGACATTGAACCGGAAAAATTATCAAACTATGGATGTCAAGATGCGGATCTGGCTTTTCAACTTGAGGATATGTTCCTTAAAAAACTTGCACAAGAAAAAGAGCTCCTCTGGCTTTGCGAAAACATAGAATTTCCCCTTGTTGAAGTTTTAGCGGCAATGGAGTATGAAGGCATTTGCATTGATTCGGCACATCTTGAAATCGCTTCTGAAAAAGCCCGGGAAGAGCTCATACTTTTGACAGAGAAGATATATAGCGCCACTGGCTCCACATTCAATATCGATTCACCAAAGCAGCTTGCGCATATCCTTTTCAGTGTACTTGCACTCCCAACAAAGAAAACTACAAAAACAGGATTCTCAACAAATGTTGAAGTGCTTGAAGAGCTTGCTCCGCTTCACCCTGTTGCAAGTGACCTCCTCGAATACAGAAGTCTGCAGAAACTCAAAACCACCTACATTGATGCGTTGCCTAAAATTGTTAATCCTAAGACTGGCAGACTGCATACCTCTTTTAATCAGCACATCACAGCAACAGGGCGGCTCTCATCCTCAAAACCGAACCTTCAAAATATACCTATACGCTCCTCTCTTGGAAAAGAGATTCGCAAAGCATTCATACCGTCATCACCTGAAAAATGGCTTCTCTCCGCAGATTATTCACAAATTGAACTACGGATTGCCGCTGAAATATCAGGTGATCCCCAGCTTCTAAACGCATTCATAAACCACGAAGACATACACGCAGCTACTGCAAAGGTGATTTTTGGCACAGATGAAATCAACAGCGATATGCGTCGCAAGGCAAAAGAGGTAAATTTTGGGGTTCTGTATGGGATTATGCCTTTTGGCCTCTCAAAAAGGCTTAACATCACTCAAAAAGAAGCAAAAACTATAATCGACACATACACTTCAAAGTACCCGGGCTTGTTCGCAGCTCTGCAGGCCATTATAGTAACGGGCAAAAATAATGGCTATGTCTCAACCCTTCTCGGGCGTCGACGTTATATTCCGGACCTCAACAGCAGAAATGCAAACCTCAGAAAAGCTGCTGAAAGAGCAGCCACAAATACCCCGATCCAGGGCACGGCAGCCGATATCATAAAGTATGCAATGATTCTCTGCAGTCAGCGTATGCGTGTAGAGAAAATGAAATCCATCATGCTTCTGCAGGTGCATGACGAACTGCTCTTTGAGACCACCGATGAAGAAAAAAAGCCTCTTTCAGCATTAATAGAAAAGGCAATGATAGAGGCAGCAATAACATGCGGACTAAAAACCGTACCAGTTGAGGTAGTTACCGGCTTTGGAAAAAACTGGTATGAAGCTCACTAATCTTTGACTTATAAAATAAAGTTTTTTTATATTTGACCTTCGATCGCGACTTCCCTGATCAGGCAATCAACCCGAGTGCTGCATGTTTTCACGAAAAAAGTTTATAACTGTATGCGAATACTGCAGAAAAGGAAAAATATTTTTTCCCCCGCGCATGTTTTTGAAAGAGTTGGTATTCTCTTGTATCTTCATCACCTCTCTTATAGTAGTACCATCAACTATATTTGCTAAAGAAACCCTGCCTTCCGATACACAGGAAAATATCTCAACGGCTTCAACAACTGAAGGGTTACTGGCAAGTACAGAACAAATGATAGAGCAGTTGATCAGGCAGATTGATCTGCAACAAGATAATACTCTTGATAAAGGAGAACTCGCAGACAACCCCAACCCAACCTCTTATTTTTCAAGTATTCCCAATATCAGACCAACTGGCGGAAAGATTACCAGCATTTACGGTATAAGGGTTCACCCTGTTTACCATGTTCCGCTTTTTCACTCTGGAATCGATTTTTCAGTACCCGAAGGTACAAGAGTGCAGTCAACAGGAGACGGGATTGTTGCTTTTTCAGGGTATGACAAAGGATATGGGCAAAAAATTACTGTAAATCACGGCTATGGTTTTAAAACAATCTATGCCCATCTCTCAAAATCGCTCGTTCGTCAAGGGCAGAAGATAAAACGCGGGGACATTATTGCTCTTTCAGGAAACACCGGTGTATCAACCGGCCCGCATATGCATTACGAAGTACACAAAAACAATGTGATTGTCAATCCGACTGCATATTTCTTTGATGAAAATAATCCAGACAAGTTCATCACTATACAAAAGACTTCACCTGAACAAGAAGGCAATAACTCTTAAACTGAATAAATCAATAAACGAAGTATGTATTGGAATTTAGATCTTGCCCGTTATATAGCCGACGCTCCGTGGCCTGTCACAAAAGATGAATTGATTAATTACGCAAACAGAACCGGAGCACCGCAACAGGTCATCGACAATCTGTATGATCTTCCTGAAAGCGATGATATGTATGAAAGTCTCGACGAGATATGGCCTGACTACCCTACTGACGAAGACTTTGGCTACAGCGACGAAGAACCATTAACTTAGGATAACGGGACAAGGTTCAGTGTTTTTTTTTTAAGAAATACCTCCACTTTAAGGGCAAAAGCATTACATCTTATTGCCCTTTTTTTGCTCTGTGCCATTCAGGTTTATGGCCAGTCAACCAACACCGGTGACATCCAGTCACAACAATCTCCTTATGTAGAAAAGATCAGCTTCAGCGGCAATAAATCGATCAGCAACGAGGAACTCCTGCAAGTAATCGCCACAAGCGAACACAAAACTTTTCTTGGACTCGGTCTCTTTGGCGGAGCTATAAAACCTTTTAACCCTGAAGAGTTAGAAAAAGACCTTTTCCTCATTAAAAAACTTTATACCTATAAGGGTTACTTTTTTGCAAACGTAGACCATGGGCTTGTCTTCAAAGCAAACAGAAAAAAACTGGATCTAAACATTCGCATCCGCGAAAATGAACCATCCAGAATTGATTCGCTTAAATATGAAGGTCTTGAAAAAATTTCCAGAGAGCTAAAAGCTCGCTATCTCGATCACAAACGCCTCAAAGTCAGTGATATTTTTTCTGTTGAACGCTTGATTGATGAAAGAAACCGGACAATCTCATTTTTCAAAGAAGAGGGATTTGCCTTTTTTCATGAGGACAGTATCCGCATCAAGGTGGATACCGTTGGAAATCGGGCTGGACTTCTGTTCAAGCTCAGCTTACCGCAACAACTTAAATATGGACCTGTTCACGCCATAGTCCACAACCCCTTAAAAAGCGATACCAGACCGGGTGAAAAAAACTTTATACAAGATGGAATAACCGGCAAAATAATTGGCAAACAAAAAGTATCTCCCGACCTTATTGTATCGGCTATTGAATTTCGTCCTGGAAAAGTGATTCGCCAGAATCTTGAACAGCGTACCCTTCAAAATTTTGGAACAACAAATATTTTTTCAACGATTTACATCAGCCCTGACTCCGTTCGGTCTGGCCAACTATACACCACTGTACATCTCGAAACAGCACCAAGACACCAGATTGAACCAAAGTTACTGGTCGACAATCGTTATGGGTCACTCTTTTTTGCCACATCACTGGCTTATGAAAATAAAAATCTTTTAGGGGGAGCAGAACAATTCCATACGTCGACAGAATTCGGTACCCAAGTAGGCAACTTCAACAGTGTCCTTGAAAACCTTGACCCCTCCCAATACGCTAAAATTATTCCCTACGAATTCAATTTAAAAAGCAGCCTTATCATGCCGGTTCTTAAAAAACCCGGCAACTCCTATTCTGTTACAACAGAATACGCAAGTACCATACAGCCTGTGCTGTTATCGACCCAGAACGGACTTATACGAGGAAGCTACAACGCTAAAATGAGTCCGTCTTCTCGATTGAATTTTGATTTTTTTGAATTCGAATTAGTTAAAAACGACTCCCTCAGGGGGTTCAAACAGCTTTTCAAAACAAGTCTTGCTAAAAATATCGGTATAGACCCATCGAATGACTCTGCAATCCAGGCAGGTCTCGACAGCCTGCTCAAAACCCATATTGACCAGACTTTCCGACTTCGCTACAATTACAATAACCGCAAAACTACTCTTACAGAAAAAAATATCTGGAATTTTGACCTGCTTCTTGAAGCATGCGGAGCCATTCCATGGCTGATCGACAAGTACGTCGATACTAAAACATATAACGGGTTCACCGATAAAGAGCCCCAAATATTTGGAACAACCTATACTCAGTACATAAAAGCCGAACCCGGGTTGAGCTATATTCAAACTCTTTCACCTCAAAGTCAAATTGCTGCTCGAGGTGATATAGGATGGATGGCCCCATGGGGCAAAGCTGAAACGACTCCACAAGAACGCCGATTCTTTGCCGGTGGTTCAAACAGCATGAGAGGATGGCTATTCAACACGCTTGGCCCCTCCAACAGTGCAAGTAATGCTGCGGCCAATTTTGGCGCTGACATAAAACTTGAACTTAATCTGGAATACAGGCTGAAATTATTCAAGCTTTTCCGCCAACCCTCTGGAATAACCTTCTTTTCAGATATTGGTAATATATGGGACAGAAACGGGCCTTATGCCTTTACTCCGGAATCCATGATTAACAACTACGCCTGGGACGCAGGAATCGGTTTGCGGATAGGATCTCCTATCGGGCCATTCCGTTTCGATTTTGCCTATAAACTGCGTGACCCCACTGAACCAAAAGCATGGCGTATAACAACTTGGAAACTGAATGACTGTACATTCAATTTTGGAATTGGCGAAGCTTTTTAATTATTTGCCCAGCAGAGTTACAATAATATTTTTTTCACGCTCAAGGAAGTATCACTATGCCTGCACCTTCAACGCTTCTTGCTCCTTCAATTCTTTCTGCGGACTTCACCAACCTCAAGCACTCGTTGGAAATAGCCGAAAAAGCAGGAGCAGACTGGATTCATTGCGATATCATGGATGGAAACTTTGTCCCCAACATAACCTTTGGTCCATTTATTGTGCAAGCTATTGCCGCATGCACACCGGTAATTATTGACACCCATCTGATGATTGCAGCACCAGACCGTTTCATTGAAGATTTTGTTAAAGCCGGATCACACCAGATCACTGTTCATCAGGAAACCTGTCCACACCTGCACCGAACCATTCAGTTTATCAAAAGCCTTGGTGTAAAAGCAGGCGTCTCAATCAATCCGGCGACTCCCGTTTCTACCCTTGAGTCTATTTTACCTGATCTTGATCTTGTTCTTTTAATGACCGTTAACCCCGGATTCGGAGGCCAGAAGTTTATACCTTCATCTCTTGGCAAAATTCAACAGCTCCATAAGATGCGCATGGAACTAAACCCACAAATGGTCATTGCTATCGACGGTGGAATAACAGAAGAGAATGCTCAGGCAGTAGTATCAGCTGGCGCAGATGCGTTGATTGCGGGCACAGCATTTTTCAAATCAGCTGATCCGGTAAAAACCGCATCAATAATAAAAGCTATGACCAGGTAACTTCACGAAGTTCAGCACTTATATGCAGCCCCTCACCTATCAGCACGGCATCAAATGATGCCTGCTCGATAAGGGCAATATCGGCAGCTGTCTTCATGCCGCTCTCAGCAACAGCAATGATATCCGACGGAATATACGGACGAAGCATCACAGAAGTCTCAAGTTTGAGGGAAAAGTCTTTCAAATCGCGATTGTTGACACCAACAATCAGTGCGCCTTTTTCAAGAGCTCTGTCAAGCTCTTTGTGGTCATGTACTTCAACAAGTACATGAAGACCGATACTCAGCGCCAATTGCAGGTAATCGCTTAACTGGCATGGATCAAGAGCTGCAACAATTAACAAAATTGCATCTGCACCAATTAACCGTGACTCAAAAATCTGGGATTCATCAATAATAAAATCCTTGCGAAGTACCGGCAGGGAAAACGAACGACTTACCATCTGAAGATAATCGTTCGACCCTTGAAAAAACATACGATCAGTTAATACTGAATAAGCTGCAGCTCCAAGCTCTCCATAAGAACGAGCCATTGTAACAGGATCGAAATCCTGTACAATAAGACCACGTGACGGAGATGCTTTTTTGATTTCCGCAATAAGACTCAAACCTCCGGCAGTACGCTTGAGGGCACCGGTAAAATCACGAGTCGCAACAAGAGAACCATGCGACTCAGCATAACGCTGCGAAGGTTTTCCTCTTTTCAGTTCCTGTATTTCCTGTCGTTTCTCCTCTAAAATCCTTGTTAGATAGGTCATCACATTCAATGAGCTTCAGCCAGTTCCCGAAGCTCATTTTCAACCTCGACTATCTGGAGAATATTATCGAGAAACCATGGATCAATACCAGTTGACTTATGAATCTCGTCAATGGTCGCTCCAGCTTGAAATGCGTATCGGAGATAAAATAACCGGTCAGCTTTCGGAATCTTTATTTTTTCAAGAATATCCTCTTTTGCAAATTTTTTCTGCTGCTGAGTCATATCAAGAACATTCATAATATCCTTACCGTCCGACCCAAGTCCTGCTCGACCTATTTCTAGACCTCGTAACGATTTTTGCAATGCTTCCCTGAAATTTCGCCCGAATGCCATTACCTCTCCAACGGACTTCATCTGCACACCGAGACGGGCATCAACGTTCTTGAACTTTTCAAAATCCCAACGCGGAATTTTTACAACACAATAATCAATGGCAGGTTCAAAACTGGCTGGAGTAGTTTTTGTAATATCATTCAGAATTTCGTCAAGCGTATAGCCTACTGCTAGTTTTGCAGCTACTTTTGCAATAGGAAAACCAGTTGCCTTGGAAGCCAAAGCAGAGCTGCGTGATACTCGGGGATTCATCTCAATCACAACAATCCTGCCATTCTCGGGATTGATGGCAAATTGGATATTGCTTCCGCCCGTCTCAACTCCAATCTCTCTGATGATTCTTATGGAAGCATCCCTAAGCTCTTGATACTGTCGATCCGTCAAAGTCTGGGCGGGAGCAACAGTAATAGAATCACCCGTATGCACCCCCATAGGATCAAAATTCTCAATAGAGCATACGATAATTACATTATCAGCCAAATCACGAATAACCTCAAGCTCAAACTCTTTCCAGCCAATCAGACACTCTTCAACAAGCACTTCACTGATTGGGCTTTCAGCAAGCCCTCTTCGTACAGCTTCATAATAGTCAGCTTTTGTCTCGGCAAATCCCCCACCTGTGCCACCAAGGGTAAACGAAGGCCTGATTACAATCGGAAGACCGATCTCCTCAAGCGCTTCTTTTGCCTCTTTTTCGTTGCGCACAAAATAACCTTTAGCCATTTCAAGGCCGATTTTTTTCATGGCAGCACTAAAAAACTCCCGATTTTCAGCTTTCCTGATCGCACGCAGTTTAGCCCCTATAAGCTCAACCCCGTTACGCTCAAGTATACCCGATTCAGCAAGACTTACTGCAATATTCAATGCGGTCTGACCACCCATAGTAGGCAGCAAGGCATCAGGCTTTTCACGTTCGATTATTTTTTGAACATATTCAGGTGTGATCGGCTCAATATAGGTTGCATCGGCAAACTCTATATCAGTCATAATGGTAGCTGGATTGCTGTTCACCAACACAACCCTGTACCCGTCATCTTTAAGGGCCCTGCAGGCCTGAGTGCCAGAATAATCAAACTCACAAGCCTGACCGATGACAATAGGACCAGCCCCAATCACTAAAATTGACTTTATATCTTCCCGCTTTGGCACGTTATTTTGGAGTTAAATACTTGGTAAGCTCTAAAAAAAAGTAATGTACAAAATATTTAAAGAGTTTGTGCCCCATAAGAGAAGGCAAACTACTCTACTACCCTGATCTGTTCCTGATGAAACCCACCCGACTCCCTTCTCAACCATGCCGTGACCTCCTTTGGTTGTGCATTCACGAGAGAAATAATCAGTAAGGTATGTCCTGACCTGGCAAAATCAACATCATGAAGCGAAGGAATTGCAGGGGAATTTATGTGTGAATGGTATGATCCTATTATCTGATATCCAATTCGTTTAGCTTCCCGTTCGACATCAACATACTCATTATGAGAAATCTCAAAGCCCTGCTCCTTTCCATGGTAGAGACAATTTCTGCAAGGGGCCACTTCGTATACAATGTTTTCAATATTACCCCGATGATCAATATTTCTTTTCCCTACCAGCAGCCCGCAACATTCATAAGGCAACTCCCGAAACGCCTGCTCCTGAATAATTTCAAATTTACGCCGGAATAGTTTCATTGAACAACCCGTAACTGAAAATTAAAGAGCCTTAGCCCCTATATCTGTTCTGTAATACGCACCATCAAACCCTATCTTTTCAACGGCATAATAAGCACGATCAATACTGTCTCTCAGATTTTCACTAAGAGCCGTAACCGAAAAAACCCTGCCGCCTGCCGTAGTCAACTTGCCACTATCATAGGATGTTCCAGCATGAAAAACCATACAATCTTCCATTTCAAAAACTTCATTATCCATAGCAATGGTCTTCCCGGTCTCATAATGATCAGGATAACCTCCTGAAGCAATAACAACCGTTGTCGCCGACTTCCTGTGCATCTCAAAAGGCACCTCACCAAGCGTACCATCAACACTCGCCTGAAGGGCTCTAATAAAATCGCTTTTTAAAAGAGGAAGCACTACTTGAGTTTCAGGATCACCAAGACGGGCATTGTATTCAACAACATAAGGCTCGCCGTTGTCGATCATCAACCCCACATACAAAAAACCGGTATATGGATATCCATCTTCAGCCATACCCGCAAGAGTCGGCCTGATAATTCTCTCTTCAACCTTCTGCATTACATCCAGTGTTACGATGGGTGCGGGAGCGTAGGCACCCATACCGCCGGTATTTTTTCCGGTATCACCATTTCCGATACGTTTATGATCCTGAGCAGGAAGGAAAAGCCTGTAATCCTTACCATCAGTGAGCGCAAAAACACTGGCCTCCTGACCAAAGAGGAAATCCTCTATAACCACCTCATCTGCCGCATTCCCGAAAATACGATCTTCAAATAATTCCTTGACAGCTTTCAATGCCTCCTTTTTATCCAGGGCGATGAACACCCCTTTTCCTGCACATAAACCGCTGGCCTTGATAACCTGAGGATAAACAGTCTGAGGCAACTCAATATAACTGCCGGCAGCATGGATATCTCGAAAAACCTTATAACCAGCTGTAGGAATACCATGACGAGCCATAAACTCCTTAGAAAAAGCCTTGCTGGACTCAAGACGGGCTGCAGCCATAGTGGGACCGATAACCTGTCTGCCTGCATTACGGAAAAGATCCACAATACCAAGCTCAAGCGGCTGTTCTGAGCCCACAACAGTCAAATCAATATGGTTGTCATGTGCAAATACAAGCAATTCATCCAACGCCGTAGCATGTATAGGTACATTACAAACCTTTCCCCCCATCAAGGCAGTTCCGCCGTTACCCGGTGCAACAAATACAGTTGCCACCCCTTCACTTCTTGCGGCAGCCCAAGCAATAGCATGCTCCCTCCCGCCGCTGCCTATAATCAAAATATTCATGGTTCTCTTGTGTATAGTGATCAAGCGTATTTCAACCTGTGGTTTTTCAACACGGTTTGTTAAATTACACCGGTCTTGACAGCTGACTGCAAGTATATAATTTCAAAAGGACTAAAATAAATAATTAAAATTAATTTATTTCTGTAACCAAAAGAGTACCTCTATCGGTTAATATCCTATACCCCTATGGCTCTCTCACCACTGATTTCCCGTTACATCATCCCTTTTGCGCTAAAACTTCTTTACGCAAGCCTCAGGATATCAGTGACGCCACCAACCTTGAAAAAGCAGCTTACCGAAAAAGGCGCTATCTTTACGTTCTGGCATGGAAAAATGGTGGCCGGCTGGCTACTTGCCAAGTCGCTGCTTCCCGATAAACAATTGCAAGCAGTCGTAAGCCTTTCTGAAGATGGACGTATTCTTTCCGACGCCCTCGAACAATTTGATTATACCCTTATCAGGGGTTCAAGCTCCAAGGGTGCTGATGAAGTTAAACTTGCCATGCAGAAAGCAATCAGCAAAGAACAGATAATCGTTCTTACCCCTGATGGACCTCGAGGACCAGTGAATCAGTTCAAATATGGTACCTTACGAATAGCCTCAACCAATAACTACCAGCTTATCTTTGCTGAAATCAACTATACCAAAGCCTGGAAACTCAAAAGTTGGGACAAGTTTGAAATACCTAGACCATTCAGCAAAACAACAGTAAAGCTCCATACCATAGACCTCCCTGACTTTATAAGCGAAGAAGAACTGCGCATCTATACAAAAAAACTTTCAGACCTTCTCGGCCATGCATAACCCATTCTCCATAGCGCTTAGACCTTTTGCACTTTTGCACCAATCAGTCGTACAAATTCGCAATATCTTTTTCGACCGTCAGTTTATTAAAGCATGGAAATCACCGATTCCCGTAGTATCAATCGGGAACCTTTCCGCAGGAGGAACAGGAAAAACCCCTCTCGTTGACTGGGTGGTCAAATACTATCTTTCCATCGGCTGCAAACCGGCAATTGTATCGCGAGGGTACAAGCGTAAAACAAAAGGGGTACAGCTTGTTTCAGATGGACAAAAGATTATGCTGAGCAGTACAGAAGCTGGAGATGAAACCACCATGCTCGCATGGAACAACCCTGATGCTGTTGTTGTAGTCGCTGAAAAAAGAAAAGATGCAGTAACCTATATCACCGATCACTTTGCTAAAAGACTGCCTGGAGTTATCATCCTTGACGATGCTTTCCAGCACCGCGCTATTGAAAGAAACCTGAACATTGCCGTTATCAATACCGCAGAACCTTTTATAAAAGCAAAAATGATTCCGGAAGGGCGGTTAAGAGAACCAGTGAAAAATTTGTCAAGGGCCGACTTGATTATACTCAACAAAATCACCGATGAAGAAAAAACATCACTGATTTTGAAGAAAGTGGAAAAATTCGGTCGTCCGGTAATAAAGGCTCGTGTAAAAACGGGAGAGCTCGTTTGTTTTTCAGGCACCTTTGCATCGTCTGACGAAGCGCCTTCACCTAAAAACATCAACGCCCTTGCTTTTGCAGGTATAGCGAGGCCTGAAAGCTTTCTTGACATTCTAACTGATAAGGGAGTAAACGTCAAAGCACACAGATTTTTCCGTGACCATGAAAACTATACCATTAAAAAGCTGCAGTCTGTTCGTCGCGAAGCTGAAAAAAAAGGACTCAGCCTTATCACTACAGAAAAAGACTATTTCAGAATTCTCGGGCAACCCGATCTTATCCGCATCATTACCTCTATTCCTTTTTATTACCTGAAAATTGAAACCGATATTTTTGAAGGGAGAGATATACTCGAATCCATGTTAAAGTCCAGTATCAGCAAATAACCTGCACTCTATTGAGACGGCTCTTACTCTTTTATAATTTTAGAAATTGCCTTAAACCGATCTCCCTCTGCGACATGCAGAAGTTCAAAAACAGCCATTTCACTACTGGTCAGTGAAGCTCCAGCTTTTTCAATACAGCGAATTCCGAGTTGCTTGTTTTCTTCAGTTCTGGAAGAAACTGCATCGGTAACCAAATGAACGGTATAACCAAACTCAATTAAATCGACAGCCGTCTGGTAAACACAGACATGTGTCTCTATACCGGCAACAAGAATATCGTTACGGTTGAACGAACGAAGCTGCCTCATAAACTCTGCATTTCCACAACAACTGAAGGAAAGTTTTTCAACAGGAACATTGTCAGGTAACAGCTCACGCAGAGAGTCGATAGTATGGCCCAAACCTTTCGGGTACTGTTCCGTCACCAAAACAGGGACATCAAGGATTGAGCAAGCCCGTATAAGTTTACTGATATTCTTTTCCAAATCAGCAGGCTTAAAAACACCCTGTGCCAACCTGCCCTGTACATCAACAATCAAGAGAAGCGTTCCTTTTGGAGTAATCATAGTAACATCCTCAAATGAAAAATATTTAAATTGAAAAAAACTATAAAAAAACAACAAAAACGTTGTTTTATAAACAAATTTTTACATGAAAACCATATATAAAACTACCTCTCCAAAAAGCAAACTACCATGGGGGAAAAAGGGAGAGCACCTTGTTGTGCTTCAGTTTGTACTCCTGATAACCTTTATTTTTCTGCCAGTCTACCCTGTTTGTTCAGATTCTAAACTTTTTAAAATGCTAACTGTCTTGAGATGGACAGTGCTTTCGATAAGCTGGATTATAGCCGCCATTTTCTTGACACTCGGGTTGGAGAAAATCAAACACTCTTTAACCCCGCTTCCCTACCCTGTCGATCACAATCAACTCGTCACAACTGGAATTTATGCCTATGTTCGCCACCCTCTTTACAGCTGTTTTCTTTTTGCTTCGTTTGGATGGGCAGTTTTCCAAGTAAGCCTTTCTCATCTTATTATGACCGCTCTATGCGTACTCTTCTTCAGCTACAAAGCTGCGCGGGAGGAAGTATGGCTGACCGAACGACACCCGGAATATGCGGAATATAAGCACTTGGTTAAAAAATTTATCCCCTGGATATACTAAAATTTGACCTGCCGAGACTACTCTGACTTGCGGTTTTTCTCAAAAGGAATACCTGCATCACGAGGCGCCGTGGCTTTGCCAACAAATCCAGCGAGCACAATAAGCGTGATTACATAAGGAAGCGACTGCACCAGCTGGGAAGGAATCATTCCTGTCTGCAGCCAGATTTCCATAGATTCCGTTGCGGCAAACATTATACTTGCCAGTGCAGCTCCTGCGGGAGTCCATTTACCGATAATCATGGCGGCCAAGGCAATATAACCACGACCGGCGGACATATTATCAGTAAACGTATGCTGCTGAAACACAAGAAAAGCACCCGCAAGAGCTGCCATAGCTCCTGAAATCAGAACACCGGAATACCGCATGGTATCAACATTGACACCTGCGCTGTCGGCTGTTTCAGCACTTTCACCGGTTGCCCGAAGCCTGAGTCCATAAGGTGTCTTAAACAGCAATACATGGCCGCCAATAACTGAAAATAGAGCCACATATACCAAAGGATCCATAAAAAGGAAAGGAACATCAATACCTGCAATACGATCCGAATTCATTGAACTGCCAAACAGCAGGCTCAGGCCGAAACGCGTTGCTCCCATAACCAGAATATTGATGGCAATACCTGCAACAATCTGATCAGCCTTCAAGGTAACTGTAACGAATGCAAAAAGCAGTGCTACACCAAGTCCACAAAAAAGAGCTAGAAGAATCCCTATAAAAGCAGAACCTGTTCGATACTGACCATAAGCCGCACCAAAAGCACCGACCAGGATCATTCCCTCAAGAGCAAGATTAACAACACCACCCCTTTCAGAAAATGTCGCACCTACTGAGGTAAGAGTGTATGGAACAGCTAGCCTTATAATCTGAAAAAAAATAACTCCAAACTCAATTCCCATTATAAACCAAAATGAAATATCCTTTCAGGTAGTTTTTACAGCAATTTTTTTTATTAAATTTTCGTTTAAAGTAAAAGTAGTCAACTTCCTCTGCTTTTTTTATCGCCTGCTCATGTTTTTTCATCTTGTAAGAATAATTATTACTTCTTAAAATCATGCCAAAATCTGAGATTACCAACGAAAAGGTTACCAGTAAACAGTACATCTACAGTTTCTCCGGAGGGTCCGCTGAAGGGGATGCTTCCATGAAAAACCTGCTTGGCGGCAAGGGCGCCAACCTTGCTGAAATGGCCAATATCGGCCTGCCGGTTCCTCCTGGATTCACTATTTCAACTGAAGTCTGTACCTACTACTACGACAACCAGAAAAACTACCCAAAAAATCTTTTCGAACAGGAAATCCCGGATGCACTTCTCCAGATTGAAGATGCCTTAGGCAAAAAGTTTGGAGACCCGGAAAACCCGTTGCTCGTTTCTGTTCGTTCCGGAGCAAGGGCATCGATGCCCGGCATGATGGACACCATTCTCAATCTTGGCCTTAACGAAAAAACCGTCGATGGACTGGCAAGAAAATCAGGAAACCCTCGATTTGCATGGGACTGCTACCGCCGTTTTGTACAAATGTATGGCGATGTTGTGCTCGATCTTAAGCCAACGGATAAAAAACAGATAGATCCTTTCGAAAAAATACTTGAACAAAAAAAACACGATCTCGGCATCAAGCTCGATACTGAATTAAACGTAGACGACCTTCAGGATATTGTTGCCAAATATAAAGCCGCCATTCTCGAAAAAACCGGCAGAGTATTTCCCGAAGACCCTAAAGAGCAGCTTATAGGCGCCATAGGAGCGGTCTTTAACAGTTGGAATAACGAAAGGGCCATTGTTTATCGTAAGCTCAACCACATTCCTGGTTACTGGGGTACAGCCTGTAACGTTCAGGCTATGGTCTTCGGCAATATGGGCGAAGATTGCGGAACAGGCGTAGCCTTCACCCGCGATGCTGCCACAGGTGCAAACATCTTCTATGGCGAGTTTCTCATGAACGCTCAGGGTGAGGATGTTGTAGCCGGAACAAGAACCCCTCTTAAAATCGAACAACTCAAGGCTGAAAACCCTGAAATCTATAATCAGCTCGAAGATATCCGCTCGATTCTTGAACACCACTACCGCGATATGATGGACATTGAGTTCACTATCGAAAACAACAAGCTTTTCATGCTGCAGTGCAGGGTTGGCAAAAGAACAGGAATGGCTGCTGTCAAAATCGCTTATGACATGTTCAATGAAAAACTCATTGATGAAAAAGAGGCCTTGATTCGCATTGAACCTGAACAGCTTAACCAACTGCTCAGACCTGTCTTCGACTTAAAAGAAAAAAAGGCTGCAATTGAAGGAGGCCGACTCATTGCAACAGGCCTTAATGCAGGCCCTGGAGCTGCAACCGGTAAAATCTACTTTAATTCAGTTGATGCCTATGAAGCAGGTAAACGCGGAGAAGCTGTTATTCTTGTCCGTAT
This sequence comes from Chlorobium sp., assembly GCA_005843835.1. Lineage (GTDB taxonomy): Bacteria > Bacteroidota > Chlorobiia > Chlorobiales > Chlorobiaceae > Chlorobium. The sequence goes on from SZXZ01000087.1 coordinate 71,937, forward strand.
CGAAACTTCACCGGAGGACATCAAAGGAATGGCTGCCTCTGAAGGCATCCTCACCGAACGCGGAGGTATGACCTCCCACGCCGCTCTGGTGGCCCGTCAGATGGGCAAAGTCTGCGTAGTAGGATGCGGGATGCTCAATATCGACTATCACAAAGGAGAAATCCGGGTTCACGGCAACGACACGGTACTCAATGAAGGAGACTACATTTCCATTGACGGAAGCACAGGGGAAGTTATTTCCGGAAAGTTAGCTACAAAAAACTCTGAAATCATTGAAGTACTGGTCGATAAAACCCTTAAACCTGAAGATGCTCCGACATGGCCTATTTATAACCAGCTTATGGAATGGGCTGATAAATACCGCAAACTCAACATTCGCACGAACGCCGATCAGCCAGATCAGGCTGAAATCGCCATTATGTTTGGAGCAGAAGGCATAGGACTCTGCCGTACCGAACACATGTTCTTCGGTGGTGAGCGCATTGACGCTATGCGCGAAATGATTTTAGCTGATGATATTGAAGGTCGCAAAGTAGCGCTTGAAAAAATACTTCCCTACCAGCGCGACGACTTTTATGGACTCTTCAAAGCCATGGGCTCACGTCCTGTAACCATAAGACTTCTTGATCCACCTCTCCATGAATTCCTGCCGCACACAGACGATGAAATTAAAGTACTTGCTCAAAAAATGGGCAAATCCTTTGAAGTGGTAACCAGGCTCATAAGTGATCATCATGAATTCAATCCCATGCTTGGTCTCCGTGGATGCCGTCTCGGTATCCTTCATCCCGAAATCACCGTGATGCAGGTCCGGGCTATTATCGAGGCCGCCTGCCGGCTTAAAAAGGAAGGCCTTGAAGTTGTCCCTGAAATAATGGTACCGCTTATCAGTACCGTTAAAGAGCTTGAGATCACCAGCGAAATCATTCACAAAACAGCGAGAAGCGTTATTGCAGAATTAGGAACAGGTGTTAAATACCTGGTAGGTACTATGATCGAAGTACCACGAGCTGCTATCACCTCCGACCAGATTGCCACTGCTGCCGATTTCTTCAGCTACGGCACAAACGACCTGACCCAGATGGCTCTCGGCATGAGCCGTGATGACTCAGGACAGTTCCTGCCAATTTACCAGCAACAAGACATCTTTGCACGCAACCCGTTTGAATCTATTGATAAAGATGGTGTCGGCAGGCTGATGAGTATTTCAGCAAAAGAAGGAAGAGCAGTTAAACCCGAACTTAAGCTTGGAATATGCGGCGAACACGGCGGGGATCCCTCTACTGTTGAGTTCTGCCATCAGATAGGGCTTAACTATGTTTCATGCAGCCCTTACAGAGTGCCAATTGCGCGTCTTGCCGCTGCAAGAGCTGCACTACGAGGCTGAAACCCATTCCAAGATACTTGATAGCTCTTATAAATGAATAAAGGCGGTTTAGGCCGCCTTTATTCATTATATTATTACCTCTTACTAAAAGAACAAGCTTACTGCTGCGCTTCCTTTTTCTTAAAAAACATGCAACCGCCTTCGGCAGCAACATCTTTGCCAAAACATGTACCGGCTGATTTGTCATCAGCTTTTTGAGTGAAGCTCTGACAATCCTGACACTGTTTTCCTTTTTCGGCTTGCTTCTGGTAAATAATTTCCATATTGAATGTTGCTTATTGTTTGCGTTATTATGAGTCAAAAATGATATCCATCCGATTTTACCAAGTACGGCAGGTTTCAGACAGATGACACAAATATAAATCAGAAACTTTTTTCACAAAGTTTTTTTCAAAAAAAAGAAACCATAGCCTTCTTTTGAGGGTTGAGCTAAACATCTCTTATTCAGGTATTACTCAACAGACGCCAAAGAGGGCATAGAAAATAAACATGGAATTCAGCCATATCAATATCAGGGGAGCACGAGTCCACAATCTCAAAAACATCTCTCTTGACATTCCGCGCAACAAATTCGTGGTCATTACAGGTCTTTCCGGTTCAGGAAAATCAAGCCTTGCCTTCGACACCATTTATGCTGAAGGGCAACGCAGGTTTATGGAAACTCTCTCACCTTATGCCCGGCAATATATCGGCAGCATTGAACGACCTGATGTTGATTATATCGAAGGACTTTCGCCAGTTATCTCTATTGACCAAAAAAGCACAAACCGTTCGCCCCGATCAACGGTAGGAACAATAACCGAAATTCACGACTTTATTCGTCTGCTCTATGCCAAAGCCGGCAGACGCTACGACCCCGTAACCGGACAGATGCTGCAACAGCAGAGCGAGGAAAGCATCGTCAATACCATTCTCTCTCTGCCGCCCGGTACGAAAATCCAGATTCTTTCGCCTCTGGTAACCGGACGCAAGGGGCACTACCGTGAGCTCTTTGAACGGTTACTGCTCAAAGGCTTTCTGAAGGTCCGCATTGACGGTAAGTACCGTGAAATGGAAAAAAACATGCAGATTGAGCGCTATAAAAGCCACTCAATCGAACTTGTGGTTGACGGTTTAGTTATCGGTCCTGACTCTACTGAACGCTTGAACCAGGCCCTTAAACTTGCCATCAGCATGTCAGAGCACAAGTCGTCGGTTATGTGTGATCCAGTGGACAGTGAGCTGAAAGAGTTGACGTTCAGCACACGTTATGCGTATTCAGACGGGTCTGTCCCGGTTGATACGCTTGCACCAAACCACTTCAGCTTCAACTCCCCTTACGGCGCATGTCCGGAATGCAATGGTCTCGGAGAGCTTATGCAGCTTTCAGGAGAACTCATGGTTCCTGATATAACGCTTTCTCTCAACGAAGGAGGGCTGGATCCATTCGGCAAAGCCGGAAAACGAAACCTCTGGCAAGTCATAAAAGCCATAGCCCGTGAATTCGACTTCACCCTTGACACACCAATTGCAGATATACCACAAGAGGCTATGGATATTCTGCTTAACGGATCAGGTTCCCGGACCTTTGATGTCAGCTACAGCTACTCGGGTCACGATACCCTTTACCCTCAACCCTTTCAGGGTGCACTGCCCTATATTGAAGAAATCAGAAAAAATGCCAGCACACCAAAAGTAAGAGAATGGGCTGAAAGCTACATGATCCGGCAACCCTGTCCGGAATGCAAAGGTGCTCGACTGCGCAAAGAGAGCCTTCTGGTTAAAATAAACGACCTTAATATTGCCGAGTCCGAATCGCGGCCTCTGCCAGAAGCCCTTGCTTTTTTCAAGGCTCTTCCTGAACATCTGACAACAAAAGAGCAACTTGTCGCAACTCCAATATTACATGAAATCGTCAAACGGCTTGAATTTCTTTTGAATGTCGGCCTTAGCTACCTCTCCCTCGACAGGAGCTCACAAACACTTTCGGGCGGCGAAGCACAGCGCATCCGACTTGCTTCACAGCTAGGATCACAGCTGAGCGGAGTGCTCTATGTTCTCGATGAACCAAGCATTGGACTGCACCAGCGTGACAACCACAAGCTTATAACCTCGCTTAAACGTCTCCGAGATCTCGGGAACACCGTCCTTGTTGTCGAGCACGATAAGGATACTATGCTCGAAGCTGATGAAATTATCGATCTCGGACCTGGAGCAGGAGTGTACGGTGGTGAAATAGTTGCCCAAGGACCTGCAAACTCACTTGATCCTGAATCACTTACAGCAAAATATCTCAGCGGAACACAGCAGGTCTATTGCCAAAAAGAAGAAAAAAATCCATCCGACGAGCAGCAATTCCTCCGTTTAAAAGGATGCCGTGGCAATAACCTCCAAAACATCGACATCACCATTCCTTTACGTTCGCTGGTAAGCATTACCGGCGTAAGCGGATCAGGGAAATCAACCATTATCAACGAAACACTTTTTCCGATACTGGCACGCCATTTTTACCGCTCCAAACTGATTACCTATCCATACGACAGTATTGAAGGTATCAGCCATATTGACAAAGTCGTTAACGTCGACCAGTCACCAATCGGAAGAACGCCACGCTCCAACCCGGCAACCTATACTGGCGCATTCACCTTTATCCGCGACTTCTTTACCCGCTTGCCAGAAGCACAGATAAGGGGATATAAAGCCGGACGATTCAGTTTTAATGTTAAAGGGGGGCGATGCGAAGTTTGCCAGGGAGCAGGAACCCGAAAAATTGAAATGAATTTTCTGCCTGATGTCTATGTTCAATGCGAAAACTGCAAGGGGGAACGCTACAACCGCGAAACCTTGCTGGTAAAATATCGTGGCAAGTCCATTGCTGATGTGCTCGAAATGAGCATTTCAGAAGCAGCGGAATTCTTCACCGATTTTCCACGCATACTCCGCATTCTTTCAACCATGCAAAGCGTCGGGCTCGGGTACCTCAAGCTTGGCCAGCCATCCCCAATGCTATCAGGCGGCGAAGCACAACGCATCAAGCTGTCATCAGAACTCGCCAAAATACAAACCGGAAAAACCCTCTATATTCTTGACGAGCCCACCACTGGACTTCACTTCCAGGATATCCAGCACCTGCTCGAAGTTTTGCGCAAGCTTGTTGACAAAGGCAACAGCGTTATTATCATCGAACATAATCTTGATATCATCAAAAACAGTGACTGGATTATCGATATCGGCCCTGAAGGTGGCTATGAAGGCGGAAAAATAATTGCGGAAGGGACCCCCCTGGAGATTGCACAGATGGAACATTCGTACACTGGCAAATTCCTGAAATTGGAAATGCCAGAGTAATTTTGAGATACGGCGGGAGCACCCCGCCCTTAGCTCAAAGAAATTCCTCGTAATAATCAAGATCCTTGTGGAAGGTCTCTTCAAGCGCCCTTAGCGAAAATAAGGCAGCTATCATGCAAATACTTCCAACCATCAAAGCTGCTGATTCCAAGCCGAAGAACCCCCTGCCGAACTGGAACATCATGGTAATCGGAGGCACCATGCCACGAACAAAATTCGGTACGGTGGTCGCAACAGTGGCTCGTAAGTTGGTACCAAATTGTTCTGCGGCAACAGTCACAAAAATAGCCCAGTAACCACCGGCAAACCCAAGAATTGCACAGACAGCGTAAAAAAATTGAGGGCTTTTGCCTTCCTGCATAAAATACAACGCGACCGCGCCGACAGTCAGGAGCATGAACAATAAAATAACCTTCTTCCTGCTCTGCAAAAGCTGGCTTAAGAGGCCGCTTGAAAGATCGCCAAACACAAGCCCGAGATAACAATACATAACCGCGTTTCCTGCCGACACCGGTCCCGTAGTATGGAGCTCAACAGCAAACTCAGGTGAAAATGTAATAAGCACACCAACCACAAACCATATCGGCACCCCTATCATAATAGAGTTTATGTAACGAAAAAACCGGTGCCGGTCAGTAAACAAGGCAAACATATTCCCTCGGCTAACGCCTGTTTTTTCCTCCATCGCCTTAAACATACCCGACTCAGCAACCTTTACGCGGGCGGCAAGGAGCAGAAGTCCAAGACCACCACCAATAAAAAAAGCATTGTGCCACTCGTAGGTATTTGCTACAACATTAGCCAGAATCGCTCCTGAAACCCCTATTGAAGCTACAAGCATGGTTCCGTAACCGCGTATTCTGGTATGCAGCACCTCCGAAACAAGGGTAATACCAGCCCCGAGTTCCCCCGCAAGTCCTACACCCGCTATAAACCGTAAGAGTGCATAAGCCGGAAGAGACGAGACAAAACCATTAGCGATGTTTGCAAGAGAATAGAGCAGAATAGAAGCAAACATGATTTTAAGGCGACCTTTTTTATCACCAAGCCAGCCCCAAAGTATGCCGCCAACAAGCATACCAATCATCTGCATATTAAGCAGATACACTCCGTAATCGATCAGCTCCTTCCCTGAAAGGCCAAAGGACTTCAGACTTGGTACCCGGACAATGCTGAACAGCACCAAGTCATAGATATCCACAAAATATCCCAGTGCTGCAACAATAACCGGCAAACTGAAAATATCCCGAACTGAAGCATGATCTTTTCGTTCCAAAAACAGCCTCCCCTAAGGTTTTATGACTTCCACAACCCCGTCATTGTGCGGCATAGCAGATCCCTTAACCGGTACAAGCAAATCGGGAAAAATGCTGACTTCGACACCCTGCATAATGCTGTCGAAAAATACAACAAGCCGTGTTTCCCTGGCCTGTTTTACAACTACACCCTCTAAATCCTTAAACGGACCGGCAAGCACCCTTACCTTCTGGCCGGCAGGCAGTGAAGAAACTGTTCCATTAATTGCTTCAGGTTCCCGCACAAGCTTTTTGAGCCACTCAATGTCTTTTTCACCAATGACAGAGGGATTTCTCCCGATACCGATAAACTTCACAACACCCTCAGTATCAAGCACTTTGATACGGTCCTTAAATAAATCGATATTGACGAACACGTACCCCCTGAACAAGGGATCACTTACTTTTTTCTTTCTGTCGCTCCATTGCTTCCAGGTTTCCAGCAGCGGCAAAAAACTTGTAAGCCCCTGTTCCTGAAACAACTGATGTACTTTTTTTTCATGACGAGACCGTACATAGACAGCATACCACCCTAAATTCTGAACGTCGAGCATTCTAAATGACACAATTATTACTTGCAATACAGCAAAAAAGCTACCAGTGATAACAGCTAACGTGTTAGCCGAAGACAAAGGTAACAACCGTGCATTATATTACAAAAAAAAGACAGCCATCAATGCAAATGAATGCCCGGAATGCTCAGTCGACCTAAGCTACCAAGACGGTGCGCCTTGGAGGGGCTGCATGTTGCAGTCAGGGTTAATAATTGATCGTTTTCCTTGGAAACAGGGGCTAATTAGAAGAGAAATTGAGCTTATTGGCTGTTTCGGCACCTTTAGAAAATAAATCAGCAATAACCGCAACAGTATATTTATAATGGCTTTATGGATTATTTTGTAACCCACGATGATTATAAAATTACACGAATCGGACGTGTCGGGCACTATTACGGGACTGTGGAGCTGGAAATGGAGATTATTCTGCCCAGTTTTCATAATGCAACCCTTCGACCCTGCTGAATTCGCGAATATTGTTTGTTACCAGAATTGCATTCAGCGAAATAGCGTGAGCTGCAATCATTGTATCAAGTGCGCCAATGGGCCTGCCCTCCTTTTCTAAGAAGGTACGCAATTTTCCGTAGTGCCAAATAACCGATGCATCAAATGGAAAAATTTCCAGAGGTGCCATAAACATCTCCAGTGCCAGCTTGTTGCGTTCTGAACCACTTTTTATCACGCCAAAAGTCAACTCTGAAGCTGTAACACTTGATATCCCTATACTGCCGACACTGTGTAGGTGAAACCGATCTAACACTTTTTCGCGTCGGGAATTAATGATATAAATACAAATATTGGTATCAAGAAGATAGCTCATGAAGCCATATCCTCCCTCTCCTCCGCGACTGGTTGATTGCGTTGCAATTGAAACCCCTGTTCGAATTCATGCAGTGCGGCTTCCAAAGTTGCCCAGGTTTTATCAACCGGTAATAGCAAAACACCATTCCCAAAATGGCGAACATAGACTTCCTTGCCGGGCAAACGGTATTCCTTTGGCAAACGAACTGCCTGACTTCTCCCTGATTGAAAAACACGTGCTGTGTCCATAAGAACATTCCTGAGAAATTAAACTTACCGATATATACCAATGATAACCACCAAACAAACAAAATACAAGTAAAAGGTGAACAGTTTAGTGAGACGGTTAAGGTTCCTTCACTCAATTTTGCTTGTAAAAAATACAATGCTGATCATTTTATATATATCAGGCTGTAATCGGTAAAGGCACTTAAATCTCCCTTTTTGGCGTTGAGGTGACTTTCGAGAAACAGAAAAAAGTCAGATTCGTCGTTTTTTCTCTTGTAAAGTGGGCCATTCCATATGACCTGTGAATGGACCGAGACAGGGATGTATTTTGATTGAAACAACCCGAGAACCGGTTTTTTCTGCAGAAGAACTATCGACGGATTTGATTTTGGAATAATTTTCCGTTCAGCATAAAAAGGAAGATTATGGATCATATCATCCTGAAGGTAGAGAGGAATGCCCGAAGGGATCTGGAGTTTGTGGTTAATGACCGTTCCAATACTATCGACTTTCCGGTATTCTTCAAGTTGAGGAAGAACACCGATAACAAATATCAGGAGTGCGCTTAAGGTGCCAAAATACGGCTGTAAATAGCGAATATCGTATTGGGCAGGTTCATGACCAGAATTGTGTTTTTGCTGTAGAGATGCAATCACGATCAATAATAATGCGGCTGCCGTAATCAGATGATAGTAAGTCGGGAGATTGAAAATTGTAATAATTGCGGAGCCTAAAATAATACCAGCAATGCCAGGAAGAAGAAATAAAAGGTTCCACACTATGGCTGAAGATTTTCCTACCGGTTCGAACCGTGTAATAAAATGAGCAGAAATAAGCGCGAGTGCAGGATAAGCCTGAATAAAATAGGTTGGCAATTTGCCATTTGCTGAAGTAAATATAATGAGCATGACCAGAAACCAGGAAAACGCATAGGCAACATTTTTGATGCGTCGCATGCTGATAATGTAATGGCAACAAGCAATCACAAAGAACAGGGAATAAGGGAAAAACCCCCACATGAGAACGGCTGGATAATAAAACAGATCAGTAATGCCGTTAGACCTCTTTATGAGTGCCCGCTCAAAAGTTTCCTGGTTGAGAACAGTGATGAAGTTGTTTCCATGGGTAACATACATCAGGGCAATCCAGCTTAAACCGATAAGGAAGACAATTCCTATAAAAGCAAAAGGTTTCAGCTTTAACGCTTTTTCACGGAACCCTCTCCATCGAAAATCAGAATCGATCAGGAGATAGAGGATAATGATACCTCCAATGACTATGACATACGGGTAGCCTTTGGTTAATACGCTTAAGCCAAGAGAGACGGCAGCGAAATAGTAATGACGGGTGTTGCCGTAAAGATGTCCTTTAAGGAAGAAATAAAGGCATAGAGTAAAGAAAAATGAAAGAGGGATTTCTGGTGAAGCATATTGTTTGCATCCAATATACTGAATGCTGACAGCTTGCATAGCAAAGGCAAGAAGAGCTGTTTTTTCGTCGTAAAGCATTCGGCCTATTGACCAGACAAGAAGTAATGTCCAAAATGCAAGAATCACAATCGGCAACCTGATCGCAAATGCATTCATACCGAACAAGCCAGTGGACAGTGCTTCAAGCCAGTAGGTTAGAGGGGGTTTGTTATAACGGGGCAGGTAATTATAGGTAATGTCTAGATAATTTCCCTTTGCAACCATTTCTCTTACGGATTCAGCATAAAAACTTTCGTTTTCCGTCCAGATGTCGTTAACACTAAAGTTAATACTATAAAGCAGTGCCGTCAGGGAGATGAGTATCCAGAAAATTGGTGTTTTATTACTACAAACTTTCATTCTTTAACGTTAACCTTGAAATTTTCTGAGTACTCCTTTTGAGCGGGGGACTTGTTGAAATTATACAAATTAAATATATGCTACATTTAGGTTATTACTATTGCTTTCCCTTCCTTCGAGCTTCGTATTTTACGAAAATACAACAACTTTCTTTTTTCGATTGGTTTTTTGAAGAATAAAAATCGAAATATATTGTCACCCACTACGTGTATTCGTGTAAAAAATGATAATTTTTTTTGGAATACCAATGAACATTCCTCTCTATGAAACTCAGCAAAACCAGTATTATGCAGCTGCTTGGATTTCTTGAACACGGTATGAATATCACGAAATCCTGTAAGGCGGCAGGGATCTGCACAAAAAGCTATTACCTTTGGCTACACCAGGGAGAAAAAGATTTTGAGAATGATGTCATGAGCCTTAAGCGAGAGCTGTATGAGGGAGTACCGTTAGCTATTGCTGGACATCTGCAGAGGCTTCAATATCTCCGGAAAGATGGCAGAAGAAAAGATGGGTGCTGGAAAGCTAGTGCCACGTTTCTTGCTCGCTCGCATCCTGAAATATGGGGCCACCATGGACGGAAACCTTGACCTATGGGGATGTTAGGGTTTTACCCGAGGCTACCGGGATGGCGCCCCTACGGGGCTGAGTTTAGAGTTTGATTGTGGTGAAGTTAGGTTGAATATCGGGTTTACCTGTATGATTGTAGCGTATAAATAGTTGAAGCAGGGATTCTAGGTTGAGATCGATGGTGAGTTGTGGATAAATGGGAGGAAATCATGATATGTTTGATATACCTCTGCTTGTAATGTTTCATCGATATTATCGCGGCTGAAAAATCAATTGACTATGGATATATTTTGTTATAACATGTGGTATAACAAAAATGGAGGTACTGTTATGCGTGCTACGGTAT
>SZXZ01000079.1 GCA_005843835.1 Chlorobium sp.
CAAAGGTATCGGGATATTCGTAGTTCAGCGTAAAGGGCAGTTGGAGGGATGAAGTGACTTCAAGCACCTTGCCATTAAGTTCTTGACGAAGGCAAGTGTTGAGTAATGAACCTGCTGAAGGGACAACGCTGCAAAGGGCGGCATCAAGAAGTGCCGGGTACTTCATGAGAATGGGGGCCAGTTCGGTTGTGATACGTTCGGAAGTGGAAAGAATTATTGATGGTACTTTGCGAAGGTCAATACACTCTTCACCCTTGAATATCGCAAAGGAGGTATTGGTATTGCCTATTTCAGCAACCAGAAGAAGTTGGCCAGAAAGTGTGTGTTCTCCGGAAAAAAGCATGGCTGTATATCCTGAAAAATGCTATCGGAGCTTTGCCTCAATACCGGTTCTTTTGGACAGGTCTGCAATAAAACTGTTGTAGCCTGGAAGGTTTGTCGTTACAAAGACGGAGTCTCTGACTGGCGATTTTGCTGCTACAATAAAGATTTTCGGAGGTGGGTTATAGGTGATTTTTTCCTGATAAATAGATGTAATTTGAGCTAGTGTCAACTGTTTTTGATTGCCTTTGCGGTCAAGATAAAGCAGTTTGTCAGCGGAAATCTTTATGGCATCACCATCCTGGCCGTGTTCTCCGACAAAGCGAGTATTATAGTAATTTGGACCGCCGAGGGATATGGTTGTAAGTACCAGCAGTAACGTCGATTTCCAAAAGCATCCGAGATCTACACCGTAGGAAAATTTGCCGTATCGAAAAAATATTGCCCATCCAATACTTAGAAAGAGCATGCCTAAACACCAGGTAGCAAAAAAATAAGAATCCATCCACCATGCGGGATAGGTCATGGGATAGTGAAAAACCTCGGGCATGTCGGTATTGGTTGTTTTTAAGGGAAATCTGAAACCGGATGTTAAAAATAAGGGATAACTTAACGTTTGCAATAAAAATATTTTCATTACTTCTCCGTAGGTTCTGCTTTGAACAACTAATCACGAATAAAACAATGAAATCGTACCACAAGGAACTCTGGATGATGGTTCCTGCAAGAATGGATTTTGTCAACATCACGAGCGACGTTGAAGAGGCGCTTGAGGATAGCGGTATTCAGGAAGGATTGTGTCTTATTAATGCTATGCACATTACGGCATCAGTTTTTATCAATGATGACGAGTCGGGTTTGAAGCATGACTATAAACGATGGCTTGAGCAGCTTGCCCCCCATGAGCCTGTAAGCGGGTATCGCCATAACATGACTGGAGAGGATAATGGTGATGCGCATCATAAACGGCAGATTATGGGACGGGAGGTTGTTGTGGCTGTGACGAAAGGGCGGTTGCATTTTGGACCTTGGGAACAGATCTTTTATGGAGAGTTCGATGGGATGAGAAAAAAGAGGGTGCTCATCAAGATTATCGGGGAGTGAAATACACAACACAAAAAAAGCCCCGAAAACGGGGCTTTGGAATGTTTCGTCGCTTACCTATTAGAAGTTAAACCTCACTCCAACTAATACGTTGGTGAATGAAGGAGGAAGCTTAGCAACATTTAAGAGATTAATCTTTGACGTCCTTGACGGTTTAAAGTAACGGTAGCCAAGATCAAAGGATACGATTTTAGAGGCTTTTAATGCTACACCGACACCGGCCTGCCAAGCGAATACCGTCGCGCCAGAAGAATGTCCATCATCCACCGTTAGGCTCGCTAAACCAATTCCTCCTGTCATGTAGGGCGTTAAGAGTGATTTATCTTCTATGATATCCCAGTAATAGTTTGCCATATAGGAGGTCATCGACACCCCTACCTTTGGAAATGGGACAGGTACTGACTCGAAGTTGCCGGGAACAGCATCACTGGACTGATGACCTACTGCAGCCTCAAGCCGATAATCGTCTCCTTTGATACCTATTGCACCGATAACCGGTTCTCCTGCCTTGTATTTTATCGCGTCATATATAGTATCACCAAACGCCGTAACGTTTGAATTTTCTGGTAATCCGATACCTGTCGATATGCTAACATAAGGTGATTCCGCCAATGCAGGGGAAGTAAGCAGGCATAAAGCAACGAGGGTCAATAATATATTTTTCATTTTGCTAGTGCTTAGGTTAAATGAGAGATATGGAAATGCACATGCTTAATGCTTAACACTTTACCCAATAAACATATATGGTATAAATACTCCAAAATAGCATAATTTGCAATACGAACATCCTTGTCGCACATAAAAGACTATTTTTGAGTAGTACACAAACTGTGAAGGCTTTTCAATTTGTACAACCAGGAACTAAATAACACCCATACACCCGATATAGGGTGTTTTTGCAATCTACATACAATTCATCCTCTTACTTTCACCAGCATTTTTTATCAAGTTGATTTAAGGCTTCTGTGGTGTTTTGTTACGGCCAATCATGCAAACAATACACACGGGATCTATCCTCAATGCTAATTTAACGAATTGGTGCGAATTTAGATTTGTGAATACTTCGCGCTTTGCTGGGTATTGCAGGACTAAAAGAGTGACTGATAACACACGCATATCTGCAACAAAAAAGGCCCTCTTGCTGGGGCCTTTTTTGTTTGATCGTGTTGCAGGATTAATGCTCAAACAGCATTTCTGAATATGTCGGAAGCTGCCAGCGACTGCGGTCGACAACCTGTTCGAGACGGTCGGCTATAACGCGCACACTGTTCATGAACGGAAGAAGTTCGTCTGCGCAGTAGTCGGCTTTTTCAAACTCGGTTTTAAATGACTCGATTTTTTCAACGGCTTCATCGAGTTCTGCGGTCATATCAATGAGTGTTGAAAGATTTTCGGCTACCAATTTCAGGTTATCTGCCTGACTCTTGAGCGCTTTGTCGGATAGACCGATAGCATCTGCTGCAGAAAGGAGATTATTGAATGAATTGCCTAGATCGCCCTGGTATTCGGAAACATCGGGAATAACAAAGGTCTTCAACATCAACTGCAGAGTACGAGCTTCGATATCAATGCCTTTGACATAGCGTTCGAGACGAATGTTGAGGCGGGCATCGATCTCCTGGACGCTTAGTACACCATATTTGACAAATACGTCCTGTACATCCTTTTTGAGCAGTGTACGAAGTGCCTGTGGTGTGTTCTTCAAGTTTGGAAGACCTCTTTCTTTTGCTGCCTGCTGAAGGGCTTCGGCGTAGTTGTCTCCCTGATAACGGATAGGCTTGGTAGCGGTAATCTGCTCGCGAAGAGTTTCAAGAATTGCAGATTCTTTTTCCTTTCCTGCTTTGAGTCTGGCTATAATTGCTTCAGATATCTCGTCTAGTGCTTCGGCCATCAGGGTATTGAGCACCATGTTCGGTACAGATGCGGCCTGAGAAGAACCTACAGCTCTGAACTCGAACTTGTTGCCTGTGAATGCAAACGGTGAGGTACGGTTACGGTCTGTATAGTCTTTGTTAACCACTGGAACCTGGGAAAGGCCAAGGTTAAGTACCTGTTTTTCTGTTTTAAGGTCAACCTTGCCGCTTTCGATGGCATCGAGTACCCTTTCGAGCAACTCACCGAGGAATACGGTTACAACTGCCGGTGGAGCTTCGTTTGCACCAAGACGGTGGTCGTTGCCCATGCTGGCTATTGACATTCTCAAAACATCAGCTCTTTTGTAAACTCCTTTAAGGACGGCTACTAGGAAAACAAGGAACTGTACATTCTTTTCAGGTGTGTCACCTGGATCAAGAAGGTTAATACCTGTGTCAGTGCCGATGGACCAATTGTTGTGCTTGCCTGAACCGTTGATACCGGCAAAGGGTTTTTCGGCGAGAAGGAGAGCAAATCCTTTTTTGTCAGCAACTTTTCTCATCACTTCCATGACGAGCAGATTGTGGTCGACGGCGATATTTGCCTCTTCAAAAATAGGGGCAATTTCAAACTGGTGAGGTGCAACTTCATTATGACGGGTTTTCGCTGGAATACCCAGCAGATAAAGCTCGTGTTCAACATCCTGCATGTATTCGAGTACACGGTCAGGAATCGATCCGAAATAATGGTCTTCGAGCTGCTGTCCTTTTGGTGGAAGAGCGCCAAGCAGTGTACGTCCGCACATAACAAGGTCAGGACGCTCGGTATAGAATTTTTTGTCGATAAGGAAGTATTCCTGCTCGCAGCCGGCAAAGGTTTTGACGCGTGACACTCCGGTTACTCCAAGCACTTCAAGCAGTCTGATCGCTGACTTGCTGACAGCTTCCATGGAACGTAACAGCGGTGTTTTGGCATCGAGTGCTTCTCCATGATAGGAAATAAACACGGTCGGAATACAAAGAGTCAGGTCTTTGCCGCCTTTCATGAGGAATGCAGGACTTGAGGGATCCCATGCGGTATAACCACGTGCTTCAAAGGTAGTACGCATGCCACCTGACGGGAAGCTTGAAGCGTCAGGCTCACCCTGAATAAGCTGTTCGCCTGAAAAACGCTCTATAGGAGTGCCGTCACGGTCAATTGATAAAAATGCATCGTGTTTTTCTGCTGTGGATCCAGTCATAGGCTGGAACCAGTGGGTGTAATGAGTAGCGCCTTGCTCCATTGCCCACTCTTTCATGCCGTGTGCTACCACGCCGGCAATTTCTGAAGTGATTTTTTTGCCTGCTTTGATGGTATCCTGCAATGCTGCAAATTCCTCTTTTGGAAGTTTTGCGCGCATGGCCTTGTGATCAAAAGTAAGAGAACCAAAGTAGGTTGAAACCGGAATTTTACTATCGCTCTTCAAAAGAACCTCCTTGTTGATTTGCATGATAATGCTGTGTGTTGACTCCGAAAAAATAAACTATGCTTGTTTTTTTTATTTTCTTGATTTTTTTTCATCAAACGTTATCAGTACCTGGCGGTCCTGAAGATTGGTGCGGACAATTTCTGCACTGATCTTTTTATTTTTCTTTAACTGGGATAGTACAAAGCTGGTATTAGTTGAAAGAACGCCGGGCCAACTCTGAATTCTTGACAGAAACATTTCAAGTGATGCGGTGTTGTGCGTCATTACTTTTAATATATGCGAGCCCTCACCGGTTACGGAAAAGCACTCCATAATTTCGTCCTCTTTCATTACATGTTCCATGAACGACTTGTAATGCTTTGAAGAATCGATTCGAACCCGAACAAAGGCATGGATGTCAAATCCCAACTGGCGCTCATCAACCTCCATGGAGAAGCCTTTGATAATACCGTTCTTCTGGAGTTTATCCAGCCGCTCACTGACTGAGGGTATTGAAAGACCAACAACTTCTGCAAGTTCGCTTAAACGAACTCTGCCGTTTTCTCCTAGAGACTCTATAATTTTGAGGTCGATCAGATCAAGATGGCCAGACATAACATAATTTGTTTAACTTTTAAATGGAAATTAATCAATAATAAGAAAGATACAATCGTTTTCTTTAGAATTCGTAGCTTTTTAAGTAAAATTCTTAAATAATTTAGGGCATACGACATATTTTGCGGTATTACCGATTATTATAGCAAGTTGCTCTTCGATTGAAGGAACACAATTGTCTGGTTTTTTTATGAATCCAATTCGGACGCGTTTCGATTAATACATTATCTGTGTGCTCAAGGCACCATAGACTGCTAGATCAGGAAAACCAGGGTTTAAGCGGTCTTGCGCTCTCATGAGGTACTCTGTTTGAGATTACATGCTTTGAAGTACTTTCCAAATACTTGACGATTTTCCTTATAGGATTATAATTAACTATATTAACGCCTTTATAGGCGGTAATCCACATATCTTAGTAATCACTAATCAATAGGTAACGGTGAAAATAGCAATTTTCGGCGCAGGAGTTGCAGGTCTCAGCGCAGCGATAGAACTTGTGGATAAAGGGCACTCTGTAGAGATTTATGAAAAGCGCAAAGTACTTGGCGGAAAGGTTTCGGTATGGAAAGATAGTGACGGAGATTCAATAGAGTCGGGGCTTCATATTGTTTTCGGTGGGTATGAACAATTACAGAAATACCTGAAACATGTCGGGGCTGGCGATAATTATCAATGGAAAGACCATTCCCTGATTTATGCTGAATCTGATGGAAAACAGTCGTGTTTCAAAAAAGCAAACCTTCCTAGTCCCTGGGCAGAGGTTGTTGGTGGTATTCAGACTGATTTTTTAACCTCATGGGATAAATTCTCGCTAATTAAAGGCCTCTACCCTGCCATTATCGGTAATGAGGAGTATTTTCGCAGTCAGGATCATATGACCTATGCTGAATGGCATCGGCTCAGGGGGGCTTCCGAGCATTCGCTGGAAAAACTGTGGCGTGCAATTGCGCTTGCTATGAATTTTATCGAACCTAATGTTATCAGTGCCCGCCCGATGATAACTATATTTAAGTATTTCGGTACTGATTATGCTTCGACAAAGTTTGCTTTTTTTCGCAAGAACCCTGGTGATTCGATGATTGAGCCAATGCGGCAATACATCCAGAGCAAGGGTGGACGGATATTTGTTGATGCAAAACTCAGGCGGTTTGAACTGAACAGCGATGAAACCATTCAACATGCAGTTTTGCAGGATGGTCATCACATTGAAGCTGATGCATATATTTCGGCACTGCCGGTACATAACATTAAAAACATAGTCCCTCCGGAATGGCTTGTCCATAAGTATTTCCGTAACCTTCATGAATTTGTCGGAAGTCCTGTTGCAAACTGTCAGCTTTGGTTTGACCGAAAAATTACGGACACGGATAACCTTATGTTTTCACAAGGGACTATTTTTGCGACATTTGCTGATGTTTCTATCACCTGTCCTGAGGATTTCCAGAACAACACTGGTTCGGCTAACGGCGGTAGCGTCATGAGCCTTGTTCTTGCTCCGGCCCACCAGCTTTTGACTATGCCTAATGAGGTCATTACCTGGCTTGTGATGAAAGATATTCATGACCGTTTTCCTAAATCACGTAAGGCGAAACTGCTTAAATCGACCATTGTCAAAATCCCCCAATCTGTTTATAAAGCTGTTCCTGATGTCGACCAGTACAGGCCGGACCAGATCAGTCCTGTCAAAAACTTTTTTCTAGCCGGAGATTATACCTATCAGCGTTATCTGGCTTCAATGGAGGGAGCAGCGCTGAGCGGGAAAATGGTTGCTGAGAAGCTTCTCGGCAGGTTAGGCAAGTAAACCGTAGTGTCCTGCTTACCTATTATCTATAAGTACACGCATTCGCTTAATCTTGTTATGCGATAATTAGTAATCAACTAGACCCGGGGAAACACTATGTTTGCAACAGCTGATGCTCAGGTGAAATTGCTGGAAGAGACTGATTGTGGTATTCTGCCTTTCAGGAATACTCTTGAGGAATCCGGATGCGCACCTCTCACTCCGGCGGGTATAGATGTTTTACAGATTAACATAGGTTATGTTTGCAACCTTCTTTGCCGTCATTGCCATGTGGATGCTGGACCAGACCGCAGGGAGATGATGACGCGCCAGACTATGCTGCAGTGCCTGGATGCTCTCTTTAACAGCACTATAACTACTATAGATATTACTGGTGGGGCACCTGAAATGAGCCCGGATTTTCGGTGGTTTATTGAAAGCATTAGAACCAGAGCACCGGCAGCAACAATTATTGTACGTACAAACCTGACTCTTTTTACTGCTCATGATGAATACCGGGATTTACCGGAATTTCTCAAACAGCATGGGGTAACTTTAATTGCATCACTTCCCTGCTACTCGAAAAAAAATGTCGATGATATGAGAGGAGACGGCGTTTTCGGCCGATCCATTGAAGCCTTGAAGTTTCTGAATAACCTTGGTTACGGCAAGGAACAAACCGGTCTTGAAATCAACCTTGTTTATAATTCCGGTGATGTTTCACTGCCTAAGAATCAGCACGAGCTTGAAAATGAATACCGGAACCAACTTTTTAAAGAGCATGGTATTGTGTTCAATCATCTTTATACCATCACGAATATGCCAATCAACCGTTTTCTGAATGATCTTCTTGAAAGCGGTCAATATTGCCAGTATATGTCTCTGCTTGCAAAAAGCTACAATCCTATGGCAGTGAATAACCTGATGTGCCGGACAACTCTGTCTGTGGGATGGGATGGTACGCTTTACGATTGTGACTTCAACCAGATGCTCAATTTGCCTTTGGAACAACGCGCTCCGCAGCATATCAGTTTATACAACCGGGATAAGCTTCTCGACCGTCATATAACTCTTGGTCAGCACTGTTACGGATGTACCGCAGGTGCGGGATCGAGTTGTCAAGGTTCTCTGCTGTGAGGAATGACTCGTTACTGATTATTTTCACAAAAAATCCAAGGGCGGGATTAGTAAAAACTCGCCTTGCAAGCACTATTGGTGATGAGGCGGCTCTTGCTGTCTATGAAGCGCTTCGTTCTCATACCGCCTCTATAACATCAAAGGTTGATGTAACGAGTACTGTTTTTTATTCTGACTTTATTCCTTCCGCCGATATTTTTGATGCTGCTGATTTTAAGGCGCAACTACAGGTGGGGAATGATCTTGGTGAGCGTATGCTGCATGCATTTGAATCAGGCTTTGATGGGGGTTATAGACATATAGTGCTTATAGGGACAGACTGTTATGAGCTGAATACCGCTATTATCAATGCCGCATTTGCTGCTTTGGAACATGCTGATGCCGTTGTCGGACCAGCAAGGGATGGGGGATTTTATCTTATCGGCTTGAACAGGTTTATACCGGAACTTTTTCAGGGACGGCAGTGGAGCACAAGCATTGTGCTTATTGAAACCGTTGAAATTCTTCATCGTTTGGCTGTGCATTACGAACTCCTTACTGAACTGTCGGATATCGACACGTTTGAAGATCTAAAAAACAGTGGATTATGGCCCTCCACCCAAGCATAAGCATTATTATTCCGACCTATAACGAAGAGGCTATTATTGCTGAGTCAATTCAGGCACTGTTAAAAATAACTGAACGATCGGAAGGAATAGAAATCATTGTCAGTGATGCGAGTATTGACAGTACGCCAAAAATTCTTTCCAACTTTCCGATAACTGTTTGCTTTAGTGCAAAAGGTCGCTCAAAACAAATGAATACTGGGGCCCGGCTTGCGCATGGTGATATTCTTTACTTTCTGCATGCTGATACCCTGCCTCCAGATACCTTTATTGATACTATCCGTTCAGCAGTTGCAGACGGCAAAAAAGCAGGTTGTTTCAAGATGGGCTTCGACGACAGTAACCCGATAATGTCCCTTTACGGGTGGTTTACCCAGTTTCCGTTTATGGTATGTCGGGGAGGAGATCAGTCTCTTTTTATTGATAAATATCTCTTTAATGATATCGGGGAATTTGATGAAAGCCTTGTTGTTATGGAAGATATCGATATCATCTCTCGCATCGAACAGCGTGCGGCTTTTCACATTCTCGACGCCGAGGTTATTACTTCAGCAAGAAGGTATCATCAACACGGGATAATAAGGCTCCAGCTGATATTTGGAAGCATTCATTTTATGTATGCGCTTGGAGTTGATCAGGATACAATTATCCAGTACTACAGGGAAAATATTAGTTGAAGCTATGATGAAGGTGAAAGCACGTAACTGCAATGATCAGAACAAGTACCCTTGTTTAAAATAACTTTTTAAGAGGTGAAGAACTTAGGAAATAGATTGTTATATTTGATATTATATTTCTAATAATTTACCCTTAATATATACAACTATGGCAGCAGAAGAGCTCAACAAGCCTGCAGGCGCACCAAAACCAGCGTCTACCAATAATCAGGAATCTAACGTTGGCAATGGTGATATGGCCAGTCTGATTGGCAATGTCGGTGTCCTTATTGATTCGACAATTGAATCAGTACAAGGTATAATCAGTTCTGTAAGTTCCGCAACAGGACAACTTATAGAAGGAGTTACCTCTACTATTAACTCCGAAACTGTAACCGGGATATTAAGCAATGTCAATACCGTTTCAGGACAACTTATTGAGGGTGTTACATCAACCACCGGACAACTTATCGATGGTGTTACTGCTACTATTAATTCGGAACAGGTACAAAGTTCTTTTCAGGAGTTAGGTAAATTATGGAAAAATCTGCTTGAAAATCTTAACTCTACAGTGAGCTCAGGTCAAGTGCAGAATCTGTTCAGTAATGTCAGTTCCGGACTCGGACAACTTATGAACAATATTGTTTCACCGGGTATGCAGGGTGTACAGGATCGGCATAGAAAAGAAATCACTCAAATTCACTTTTCACCTAAAGAAAGTGTCACGGAATCGAAAAGTACCGGTGATATTCTAAAACCAAAAGCCTGAACTTCTTAATGATTATGCTCC
>SZXZ01000125.1 GCA_005843835.1 Chlorobium sp.
TCAAGCCGCAGGCCGATAGCAAAAAGTTGAGCCTGCAGGTGGCAATATCGCTGTCGGATCGCGATAGCATTATTGAAACTGACAGTGCCAAGCTGACGCAGATTTTGACCAACCTGATCCAGAATGCCCTGAAGTTTACCACCGAAGGCGGTATTGATGTAGGTTATGCCCGACAGAATGACATGCTTGAGTTTTATGTCAGCGATACCGGTATCGGTATACCACAGGATATGCAGGTCATGGTTTTCGAACGGTTCCATCAGGTCAATAACACCTTGACCCGTAACTATGAAGGTTCCGGTCTGGGACTAAGCATTTCGAGGGCATATGTTGCCATGCTTGGCGGCACCATCAGGGTGGAATCGGTAGAAGGCAAAGGCAGCAAATTCAGCTTTACCCTGCCCTATAAGCCTGCCCATGAACTGAACCTTCCCCAACAACCTCTTCCCGTCATAGAGAAGCTCCCCGACGTTGTTCAGAATATAACAACAGTGCTGATAGCCGAAGACGATGTCATGAGCACCATACTGCTCACAAGAAACCTCAAAGCAGCAAACATAACCATGCTCACAGCCGTTAATGGCCAGGAAGCCGTGGAACAGGTGCAGCATCACCCCGAAATCGATGTTGTACTGATGGATATCAAAATGCCCATTATGAACGGCTTTGATGCCACAAAACTTATCAAAGAGCAGCGTCCCGACCTGCCGGTTATCGTGCAGTCGGCATACACCTCAAAAGAAGACAAGGAAAAATCGAAAAACGCAGGAGCAGACGCCTTTATCACCAAACCCATCAACAAAACCGAGCTGCTCCAGCTGATAACGAAGCTGCTGAAACACTAAGACACTTCAGCCTTCACCCCTTGCCGCTGCGCCACAAGGCAAAATAACCCACACCATTAATTGTCTCCGCGTAAGATAAAGGAGATCAAGTATAAAAAGCCCTAGATAATCAATGAATTAAACAAAGCTGTTATGTGGAGTTTCGGATTGACGCAAAGTATTATTAACGGTATAATAAAAATCAGTGTGTATAGGAAATCCAAGAAAACGAACCGGGTATTGAATTCCCGTTAGAATCGATTTTAAACTGGAGTGAACAACCATCATTAAATTTACGCTGTATAGTATTAGCGTTACTATACGATAGAGCATAATTGTTATCGTTTGCGTGTACACCCATTGATAACTGTTGCGCGAAGGCAGTATCACCTAAGATTAACAGAGTTAAAACCGAAAACTTTTTCCTTAGATTTTCAAAAAGAGTCGGTTTTTCTGTTTCTGTTTTTGCATTTTCTACAGAGAATTTTACTTGACCTACCCTATGAATATCATCATCTACATACAAGCGCCTTATCCAAAAAAAGCGCTTGCCATCTTGTTCGAAGGGCGTAACAAGGGACAAACCAGGTAGCGTGACTTCATCCATACCGGTATTATCTATGTTCCTTTTGGTCACGTCCTCGTTCTTAAATTTTATTTTCAAACAAAAAGCCTGATTCATTACTATGGTACCTTTATTCCAAGCATCTTTATACCCAAAGTCATAAATAAAGAATGTATAACCCAAGAAGAGTACAATAAAAGATGTTACTAAAGATCCTATTGTCTTCAAGGATAATCGCCCCAGGCCTTCCAAAAAATCACGCAAAGTAAGCTTTTCAATCTCAATTGGTTCAGATGATTTATTTTTAACCATGGTGTTTAATTTAGAGGTTAATAGTTCGTTGAACATTTTACCGTCATTAATCTGTGCATCAGTATATTTCCTTAAGGAGAGAACCGCCTGCCTAAAGAAACATCAAATTGCATTACCACTATAAAGAACGATGATTATAACCGGCGATCATAGATAATGACAAAGAGACCACAGTATTTCCATATTTGGAAGAACAAGATTGGGTACCACCTGTGTGTTCTATTAATAAATTAATGAACAAAGGCACATCAACTATGGAATTGAAGTACTGATTACAAATAAGGTACGAGGGTATCGAAAGGACTACCAGAATTAACTATGAGCGAGTAAATATGGTAGAGATGATAAAAATGCCAGATACCAGATAAGGAATATTGGCATATCTATCTCGGATGTAGCCTGATAGGCATAATGATCCGTGTGCTTGATTGATTTCTTGATCGTGAATAAGAACTTAATAATTGGTAATAAAAAATTAAGAATTCTCCAAAATAAATAGAAACCCCACCCCTATACCCCTGCTGGTGATAACTTATCCACGATCATTTGGTCACACCGAAAATTTCACGTAACTCAATACGTTTATAAACCTTACGCTATTTCGAGATCAAGATGTAAAAAAGGGAAGTACCTGCCTGAAATAATAAGTAGTTTAAAATGGCAGAAAAAAAAACGAAATTATGGTGTTAACCATTACAGACTGGCCATGCCAAATAAAAAGCTCAGCAGCGACCCGGATACCTCAATCGAGCTGAGGGCAAGCGCAGAAGAGCGCCTGAAGCAAAAAAACCTCAGCACTGGCTCTTCAGCACTCAGCACTTCATCCTCACCCGAGGAAATGCGGCGCATTATACATGATCTCTCTATTCACCACATAGAACATGAAATACAGCAGGAGGAACTGGATCAGTCAAGGATAGCATTAAAGCAAAGCCTTGATCTAGTTACAGAGTTGTACGATTATGCTCCAGCAGCTTATGTGTTGCTTTCACAGGACTGCAAAATACTCAGAGCAAACCTGAAAGCCGCCAAAATGCTTGGTGTTGGTTGCACGCCATTGCTCCAGATGAATTTCAATCAGTTTGTAGTTCCTGGTGACAAGCGGATTATTGAAGACCTGCTCCAAAAAGTTTTTACAGAGAGGGCCACGGGGTATGTTGAGGTAAAACTTCAGATAGATCCTGCAAAGTCCTCTGCCATGCGACCCGCACCAGTAGAAATCTTCGTTCGCCTTGATGCAGCTGTCACAGAAACCTCAGATCTGTGCCGTGTTATTCTCACCGATATTACCCTGCAAAAAAAGACAGCATATGAACTTCGTAAAAGTGAACGGAACTTTCGTTCCATTACTCAACATATCGCCGAAGTTGTTGTTGTAGGGAACGAGAATGGCACCGTCACCTATGTATCGTCCGTTGCAGAAAAAATGTTTGGATACTTGCATGATGATGTCATCGGCCACTCAGTTACCGAATTTTTTGCAGACGATGATGTTCCAGCAGCTCTGAAAGTTTTCAACGGCACCCTGACAAATAAAACGCCAAAACAGGTTGTCGAATTAAGGATGAAGAGAAAAGACGGCACCATTTTTCAGGCAGCAATCCATCTGCAGTATTACCAGGATGAGTATAACTCTGGCTTTATTGGCCTAGTTTGGGACTTCACTGAACGCAGGCAGGCAGAATTAAAAACGCAGGAAATAAGTGATCGCTACGCGGCAACCATTGAAGCTGCTCAGATAGGAACCTGGGACTGGAATGTCGAGACGGGAGAAGTGATTCTGAATAACCGGTGGTGCGAAATTGTTGGATACAGCCTCGAAGAACTTGCTCCTGTAAGTGTCCAGACATGGAAAAAATTGGCTCACCCCGACGATTTCATCGAATTCATGGCTATTCCGGAAAAACTTTGCCAAGGTACATCGGAATTTTATGAAAACGAATTCCGGATGAAACATAAAAACGGTCATTGGGTTTGGGTTCTTGATCGCGGCAAGTTGATGACGAGAACTGCCGATGGCAAACCATTGCGTATGCTCGGAACGCATATCGACATTACCGACCGCAAGCAGGCTGAAGATCTCCTTCAAAATACGTTGCAGGATTTGATTGCATCCAAAGAAAAAGCTGAAGAGAGTGAACGGTTAAAGTCAGCATTTATAGCAAACCTCAGCCACGAAATCCGCACCCCGATGAATGGCATTCTCGGCTTCACCGCGTTGCTGAAAGACCCTCATTTAACCGGCGAGGAACAGAGTGAATTTATTGGACTGATTCATAAGAGCGGCGAGCGCCTGCTCAATCTCATTAAAGATCTCATGGATATTTCATGCATTGATGCCAGAGAGACAAAATTGCAGATTACCGAAACCCCTGTCAACAGGTTGTTAGAGGATCTTTATGTTTTTTTTAAAACGCAGGCTGCACAAAAAGGATTGCGTCTGAATTATAATACAGGATTACCCGACACCGAAAGTATAATCAACACTGACAGTACAAAACTGATGCAGATGTTGACCAACCTGTTGCAGAATGCTTTAAAGTTTACAATAAAAGGCACTATTGATTTCGGGTATACCCGAAAGGATAACAACCTTGAATTTTATGTGATTGATTCGGGAATCGGGATCCCCACTGACAATAGAGAAAGGATTTTCGACCGCTTTCACCAGGCCGACAACTCCCTCACCCGTAATTACGAAGGTGCAGGTCTTGGGTTAAGCATCACCAAATCATTTGTTGAAATGCTTGGGGGCACCATCAGGGTAGAGTCAGTTGAGGGTGCTGGAAGCACTTTTTCCTTCACCTTACCCTATAACCCTGTACCTTTACCAATAAATGCTGCCCCGGCCACCCTGCCTGCGGCTAATGCATCAAAATCATTAACTATACTTATAGTTGAAGATGATGACCTTAGCACTATCCTTCTGAAAAAGTCCCTGAAACAAGAAAACTTCACCATTCTCTATGCCGAAAACGGCTGGGAAGCAGTAGAA
>SZXZ01000140.1 GCA_005843835.1 Chlorobium sp.
GATCAACAGGGAGACCTAAAGGGACGCTGATCAGTCATAAAAGCTTTGTCAATATGGTGCTCGGTGCAGGTGAACTCTTGGGTCTGAGCACTCGTGACCGATGTCTGATGTTTGCTTCTCCGTCGTTTGATGTCTCGTTGTCGGACTTTGGAGTGCCCTTTTCCTGCGGGGCTGCGATCTGCCATGTGACTAATGAAATTGTTGAATCGCCAACCCGGTTTATTGATTTTTTGAGAACTTTTTCGGTTACCGTTGCTGACATTACTCCGACCTACCTTGGGCTGTTTGATGGAGTTGAGCTGCCACCATCTCTGAGGATTCTTGTTACCGGAGGTGAACCGCCGGTGCCCGGCGATGTGCTGAGATATGCTCCGAAACTCAAGTATTTCAACGCATACGGCCCAACTGAGAATACCATCACCAGCACCATGGGAATCCTTAGTGCTGACAACGTTAGTTTTATATCGGCAGGGAAACCGTTACCGAATACCAGTGTTCATATCTGTGACGCAGGCGGTGAACGGATTCCTCCTGGTGTTACGGGCGAAATATGGCTTGGCGGAACAGGCATCAGTCAGGGATACCTGAATCGAAAGGAACTGACGAAGTCATGTTTTGTTGTGACGCCTGATGGACGGCGATACCGGTCGGGTGATCTTGGCCGCTGGCATACGGATGGGTCGATTGAGATTGTTGGCCGGATCGACGATCAGGTAAAGATAAGCGGTATTCGCATTGAACCGGGCGAGATTGAGCAGGCGTTGTGCAGTTTTTCGGCAATATCTCAAGCTGTTGTTCTCCTGTATGCAAAGCATGGGGGTTCAAATAGTTTATGGGCGTTTGTCCGTCTCAAAAACGGGGAGCAGATGCCTGCCGTAGCTGAGTGGCAGAAGCAGCTTAAAGATAGACTGCCTTCTTACATGATTCCTTCGGGTTTGATTGCTGTTGCATCGATTCCTTTGACCGTTTCGGGCAAGGTTGACCGTTCAGCACTTCTTGCCCTGCTGGAGGAACACTCTGAGCCTTTGGGGTTGACGACTCCGGACAATGAACTTGAGTGCTGCATTGCTGAAATATGGAGAGCTATTCTTGGTAAAAGTCCTATCCATAGGGAAGATAATTTTTTTGCACTTGGGGGACACAGCCTGCGTGCGATTGCGGTTGCTCACCAGCTTCAAAAAAAACTTGGCTGTGAGGTTCCGGCGAGAGAGCTTTTTGCTGAACCGACGCTTGCGGGTTTTGCGGAACGAGTAAGGCTTGCTCGCCCTGTTGAGGCAGGAATACATTTGTCGACTGATCTGGCGACTCTGGGTCAACGGGAGTTCTGGACTGCTGAACAGGCTGGTCTTGAGACTTGCGGGTTCAATATTCCTTTGAAACTTGTTGTGCATGGCAATACGCTGCCTCTTGAACGATGGCAGATGCTCTGGCAGGAATTGGTTGTGCGACACGATTCGCTGCGTACTGGTTTCTTGGAGGATGAATCCGGTGTGTTGAGAAGGGTCATCTCCAATCAACTGGATAAGAGCCTGGAGATTCAGTGTGTGCTGACTGATGATGAAGCGTTCGGACGTATCAACAGTAGGCTGGGTGAGCCTTTTTGCATGAGCCAACCGGGCCTCTGGCGTGCCGGGTTGATGGAGGTTGATGGGGGGAAGCTGATTTTCTGGGTGGTTATGCATCATGCTGTGAGTGACGGGCTTTCTCTCGGTATTCTTCTTGATGAACTGTCTGAACTGATAAAAGGCCATACGCTGAAACCAAAGCTCATCGGATTTGACTATTCCGCTGCTTTGGAGGCGGCCTATATAGGGAGTGAAACTGCCCGCAGTGATGCTGCATACTGGCAAAGCAATATCGGGGAACTGCTTGACGTTGCTCCTGATGCTCTTGATGAATGGCCTCTGGACAAACCGCGGGCAAATGCACGTTCTGCTTCGTCGTGCACTGGAAGCCATTGTTTCCGTACCCGTCTTGATGCTGCCACTGTACAAGCGCTTCGCACGATTGCACAGCGAAACAACGCAACGCTCCATGCGCTGATGCTCACGGTGCTCGGATTTGAAGTGCGACGTCGTACCGGACGTTCCGGGTTTCTTTTAGGCACGGCAGCTTCAACTCGCCAATCCGCAGCGGAAGCTCAGAGCGTCGGCTATTTTATCAATATGCTCCCGCTTGCATGCCATCTTGCCGAATCAGAATGTTTTGAGAATTCTGTACAGGCCATGCAACAGCATCTTGCGGATGCTCTTCAGCATTCCCGCTACCCTTTTGCACAGATGTATGGTGATTTCAGGCTAGGACATTCCCATGCAACTCATCCCGGGCGTTATCCTCTCTTTGATATTGCTGCCACTGAAAACCCGCCGGTAGACATCACTCCTGAAACGGATTTCTTTTTTACCGGTATCGCGCTTCCTGTAGCTGGCGAAACCTGTTATGAGCTGCGACGTAATGCGCCGGCACAGGATCTGGTTCTTGTGCATGAGGGTGTGCCGGATGGTGGGCTTGTGCTGACATGGTACGCTAATGCTTCCATTTATATGGAGGATACCGCCCATACATGGTTTGATTCGATTGTGGGATGGATGCGTTTTCTTGGGAGAAATCAGTACCAGAAAGAGATTGTGCTTCCTTTTCTGCTGCCTGAAGAACAACAATTGCTTGATATTTGGCAGAGGGGCCCTTTGCGGTCCTGGCGGGCTGCAACTTTTCCTGAGCTGTTTTGTGACATTGCCCTTACGCATCCTGAACGTCCGGCAATCGTCACTGATTCGGGCGTGCAAAGTTATGAAATGGTAAACTCTCGAAGTAATGCTTTGGCTCATGCCCTGCTCAACATGGGGGTTAAACGTGGGGAAACGGTGGGGGTATTTACGGAACGGTCCGCTGCCCTGCCGGAAACTGTGCTTGCAATCTGGAAAGCAACTGGCTGCTACCTGCCACTTACTGCTGATCTTCCGGCTGAACGGCTTGCTTTTATGGCCAGGGATGCAGGCGTGCGAATAATTGTTGTGCTCGACAGCCTTTCTGTGCCTCGTGAACTCTGGGGCGATAACGTTATCGTCGTACGAGCTGAAGATATGCTTTGTGGGGCAGTTGACTCTGCGGAGTTCAACGTGACCATTACACCTGATGACAGGGCCTATATACTCTACACATCCGGTTCCACCGGTGTCCCTAAGGGGGTGGTCCTGCTGCATAAAGGCCTGATTAATCTGGGTCTTGGTGGGTCTGAAATCCTTGGTATTACTTTTGAGGACCGGTTGCTCCTGATTTCTTCACCTTCTTTTGACTTATGGATAAGCGATCTGGTTACAAGCTGGTCAACAGGTGCGGCACTGGTACTCGTAAGGCGCGAAGAGATGAACGATATTTCGGGTATGCATGCGTTGCTTGGGCGATGCGGCGTTACGGTTGCCACAATGTCGCCATCGTATCTGCGTTTATTTGAACGCTCGGACTTTCCGGGGTTGCGCATTCTCATGACTGTCGGTGAGGCTCCCATTCTTGAAGATGCACGCTTTTACGCTGCGAAGCTTGCGTATTTTAATGGATATGGCCCTACTGAAAGTACTGCCGCTGCGACAATAGGCCGTGTTTCATGGGATACCATGCAGATCACAGTTGGTCGTCCTCTTTCGAACGTTGTACTCTCCATTGTGGATGAAGAGGGTAAAATTCTGCCGCCCGGTGTGACTGGTGAGGTTCTGATTTCGGGACCCGGGCTTGCTGCGGGATACCTTAACAGGCCGGAGCTTACTGCGGCTGCTTTTGTGGATTTTGCCGGAGAAAGGTGCTACCGGAGCGGTGATCTTGGCCGGTGGATCAGATCGGGCGAATTGCAAATTCTTAACAGAAAGGACTCTCAGGTTAAATTGCGTGGCCAGCGGGTTGAACTTGGTGAAATTGAGCATCGCATAGCGGGCTATCCGGGGGTTAAGCAGGCTATTGCTCTTGTGGAAACACTCCAGGATCAAACCCAGATGCTCCGTGCTTTTGTAACCATCGATTCTGAAACTTCAACTCCAAGTCAGCCAGAGTGGATACGTTATCTCTCGGCAGCACTCCCCTCTTACATGATTCCTGCATCTATAGTCCGAATTGCATCTGTGCCGCTCAATGCTGCAGGGAAGGTTGACCGACAGGGACTTTTAGACGCTGTTGAAATAAGCGTTAGTGCCGGTATTGCCGATGGTATCGCCATACATGGCTCTTCGCTCAAAACACAACCACAAAACGCTACGGAAAAGAGGGTTGGCGAGGTCTGGAAACAGCTTCTCAATTGTCCATTCGTCAGGCGTGAGGATAATTTCTTTGAACTCGGGGGGGACAGTCTCCGTGCCATTGCCGTTATAGGGCAACTCCGTCGTGAATTTGAATGCCACGTCAATACCCTTTATGAACACCCGGTTCTTTCGGACTTTGCTCTTTTTTGCCGACCTCTTTCTCTGCACCTGCGCTCGATTATCGGGGCGCTTCGTACCGAATATGCTCATGATATGGACATTCGTGCGACCGTGGGAAGTGAACGTGATGAGGCATTGCGGCCTCAACGACTCCTCTATGAAACCCGTATGCACGATGAAGGTAAGCGTGATCTTGTTTTGCGGCAGTCGTACCGTCATGTTCTTTTGACAGGAGCTACCGGTTATCTTGGCAGTTACCTTTTGCGTGAGCTTCTTGCCGACCCTGCGATTACTGTAACGGCTCTGGTTCGCAGCTCTGACCATCAATCGGCACGTACAAGACTTGGACATGTGTTGTCTGGTTATTTCGGGCTTGAGGCGGGCGCCATGCTCCGTGATAACACGCGCCTGAATGTTCTCGGGGGTGACCTTCGGGATGCGGAATTTCTTCTTTCGAACGAGGATTATGGTTTGCTTTCGGAAAGCGTGGATGCCATTTACCATTGTGCTGCAAATGTAAATCATATTGGTCTTTACCGTGATTTTCTTGCTGACAATGTGGATGCGACTCGCCACCTCTTAACTTTGGCTGCACTCCGGAAGCCGAATCCTTCGGACTTCCACTTTATCTCTACCCTTTCGGTGTTCGGCAACCCAACGGCAAACAGGTTAAGGCTGTATACAGAGTATGATTTTGCCCCTGATACACCGGACGACAACTACTATATACGTACCAAACAGGAGGCTGAACGTCTGGTTATAGCGTCACGCGGGGAATTGGCAAACGCCTGCATCCACCGGGTTGGTAACGTAGCTTTTGCCTCTGACAGTACTGTTTTACAGCTCAACATTTCGGATAATGCGTTTTTCCGTCAACTGGTTGCTTTTATTCGTCTTGGAGTTTTACCTGTGGAGCTGAAAGCATCGCTCTGCCATGTTGATGTGGTTGCACGATCTCTGGTTGCGCTTGCCGGGAGAAAAACGTTAACGAATGAGATACACCATATCGAGACGTCACGCCTTGACCGACTGGCTGACCTTATGCTTGCTGCAGAGGGAATGGAAAAGATTGTCCGAACCTGCGATATTGGTGAGTTTCTGCAAAGGCTACAGGATGCGATTGATGAGCCGGATATGGAAGCGGCACTTGCCGAAACTGTGGATAATTACAGGCTTCAAACTGACGCATCTCTCCTGAGCAGAACACATGGTGTGGTGGTTACCTCAGACCGTACGCAGCTTCTGCTTGAAAGGCTAGGCATTACCTGGCCGGCAATCCCCGTTGAAGGAGCTCGGATACTTATGAACGCGGCCTTACAGACTATTCATGCGGATACTTTAACACATAACAGATAAATGATGCTATGAAAAGCATGTATAGATTAATGGGGCAGGATGAGTTGCAAAAGGCTGAAGGGTGTCTTCCTATTCAGCAATGGTTTTTAACAAAACCTCTTAAGGATAAGAATCATTTCAACCACTCTTTTCTCATCCATGTCAATGAGAACATTGACTCATCACAACTCCGTGTTGCACTGCAGAAGCTGAACGATCTGCATGAAACGCTGAGGGCTTACTATCCTGATGGCAAACAGCGGTTCAGGAAAGAAAGCTCCATTGCTCGGCTTAAAGAGCTGAACATTACCGGGAAAACAGAAGAGGCTATAGGTAAGGAGCTTACAAGCTGGCAAAACAGTTTTGATGTGGAAACAGGGTATCTTTGGCAAGCGGGTATTGTGAGAGGATATGAAGACGGGAGCGAACGGATTTTTCTCTCTTTTCATCATCTTGTTGTTGATGCTGCCAGCTGGCCGATAATTCGGGAAGATCTCAAAGATCTCTATGAAGGCAAAAAGGTGGATAATAATGGGAGCAGCTACCGTCAATGGATTAAGGCTGTTGATGAATACGGAAAAACTGCAACGGTTGATGAACGATACTATTGGAAAACTGTACAGGAAGAGGTGGAACAATATCAGGGAGATTGGCAGGAACTTGCAGAAAAGGATGACCGGGAATTACGATATAACAGAGTGGAATTTTCTCCTGAGATCTGTACGAGATTATTGTTAAAAAATAATGGTAATATTGACGATGTACTGCTTAGCGCTTTAAGTTATGCACTTTATGAACTGACGCTAAAAAAGAAAAACTGGATAACGCTGGAAAAACATGGTCGCGTTCCGGTAAACGACCGGTTAGATGTCTTGAGAACGGTCGGATGGTTCACGACGCTGTATCCTGTGTGTTTAATGGTGGGAAAAGATATTGATGAGACTGTAATGGCTAACAGGGAGTGGCTGAGTAGTGTTCCAAATAACGGAATAGGATATGGAGCGATTTACGGTTATGACAAGATGCCGCTGATTCTTTTTAATTATCTTGAAAAAGTTGGCGGTACTGAAGAGAGTGTATGGCAGATACGTATGGGAGAGGCAAGCGGGGAAAGCATGTGCCCGGATAACCGGTATGGAAATATGATTGACATCAATGGATTGCAAAGAAATGGAAAAATAGGGTTGGGAGTAGAGAGCTGTTTGAAAGAAAAGAACCATACGCTTCTTTGTGAGGCTTTTAAGAGAAATGTTGAAGCAATAACTTTACATCTTTACCCGTAAAGCATACGAGATAAACTACCATGCCACGAGCCGCCATCTTTGTAAGTAGGAGAGTCCAGTGAGTCTGCTTCGCCTGCTGCAATTACTTGAAAAAAAGCCACTTCACCGGCTTTTAATCAGTGCTGTTCTCTCTGCACTGAGTACTACTGCCATTCTTGCTCTTGTTACCTACGCAGCTCAGAAAATTGATTACACAAAAGCGAAATTTGTTGATCTCCCTATTGCCGGGATGTTTGTTGTCTGCGTGATTATTTATGTGGTCTCTGACAGTCAGATGATTGCCCGGTTTGCGGCTGATATTGAACAGGCAATTGACTATTTGCGGATGCGGCTGATTAATCGTGTTCGTCATGCTGATCTTTGGAAACTTGAGCACTTTGGCCAAACGAGACTGTTCGGAAGCATTACTCAAAGCTGCAAGGTTATTTCGTCGAACTCGCAGTACCTTGCCATGGCATCACGATCAATTATACTGACCGTGACCATTCTTCTTTATATCGCAACGGTTTCAATATTATCCTTTTTTCTGCTGACTTGTTTGCTGGTTGCCGCTGCAATGGTCTATTATAAATTAGGGTTATCGGTTGAGAAATGTCAGAAGAATCTGGCAGCTGACGAGTCGAAACTTTTTGAATGTGTCTCTGACCTTCTGGACGGGTTTAAGGAGCAACGCCTCTCGAGTGCTCATAGTCGGGCCCTGGGTGAGGACTTTGGGATGCTTTCCTCTCACACGGTCACTGCTCGCAGTGAGTTGCACCGACAAAGCTGGCAGCAGTTTGTATTTGGTGAAACCATGTTTCACTTTATGCTTGGTCTTGTTGTTTTTATTGTGCCGCTTTACTCCCCTTCTGTGAGTAAAGAGCTGGTGAAGATATCTGCAGCAATCATGTTTATGATAGCGCCGATTTTTGGCCTGATGCAGTCTTTGAGTGTTTTACGGGCTGCAACGGCTGCCGCTGATCGCATGATGGAGTTGGATGAGGAGCTTATCGCACTTGAAGAACAAGGCAGTCATTCGGAGCCTGACAGCATTCCGGAAAACTTTTCTGAGATCCGGATGGCTAACATTGAGTTTTCGTTTCCTTCGCAATCCGGTGAGAAGCCCTTTGCTATCGGGCCGCTGAATGTTGAGATCAAAAGAGGTGAAATGATATTTGTGACCGGCGGTAATGGGTCAGGGAAATCTACCTTTATTAAACTGCTGACCGGACTCTATCATCCCAGTCGCGGGTTACTGACGATTGACCATAAGGTGATCTCGTCGGACATGCTTGCAAGTTATCGTGCTTTGATAGCTCCTGTTTTTTCGGACTTTCATCTGTTTTCGCAGCTCTTTGGTATCGAAACAATCGACCAACTGACAGCTGAAGATCTTTTGAACTGGATGGAGATGGCGCATATCACAGGAATCAAGGAGAACAGGTTTGCGCGGACAAATCTTTCAACCGGACAACGCAAGCGTCTTGCACTTGTTGCCGCACTGCTTGAAAAAAAACCTATCCTTATACTTGACGAATGGGCAGCAGATCAGGATTCGTTTTTCAGGAAAAAATTTTACCATGAACTTTTACCGGAACTGCGGCGTCGAGGCCTGACTATTGTTGCTGTGACGCACGATGACCGTTACTTTGACGCTGCTGATCGCATACTCCACCTTGAGGAAGGTCGGATAACTGAGTTACTGACAAATGAAAGGGGGAGAGATGAGAATATTTAAAACCGTAATGCGTGAAATTCCAGAAAATCTCCTTTCGGTTTTTTTCGTCAATACGTTGTCGGCGGTTGCTGCGACTTCTATTGTAGGAATTGTTTCGGCCGCCACGAAAGAGGCTGCTAACGGCAAAATAAGCGGTCGGCTTCTCTTGATGTTTGCAATCAGTATTCTGCTGTTTCATGTTACACAAATCCATACTCTGGTAACCTCATCAATTGATAGTGAGCGTTTGATTCATAAACTCCGGATTCGGCTTTTCAACCTTGTACGCAAAACTGACCTTGTGACGATTGACAGGATTGGTCGAGCAAATGTACAGGGCGTGCTTACGCAGGATACGCAAATCCTGGCGGAGGTGCTGCCGATGCTTGTGATTGGATTTCAGCATGCCATAATACTGGTCTTTCTTGCCATCTATCTTGCCTGGCTATCACCGTTGGCCTGTGTTCTTGCATTTGGCCTTGCGGGCCTGACTGTTTCGGTACGGTTTAAGCGCGTCCATTCTTTGCGAGCATTAATGCAATCGGCGGCATCTGCCGAAGGACGTGTGTTTGACGGTCTCACGGAACTTTTGAATGGATTTAAGGAAGTCAGGATGAACGGACCAAGGGCTGACGGGGTGATCAATACGCTTCGTGAAGCTTCTCATACGTCAAGGACAACCAATTCATTATTAAAAGCTCAATGGGGCCGTAATTATGCCATCATTGAGGCAATGCTCTATTCATTGGCCGGATTGATCGTTTTTGTTGTGCCCTTGTTTGTTGACGGCTTTTTTCAAGTGGCTTTGCCTGCAACTATTGCTGTTCTTTTTATAGCCGGACCAGTGAGTACCGTTTCTTTTGTTACCCCTATGCTTACACAAGCTGAGCTGGCACTTGAAAACATTGAGACGATGGAAAAAAATCTCAGTGCCGCGGCAGAAGCTGCATCATGTGAAGAGACCGGGCGGCTTGAGAATGATACTTTATCGATAGCTCTGCATGAGGCAACACTCTCTTACCGAGACACGTCAGGGTCTCCGTTATTTTCTGTCGGACCACTCAACGCAGAGTTCAAGGCCGGGCAGATCACTTTTATAACCGGTGGAAACGGGTCGGGCAAATCAACACTTCTGCGCCTGCTTACCGGCCTTATCCCGCTTGATTCGGGTTCGGTTTTAACGAATGGCATACCTGTAACAACTGAGCAGATGCAGGACTACAGAAACAGGATTTCCGCCATTTTTTCAGACTTTCATCTTTCACGACGACTCTACTCGATAAAAGACCCGGATCCTGTAAAAATCAACACCTTGCTGGAACGTCTGGAAATGCATGACAAGGTTTCGGTTTGTAATGGATCGTTCAGCACTATAGACCTGTCAACAGGTCAACGGAAGCGACTGGCTCTTATTGTTGCTGAGCTTGAAGACAAACAGGTTATTGTGCTTGACGAATGGGCTGCTGACCAGGACCCTCACTTCCGTCGTATCTTTTATGAAGAGCTTCTTCCCGACCTGAAGGCCCGCGGCAAAATTGTTATTTCGGTAACTCATGACGATCGATGGTTCCATCTTGCTGATCGGATTTACAAGATGAATGAAGGGAGGATCGAAGAGCAGCTGTAGAGGACGCAAGAACAGTGTTTTCTTTTGAACCTTCAGTATCAAAGTGAAGAGACCCCCATATTCCATTCTTATATATATCTTTGTGAAATTAAAGATTTCATAGATGTAACAGGATCTCTTATGCAAACCACCAATCAAGTGAAATGGGATTATGTTTCACTGTTCTCATCTATACCAAATCCAGAAGTTAGCGCTGTTGTTTGGGGAGCAAAGGATGATGCTTCCACCCGCACGCTCATAGATTTTCTGCTTAGGCGGCCAATAAAGGGAAACCCTCCGGACTTTCAATGGGCAACAACAATCCAGCGTTATGATGGTGTAGTAATTGCAACAGCCTCGACCATGCTCAACGGTGGTTTGTATTGGTCAATTGACCATGATACAACCGGTCGTCCAAATCTGCTGATCGGAGTGAGTCCCAGTGACGTTATTATGCGTCGAAAAGAGCCGACTACACTTAATCACACTTATATCACGGAGTACCTTGCTGGGGAGCGATGTGATCGAAAGACTCCTTACAATGAAGTCCATCGGGTACCGGCAGGGATTTTTGCCCGGTGGAATTCGATCGATACCCCACCTGAGGAAACCGAATGGAGCGGACCAGATGTTTGGGGCGAACCGCACCTGGAAGGTAAGCATGCCAGAGATGCTTACCTCGACATATTTGATGTAACCATTGCCAAGCTGATTGAGGGCGATGCTCCTCTTGCTTCAATGTTATCTGGCGGCTTGGACTCTTCTTTTGTTGTTACAGCCTTGGCACGCATGACCACACCTGATCGTCCTGTTCATGCCTTTGTGCATGCCCCCCACCCTGATGCCCGTCTCAGTGCCATAGGCAATTGGGATCCTGATGACAGTGAAATTGCAAAAAGAATGGAGGCAGCATTTCCAGGCAGGGTAGTGGTCAACAAAATCATAAATACCGATTTGCTGCAACCTCAAGATGCTGCATTGCGGGCGGCAAGGCGTTCATGGATACCGACATTCAATCCGGGGAATCAGATATGGATAGATGCCATTGCTGAACAGGCTGCCTCCCTCGGATCATCAATACTTTTTTCAGGACAAAACGGGAACGCAGCGTTCAGCTATGAGCATAGCTACGCTGCATCTTATTATTTGCAACGCGGGCGCATTGATCAGCTAACAAAAATGGTTTTCGCAATAGCTGGCTCAAATATTTCTCTTTATCAGGCGGCAAGAAAAAGAGTCCTGGGACCACTGATCAGCCCTTGGAGATCACGAAATAACAATCCTAACACTGAGTATAAAAAACTTATCGGGGTTCCCGTTTCAGACATCGACACTGGCAAATCCCAATTCCAGGGTCGCAGGCAGTTCCTGGAGTGGCTTTCGCAGTCGCATGGCTCACTTATGGCGGCTAATTGCCCTGCGGGCTGGCTTTTGCCGATTGCCGACCCATTCACTGCTAGTGCAGTTTTAGCTCTGGCGGCGTCGATTACTCCATACCAGTGGTTGCAAGGACCATACCCGCGCGGGTATGCGCGTTTATTAGGAGAAGGGCGGGTTCATGACGACATCAGACTTCGCACACGTCGTGGCGGTCAAGCCTGGGACACTTGGTTTGTGATTCGTAATCAGCGGGAGCGATATCTTGATGAGTTGAAACTTGTACAGCAGAGTCCAGGTCTTGCTGGATGGGTTGACACTTCGGAGATGCAAAAAAAAGCTGAACAATGGCCTTGGGGAGAGATCATTGGTCCGAGCCAAATTGAGGTCATTGCTATCGACAGGCTTTTATCGCTTGCTGCGTTTGCGCGCATGACAGATGAGAGATTGAACGCGATAAACAACGACTTATCTCATTAGGGATCGCTGAAAGTATTTTATGTGAGTAGATCAGCAATTGCTGTGTAATCGCATTTGTACCGAGTCCGTATTATATCAACAGCCTTTGGTGAAAGAAAGTCTTTGGCTGCTGGCAGGCGACCGGTCAACAGGAAATTGTTGCGCAAATCACCAATTGTCATGTGATCTGCATTAGGATATGCATTGTCAGGATAAGCATATTGTTGTGTGCCATGAGGGCGAACCACAACAACGTTCCCCCCAACCAGGTCGGCCAACTGACGTTGCCAATAAGGGGAGTCAACACTGAGGATATAATCGTGTTTACGACCAGCCAAACTCCAGGACTGAGACCTTAAATGAGCCTCAAGATGTAGATCAGGTATAAGGGCTACAGCACTGACGAAATCTAGAAATGTCAACCTTTCGATATCAAGCTCATCCGTGGAGGAACTGTTAACCAATTCAGGCAGAGATAATCGAGTTGAGGGGTGAATGACTATAGATCGCCATACTGCAGGGCGCAGGTTAACCACTATTTTGTCGAGGAAAGCGGATACAAATCTTTTAGCTGGATCCCGAACAACCCCAAGTATATATCCCTGCTGAGTTTCCTTGCATGCATAAGCTATAGCGAGGCGATGAACCTCGTCAACATCCATCACATTAACACTAATCCCCTCTCGACTTAGAAGGGTGGCCATAACCGTCGAACAGGCATTTTTGAGAACAAGGGTGTATCGGATGTTCGCACTTGGGAAGTAAAGCAAATTATTCGGCCTAGGAATGTTCATTATTAAGCACCACTATCACATCCTCGACCAAAACCATCATTGTACGGACCACACACATCAAGACTTGCATCCACAATCCTCATTACTTCCTTCATTCTGGGATCAGTCCATTCACGTTTCGTGCTCTTCCTTGCATTGTTTTCAGCATGTTGCTGTGAACTCTCAATGGCAAGTGTTATACATTTTTTCGTTATCATCAATAATATGCTATGTGGTTTGCGGTTGTTTGTATAACTCTTAATGCTGGGTCGTAAACAACCGAAATCATATTTCCCTTTGAACTTACTCACATACATAAGCATCGGCCAAGTGACGCACCTCGTCTACATCCATCGTATTAATACCAAATTCCTCACGACTATGTCTAATAGCCATTAGTCATGAAAAAGGCATTCGTGAGTACAAATATGTAGCGGATGGAGGATGTATAATACTATTAACAGCCAATAGAGTCACAACCTATACCATCATATTTATTACCTACGTTATCTAAAAGCGCATCAGTTGCCCTCATAACCTCTATCATTACCGGATCTCCCCACTCACGTTTTTGGTGTGCGCTTTCAATGTTTTCTGAATGTTGCGGAGAACTCTCAAGAGCATTCTGTATATAATTTTTCGATATCATCAGTAATCTCCTCTGGGGTTTGCGTTTGATTATATATTATAGAATAATTTGCGTTTTTCCCAAACTGTGTTGCCACATAGAACCGATTGGTAAGCCATTGCAACGATTTGCGATCAAGGCCGATCGCTATAGTTGAGGCCTGCATAACCGCATTGGCTGCATCAAGCCGAGTAATGTAAGAGTTCGAGGTCTGTTTGCTTGAATGTTTGTTCCGGGAAAGATAGATCAATGCAATGACAGGAGTTCTTTCTGGCAAAATTATCGAAGTCGTTTCCTTTTGGAGCATAACTTTTCCATCTGTGTAACCTGTCAATATAGTACCTGATAAGCGCAATCGATCTGCAGCGTCAGCTCTCAGACGAGCCATTCCCCCCATAGGGGTTACTTTTAGCTCACCATCGGTAATTGATGCCATGCAAGAGTCATCATCAAGTATGGTCCATCCATGGCGGCGAGCCAAGATTTGGCTAAGAGTAGACTTTCCAACCCCACTCACCCCGGCAAGCAGTAAATAGCCTTCAGGAGCTTTGAGCATTGCAGCGTGAAGTGGAAGCTCCCCCCACATCGCAGGCAGGCGCGACAATAGCCCGGTCACAAGAGAATTGGCGACATCTCTTAGTGGTCGTGTAATTTGTTCATGTTTAGACATTTGGCTTAAGTCAGGATGCACTGTTAATCGGGTTCCACTCTTCGGCACCCATACCACAAATCCAGTGCGCGGCAAAACCGCCCAAACGCCTTCCTCTGCTCGCAGTACAAATATGCCCCACATCTTATGACCGGCACACAATGGACCATCCGGCATGACAGGGATAGATGACCATTCGATAAGAACATCCCGTTGGTCGGGCTCTTTATCATGGTTAACCCGATATAGCAATTTCAATTCAAGCGAACTGAAAATATGGCGGTCAAACAATCTATAACAATACATCATCTGTTTCCGTTTACGCCTCCACCACAAACCCTTTTTCAAGGGCTTGCTTTAAAAAAGTAGCTACCGCACTCTTACAATGTTCAGGTTTTACATCATACTCATCAATGAGAACGGTTATAATTTGCTCCTGGGATCTTATTTCGTCTGACAAAAACTCCCAAATTCTCTTTGCGACGTCGTTAAACTCGAAATAAGCCAGCGATTCAACGTTCATAAGAATAAGAGAACCGTTAACTTCTGCATGCAATGCATCTGGACTTCGTTTATAGCTCATCAGAGGTGTTATGGTTTGATTGATGAATGGGTCAAATTAGAAAACGTATGGAACCGTTCAAGTGCAGATTGCATAATCTGGTGGCGTTCGTTAAGCGATGGCAATTCGCCAAGCACACTATCAGGATGGCGTTGCACAAGAAATTCGAGTTGGCTCGGTATAGTAGTTTTGGTAGCTCCCCACCATCCGTATGGATGAATTCCGGCCGCAAGGCAACGAGCCATATATTGGTTATTTACATTAGTATCCCAGTCATGGGCTTGCCGTTGAAGCTTCCGTGATGGGTCCTTTTCAGGAGGAAGTACATGAAGCAAGTGCCATCCAGCAA
>SZXZ01000071.1 GCA_005843835.1 Chlorobium sp.
TCTTTATCGTGATATTAACCTATCGTCATTATCACATCGCCAATAGACACTGTTGATCCTTTAACAGCATTAATGGAAAGGACCTTGCCTGAACAGGGAGACTTGACAGAGTTCTCCATCTTCATTGCTTCTAAAACAGCAACCTCTTCGCCTTCCTTGACCTCATCACCAATTGTTACAGAGATAGCATGGACATTACCGGGCATGACCGCCAGAATCTGGGTACCCTCTATGGCTGGAGTTATTATCTGCGTTGCTGAATTTTCTTCAGGCTGCACTGCTCCCGCTCCTTGTGGGTTTATACCTGAACCTTCAGCGAAAGTAACGGTATAGGGTGATCCATCGACAAAAACGGTAAAATTCCCCGACATTGAGATGACTTTTGACCCTGTTGAAGATACGGGAGATGCCCCCGTTGCTGGAAGTTTGGAAAAAAGATCAACAAGCCTTTTGTTGACCTCTTCCTGATGAACATCGTGTTTATGTGCTTCATGGTATGCTGCAACAACCTCTGCCCGTGTTCTGGCTTTAATTTCGACAGCAATATCAGCCTTGTATCGAATCCCGGTAGAGCAATCGCCATTAAGAAAGGCTATGCCTTTTTCACCACAGGTTGCCGCAATAAAAATATTTTCTTCTGTTTGTGGAAGACCTGCTTTTTGCAGAAGAGAAATGTTATAGGGTATCCCAAGTAAAGGATTACGGTCATTGATGTCGTGA
Source organism: Chlorobium sp. (assembly GCA_005843835.1). GTDB lineage: Bacteria > Bacteroidota > Chlorobiia > Chlorobiales > Chlorobiaceae > Chlorobium. The sequence goes on from SZXZ01000071.1 coordinate 721, forward strand.
ACGTCTTCAATCGTCGGCTCAAGACCGAGTTGTTCTGATGCGAGGCGAACAACTTCGGGATCAGGGCGAGCTGGAGTGAGACCAAAATAACCGAGCACCATCTTGCCGTACCCGTCAGTAATCTTCTTCCAGGGGCCCTGAATGGTATTGGCAAACGCCTGCTGAATATAGAACTGTGAAACAGGTGTTACTGAAGAACCAAACCCACCTTTCACAACTGCTTCACGCATGTTTTTTATGACTTGAGGCAAGAGATGAAGGGTATTGTTGTCCCGCATCATCTGCGTATTTGCAGTAAGGGCTCCACCGGGCATCGGAGAAAAAGAGATGACGGGATTGACCGCTGTGGCTTCGGGAGGCATGTAATATTTATACATTTGATCAATAAAGAGTGCCTCAACCTCAAGATATTTTTCATGATCGATATCAAGAGTATACCCGGTACCTCTGAGACGCTGCCACATAGTGAGAATATCAACAGCAGCAGTGCCACCACTTACCGGTGCCATTGAAAGATCGATAATATCAGCACCACCTTCAATTGCGGCAAAGTTGCATGCAACGCCCATACCAGCCGTATCATGGGTATGGAACTCGATTTCGGTGCCTTCAGGTAGCATTTTTCTTGCGCCTTTAATGGTTTCATGAACCACGGCGGGCGTTGTTGTCCCTGATGCATCCTTGAAAGCTACGCTGTCAAAAGGAATAGCCGCATGAAGTATTTCCTGCAGTTTGTCAAGATAGAACTTTGGTGTATGGCAATAGGTCTCGTTCAGTCCAGGAGGAAGACCCATCATGGCTATTACTACTTGATGTTTAAGTCCTGCGTTATGGATACATTGACCTGAGAAGGCAATATTGCGGACATCCATCAATGCATCAAAATTCCGGATTGTGGTTATCCCGTGCTTTTTAAAAAGTCGGGCATGAAGATCAATAATATCCCGGGATTGTGAAACTAGGCCAACAACGTTCGCGCCTCTCGACAGAGTCTGAAGGTTGATGTCCGGCCCGACTATTTTTCGGGCAGCATCCATCATGGCAAACGCGTCTTCTTCGCAATAAAAATACAAGCTTTGAAAGCGGGCACCGCCTCCTATTTCAAAGTTATCGGTGCCGGCATGAACGGCAGCTTCCAATGCAGGAAGAAAATCTTCGGTTCTTACCCTTGCTCCAAAACACGACTGAAATCCGTCACGGAAGGAGACGTCCATAAACCTTATTTTTTTCATAAATCCTGGTCCTTTCAATTAAAGAATGCAAATAAGTGGTAAATGCGAATGAAATGGGTCAGTGACTGTTATCGGCCAATTTACTGAGCTTACTGAATGAATCATCCTCAATCAGACGGTGGAGGCTGTTGCCATGAGCATCCATCGTGACTATGGCCGGAAAGGATTTTACCTCTAAATGCCACATTGCTTCAGGAACACCCATTTCTTCAAGAAAATCGACACCGGTTACTTTTTCGATGCACCGCGCGTAGTACTGGGCTGCGCCTCCAATGGCATTAAGATAAACAGCACCATAATCCTGAAGTCCCTGAAGAGTTTTTGGACCCATGCCTCCTTTACCAATAATAGCCCTCAACCCCAGTTTTTTTATAACATCTGCCTGATAAGGTTCTTCGCGACTTGATGTCGTCGGTCCTGCGGCGGTAACCCTATAGCTTCCGTCGGCATTTTTCATAACAACAGGGCCACAATGAAACAGGATACCACCATCTGTAGAAATATGAGTTGGAAGGTCGTTGTGCATAACGTAGTGATGGAAAGCATCTCGACCTGTGTGCATGGTGCCGTTAATGAGCACAACATCACCAACTTTAAGGCTTCGGATCTGCTCTTCAGTAACAGGGGCCTGAAGGGTTACTTCCCTGCCGGTCAATGGCATTCCTTCACCTTTAGCCATGCGTTTGATATCGTCAGAGTCTCTGTACTGCCATTGGGTAATTGTGCCTGTTTGAGGATCAAGAAGCACTCCAAGCCTGCGATATGCCCAGCAATTATAGGCAACTGAAACATAAAAGCTCGCTGGCACACGATGCGATTTTCCGATTTTACAACCCAGCAACGTAGCTTTGCCGCCAAACCCCATCGGACCGATTTCCATAGAATTTGCTTTTTCAAGGATATACTGTTCAAGGCTGTCAAGCTCAGTGTCGGTGTTTCGATCGTCGATTCTGCGGAAAAGCTGCTTTTTTGCAAGCTCAAAACCACTGGTGCGGTCTCCGCCGATGCCAACGCCGATAAAGCCGGGACTGCAGCCTTGGCCTTGAGCCTGGTAAACTGCATGCAACATACATTTACGGACACCATCAAGGTCTCTGGAAGCGCTTCCGAGACCTTGAATTTCGGCAGGTAAAGAGTACTGAATATTTTTGTTTTCGCAGCCTCCTCCTTTCAGGATAAGCTTTACTTCTATTTCGTCCTTATCCCATGGTTCAAAGTGAATTACCGGAAAATGAAAGCCGAGATTATTACCTGAGTTTTTACCGGTAATGGCATCGACTGCGTTAGGACGGAGCTTGCCGGTTCTTGAGGCTTCCTCAATTGCTTCTGAAATATCCCGTTTCATTTGAAGCTGGTCAACTCCTTGAGGTGTATGGATAAAAAAGGTAGGCATACCGGTATCCTGGCATATCGGGGATACATTGTCAACAGCCATATCGATGTTGACTGATATGGTTGACATGGCAAGTCCTGCCTGAGATTCCGGATCTTCCTTTGCAATAGCTTTTGCAAGAGAACACCGAACATCACTTGGAAGATTTACTGATGTTTCGGTAATAAGAGCCAGTATTGATTCCTTGAAATTTTTCATAATCTAAAACGCAGTATTATATAGGGTTATAATTTTTAAAATCATTCAGCAGCAATTTTTTTTGAGGCATCTTGTTTGACTAACAAAACGGGAATTTCAGAAGAACGAAATACTTCCTCGGCAACACTGCCCATAATAAGCCTGTGCAGACCGTTCCTGCCATGAGAGCCCATAATAATAAGATCGGCACCCCATGCACTTGCCTGTTCCGTTATCACCTTCGGTGCCTCCCCCTTGAGAACACGGAAATCAGCATCAAGCCCTTTCTCTTTTTCGGCCATCAGAACAGTTGAAAAACTTTCAGGAAGATCATCATCATCAGCAACCGAATTAATGGAATCGTCCTGACCGCTGACAATATTCGCAGTAGTATGGCCAGATGACAGGATATGAATAAACCTTACATGAGCACCGACTTTACGCGCAAATTCAACGGCATAACGCACAGCATTGTCCGATGTTGCGGAATAATCGGTCGGACAGAGTATCTTGGATAGGTGGATCATAGGCGTGGGTTTATTCTATAAGTGAGACGACCAACTAGCCCTGTAACAAACTTTTAATTTACATTATTTTTAAACCTAATCCATTCGTTTGTTTAGCAGCAAAGCGAGCAAGGAACACTATGGAACCCTTAGTTGAGGCGTTAAGCCGCCACGAAGCATACCTTGATGTGACTGAATCGATTGAGGTCGTTGAAACACATATTTCGTGGATATTCCTGACCGAACGTTATGCATATAAAATCAAAAAACCACTGAACCTTGGATTTCTTGATTTTTCAACTCTTGATAAACGTAAACATTTCTGCTTTGAAGAGCTTCGCCTCAATAAAAGGCTGTGCCCTGACATTTACATTTCTGTTGTGCCGGTTGTCAAAACGATGACATCTGTAATGGTCGAAGGCCAAGGTGAGATTATCGACTATGCGGTTAAAATGGTGCGTTTTGACAGAACGATGGAGCTCGACAGAATGCTTACATCTGGATTGCTTAACGCAAGGCATATCGATATTCTTGCTGCTCTTGTGGCAGATTTTCATCAGCGTATTTCTCCTGCACCAGTTCAAACGGGATTCGGACATCCTTGTAATCTTATCAAGCCAGTTCTTGCCAATTTTACACATACAGAACCGGTTGCATCGAACAGGGATGAAGCTAACCGTCTGGCTTCACTTAAAGAGTGGGCAATAACAGAACATCAAAGGCTTTACTCTCTTTTTCTAAAAAGACAGCGCGAAGGTTTTATCCGGCAATGCCATGGGGATATGCACACCGGCAATATGGTCTTGTGGAATAACCTGATAATGATCTTCGACTGTATTGAATTTAATGAGAATCTCAGCATCATTGATGTCATCAGTGATTTTTGTTTTCTATATATGGACTTGGAACACGCTGGCTATCCGGAATTTGCCTGGAGACTATTGAACAACTATCTGAAAATTACCGGAGATTACGGAGCCCTTCCGCTTGTCAGATTTTATGCAGTGTACAGAGCTATGGTGAGAGCAAAGGTAACGGCAATACGTTATCTTCAGACCACAGATAAAATTTTGGGTGAAAAGATTCTTGGGGAGCACTTTTCATACCTTCGACTTGCAGAACAATTTACCCGCAGAACAAAACCTCTGGTGATCCTGACATGCGGTGTTTCGGGGAGCGGCAAAACAACCATATCCGGTGATATTGCGGAAATGATACATGGTGTGCTTGTCCGCTCTGACGTTGAGAGAAAAAGACTTGCTGGTCATAACGCGCTTGATCGGGTAGACAAATCGACTAAAATCTCTCTGTATTCGACCGGGCTCAGTGATAAAACTTACCAACGTCTCCTTGAAATTGCAACACTATGCGCGGTAG
>SZXZ01000014.1 GCA_005843835.1 Chlorobium sp.
CCAATTCAGCGTAAACTCTTGTAAAAAGATCAGTTGCCAGTAGGTCATGCAAGTTTGTATTTAAATCGGCGGATTTATTCAAAATATCCAGAACCAGATGGTAATGCTCCCTGAATTCAGTGTTTTCTTCTGGAAAAAGAACCGTTTTTGAATATTTTCCAAGAGCAGTACCATGGGGTATTTTCTTTTCAATACTCTGTTGTATAATTTCCGCCAGAACTTTTCCTTTAGCATAACCTGCGTCAATAAGAGAAGGGATATCGGAAAAATCGGTAGCTTTATGGTCATTAAGATCTGGGGTAATAACCATATCAGCCTTTGCAAGTTGAGCCGGATATTGCAATTTTGTCAGAATTGTCATTGCCTGATCAGCCGCTTTCCATGGCAGATCGAGTTCCTTACCTGTTTTGTACATGCGGCCATGAGTATCCACTGCAATTCTATAGCGAGCGTTTGTGGAATCAAGTTCATCTACAGGGAGATTTGCGACAAGTCCGCCGTCCACAAGTTCATACCCGTTACGCCTGACTGGTTCAAACAGTATCGGCACTGTACTGCTTGCTCGCATAGCCTCAGAAAGTGAACCAGACGTAAGTGAAATCCTTTTTCCTGATATAAGGTCAGTCGATACAGCCCTGAAATTGACAGGCAGAGAAGAGAAATCGCCTGAACTCTTATAAACGCCGTTAAGAGTCAGCAGGTCTAGTATTTCGGTCAACTTTTGTGCTGAATTGAGCGATTTCGGCATAAGCAGTTTAAGCTTCTCAAATCTGAGGGCAACAGAAGATCGGTCGCGGATTCGTTGCTGTTCAAGAAAAATATTCGATCGGGCATAATCACGATTAAAAGAAATAATGGATTGCCACGGTAAGGATTGAGCTATTTCTTCAAGTTTTTCAGGGCTGTATCCAGAACTGTAAAGACCTCCGATAATGGCCCCTATGCTTGTTCCTGCAATAAAATCAACAGGAATGCCTTTTTCATCGAAAGCCTTTAAAACACCTATTTGTGAGAGTCCGTTTGCGCCACCGCCTGACAGGGCAAGACCAACGGTTTTTCTGGCTGGTCGCATAAAAGGGCGGAGTGTGTAACGTTTTTGTGGAAGGTTAAGGGTGTCAGGATAGACAACTGATGTCGTTGATGCCTTGGCATCTGGTAGAGATGCTGTTATCTGTAAAAAAGCCGCAATGATTGCAGCTATAGAGAGAAATATTCTTGTTTTCAACAAGTTTTGTTCTCCTGGACTAAAGACCGTTGGTAAAGCATCTATAGAGGTTATTTAGGGTTATTTTTGAGATCTCATGCGGACTTCATATCTTCAGCTTTAATGTATAATCTTTACTCCTCATTGTGAAAATGGCTTGGTTTAAAAGGGCAACCCCCTCAATACGTCCGACTGACAAACGTGATATGCCGGAAGGATTGTGGTGGAAATGTGAAAAGTGCGGTGCGATGCTTCATAAAAAACAGCTTGAAGATCATTTTTATACCTGCTCAGAGTGTGGTCACCATTTCAGAATATCACCGTATAAATATTTTTCTATTCTTTTTGACGACGATAAATATTTCGAGTTCGACGATAATTTACGAGCAGCTGATCCTTTAGGATTTACCGATACAAAAAAATACCCAGATCGGGTTTATGATACAATCGAAAAAAATGGAAAAACCGAAGCATGTCGGAATGCTCACGGACAAAGTGGAGAGCAGCCCCTTGTAATTTCAGCCATGGATTTTGGTTTTATAGGCGGATCTATGGGCTCCGTTGTTGGCGAAAAAATAGCCAGAGCAGTAGATAAGTCACTTGAGCTTAACGCTCCACTCCTTGTAATTTCCCAGTCTGGAGGAGCCCGCATGATGGAAGGTGCTTTCAGTCTCATGCAGATGGCAAAAACAGCAGCCCGTCTTACCCGCCTCAGTGAAAGAAAATTACCTTACATATCTCTTTTGACTGACCCTACCATGGGCGGTATCAGTGCCTCATTCGCGATGCTGGGTGATATTAATATCAGTGAGCCGAAAGCTCTTATAGGATTTGCAGGACCCCGTGTAATCAGGGACACCATAAAGAGGGATTTGCCGGAAGGGTTTCAGCGAGCTGAATTTTTACTGGAACATGGATTTCTTGATCGTATCATCCATCGCAGGGAACTGAAGAGTCAGCTTGTAAGTATTCTCTCGATGCTGAAAGTTTAGATCCAGCCTATGGCTGCCGCAGTAACCGGGAACTGAGATATGAAAATCTTTTTGATTTCTATGGCAATTTCCCGGTGCTCCTGTTGAGTGCTTCTATCAGTTCTTACCTCCAGATAGTGAATCCAGCTTCTAACCGACCCCTTCATATAGAGTTTAGTCTGAGTACCCAAAGGCAGCAATACTCTCGCACATTCTTTGGCAATTCCCTTTTCGAGAGCACTGTTATATTGTTTAAGTGCTGAACGTGCAATATCCTGCTGCGCCTCTTCAAACCACTGTATTGTTGCCTCATCCAGATCGTCTAGTGAATTTTGCCGGTTTTTACTGTCCTGGCGTCTTGGTTTGTAGCGTTCAATCTCCTGTGCCTCGGCGTACCGCTGCGAAAATTCCTGAAACTGAAAGCTTTTATGCCGGAGAATCTGTGGCGATATTGCTCTGGATGTCACAATTTCCACGCACATGTCCACCATCTCAAAAATGCTCCAGTGCTTGTGTTTGATACAGTAAGCCAGGAGTTTTTCATAGTCACCGGTTTCCTGATGAGGGCTGGATACTCTGGCGCAGTAGGCAATAAGTCCTTCGGGAGAAAGAGGTTTGTTTTCAACCTGAATAACCGGAGCTGTAATCGAAATGAGGCGTACCTGCATGTTCCCCAATGTTTTTGATTGTTGTTTTCAATATAAAAGAATCGTACACTTTTTTTCTAATTGGAACCAGAGTTCTTGATTTGTTGTTACCACTACGTATTTTAACTGGTTATATCAGGAATTCAGACATTGGGTTGTATGACCATAACCCGTTCCAGTTTCGATGTTATTTTTAATAACGGCTTACCAAATTCAAACGACAAGGCAGTTATGGCAAATATTAATTTCGGTTTTGAGCATCAGGCAAAAAAAATGTATTCCGGAGCAATAGAGCAGGGTATTACAAACACTCTTGTTCCTATGGTAATAGAAACTTCAGGACGTGGAGAGAGGGCTTTTGATATATTTTCCAGGCTTCTGCGTGAACGGATTATTTTTCTTGGCAGCGGTATTGACGAGCATGTAGCAGGCTTGATCATGGCCCAGCTTATTTTTCTTGAGTCTGAGGATCCCGAACGTGATATATATATCTATGTTAATTCTCCAGGAGGGAGTGTATCAGCAGGTCTCGGTATTTACGACACCATTCAGTATATCCGTCCCGATGTTTCAACCGTATGTGTCGGCATGGCAGCAAGTATGGGTGCATTTCTTCTGGCGAGCGGAGCAAAAGGCAAGAGAGCATCGCTTCCTCATTCACGGATTATGATTCACCAGCCATCAGGTGGAGCACATGGGCAGGAGACCGATATTATTATTCAGGCACGTGAAATAGAAAAAATCAGGCACCTGCTTGACGAGCTTCTTGCCCGACACACAGGAAAAGATGTAGTGCAGATAAGGGAGGATTCCGAAAGGGATCGCTGGATGAATGCTAAGGAGGCCCTTGAGTATGGACTTATCGACTCTATTTTCGAAAAACGTCCTCTCCCCGAAAAGAAGGACTGATCTGACCGGTACTATTTTCAAGTTTTCAATCTATCAGCAGTAATCGATTTTTAAATCATGACCGATCAGCCCGAAGCATTCAATCTGGAAAAAAATTATAATCATCAAGACGTAGAAGACCGTTGGAGAAGTGCTCACTGGGAAGCACTCGGAAGCTTTAATGCCGAAAGTACTGAGGTACTGGATAATGGAAAAGTTCCCTATACCGTTCTCATGCCACCTCCCAACGTTACCGGAAGTCTTACGCTCGGTCATGTTCTTAACCATACTCTTCAGGATATTTTTATTCGTTATAACCGTATGACAGGGCATGTTGCCCTCTGGCTTCCAGGTACCGATCATGCGGGTATAGCGACACAAACGGTGGTCGAAAGAAAACTCAAACAGGAAGGTATCACCCGTCACGATCTTGGCCGAAAAGAATTTCTCGGACATGTATGGCAGTGGCGTGAAGAGTACGGTGGTCTTATACTCAAACAGCTTCGCCGACTGGGCATTTCATGCGACTGGCGGCGAAACCTTTTCACTATGGATGAAAAGGCCTCCCAAGCGGTTATCAACGCATTTATAACACTTTATCGTGACGGACTGATATACCGGGGTACCCGAATCATTAATTGGTGTCCGGTATCACAGACTGCGCTGTCCGATGAAGAAGTTATCATGAAATCCCGCAGGGATAATCTTGTTTATGTGCAGTATGCCCTTGTAAACCATCCGGGCCGATACATTACTATTGCTACAGTTAGGCCGGAAACGATTCTTGGCGATGTAGCCATCGCGGTTAATCCGAAAGATCCCCGTTATCTTGATTTGGTGGGTGAACTTGCAATTGTCCCGATAGCGGGCAGGCATATTCCGGTTATAGCCGATGACTACGTTGATATCGAGTTTGGTACTGGAGCATTGAAAATTACACCGGCCCATGATGTTAACGATTACGAAGTAGCCTGTCGCCACAATTTACAAGCCATATCTGTTGTCGGCAAAGACGGAAGAATGACCGACAAATTCGGGTATGGCGGCATGGATCGCTTTGATGCCCGTAAAAAAATCCTTAAAGATCTCGAAGAGCTTGGCAGTCTGGTTCGTGTCGAAGAGTATGAACACAATGTAGGTTATTCAGAACGAGCAGATGTAGTCGTTGAACCATACCTTTCTGAACAATGGTTTGTCAAAATGTCTCCTCTCGCTGAGCGGGCGCTTCAGGTTGTCAATGAAGGAGATATCAGGTTTCATCCACCGCACTGGATCAACACCTATCGTCATTGGATGGGCAATATAAGGGACTGGTGTATCTCTCGCCAGCTCTGGTGGGGTCACCGGATTCCTGCCTGGTACGATACTGAGGGTAAAGTATGGGTTGCCGCCACCTATGAAGAGGCCTGTCATCTTGCCGGAACGGACAAGCTTATACAGGACGATGATGTTCTTGATACATGGTTTTCTTCCTGGCTCTGGCCGCTGACAACACTTGGATGGACTGATAAGCATAGTGACAATGATGATTTGCGGTCATTTTATCCGACCGACACACTGGTAACAGGACCGGACATCATTTTTTTCTGGGTTGCCAGAATGATTATGGCAGGGCTATATTTTAAAGGAGAGGTGCCTTTCCGGAATGTTTATTTTACAAGCATAATCCGCGATATGAAAGGGCAAAAGCTTTCAAAGTCCCTCGGTAATTCTCCTGACCCCATCAAGGTCATGGATACCTACGGTACAGATGCTCTTCGTTTTACTATCATTTATATTGCCCCTCTCGGTCAGGATGTATTGTTTGGAGAAGAAAAGTGTGAACTTGGCCGCAATTTTGCCACGAAGATATGGAATGCTTCACGCCTCGTTTTCATGCAGCGCGAAAAGTATTTCAATGATCATGAAGAGTTTTCAGATGTTTATCTCAAATTTGATCCTCTCTCAGGAGATTTTGATGTAACAGGCGAGTGGCTTCTTGCTGGATTTCATGGTATGCTCGATCGGTATCATACTGCTTTCAGCCAGTTCAGGGTTAATGATATTGTCAGATTGCTTTACGACTTTTTCAGGGGGGATTACTGCGACTGGTATCTGGAGGCTCTTAAAGTTCAGCTTGCAGGAAACGTTACCAGGCAGCAGGCTCAACAGTCTATCTGTCTTGCTGTTCATGTACTGGAAGGCTTCCTTAAAGCTCTGCATCCGGTAATGCCGTTTATAACTGATGAAATATGGCATCAAATTCTTCAGCGTTCATCAGTTGAAAGTATTGCACTTTCACCGATGCCGCTTTCCAATCGTCACTTTTCAGGACTGAATGTCCGCGGTTTTACCCTGATACAGAAGTTGGTTGCGGAGGTCAGAAGCCTTCGGTCTTTGTTTGGTGTTCCACACAACAGTGAAGCGGAAGTTCTTCTCTGGCCATGCAGCGAAAGCGATCATCTAGTCTTTGAAAATAATCTTCCGCTTATTGCAGCTCTTGGACAATGCATACCCAAGGTGATGACAGGTGGAGAGCGGCCTCGTCGTGCCGCAGGATCGGTAGTCGAGGGAAATGAACTATTTGTGCTGCTTGAGGGGTTGATTTCTTTTGATAAAGAGAAGGTGCGTCTACAGAAGGAAATTGGAAATATTTCATCCTATGTACAATCGCTCCGTAAAAAACTTTCAAATTCTGGATTTGTTGACAATGCTCCTGTTGAAGTAATAGAAAAGGAGCGCGAAAAACTCAATGATGCTGAGGATAATCTTGCAAAACTCAACAGCAATTTTACAGTCCTGAATGAGTGAACAGGGACGTGAATTTGTTGTGAAATGACCTCTATTCTGAAAAGTCGTGAGAAAAAAATGGTTTTTTTAGATTTAATCAGCCTGAAATGATATTTTGTGGTTTTTTCAGTATCAAATCATCCGTCAGGAAGAGTTTCAATCGCTGAAGTTCGCAAGGAGACGATATACATGAGGCAGCTTAAAATAAGCAAACAGATAACAAATCGTGAGAGTCTTTCTCTTGATCGTTACCTGCAGGAAATAGGAAAATATGATTTATTGACAGCCGAAGATGAGGTAAAATTGACCAAGGCTATTAAGGAAGGCTTTGATATGCCGGTCGATACAACCGAATACAAGAGAGCAAAGCGTGCGCTGGATAAATTGATTAAGGGAAACCTGCGATTTGTTGTGTCTGTGGCAAAGCAGTATCAAAATCAGGGCTTGACTCTTGGTGATCTGATCAATGAAGGTAATCTTGGTCTTATAAAAGCCGCTAAGAGATTTGACGAAACCCGTGGTTTCAAATTTATTTCTTATGCAGTTTGGTGGATTCGTCAGTCCATTCTTCAGGCTTTGGCTGAGCAGTCCCGAATTGTAAGGCTTCCTTTGAACAGGGTAGGAACTCTTAATAAAATCAGCAAAGCTTACAGTCAGCTTGAGCAGGAATTTGAACGTGACCCGAATACAAGGGAACTTGCCACCCTTCTGGAAATGGACTCACAGGATGTAGCTGATACCCTTAAAATTGCCGGAAGACATGTTTCGGTAGATGCTCCTTTTGCACAAGGGGACGACAACCGCTTGCTTGATGTTCTGCAGAATGATGGTCATTTGCCTGATTATGGTCTGAACCGCGATTCTTTGACACTTGAGGTTGAACGCTCGCTTTCTGTTCTTGCCCCCAGAGAGGCTGACGTTATAAAGTCTTATTTCGGTATAGGCATGGACAATCCCCTGACTCTCGAAGAAATTGGCGAAAAATTTAAGCTGACGAGAGAGCGAGTTCGGCAGATCAAGGAAAAAGCCATACGCAGATTAAGGCAGTCCGCCTACAGTAAAATTCTCAAAGAGTACATCGGAAGCTGATTACTTCAACGATTTCTTGTTTTTAGAAGCTTAATACTATCAAGAAGGGTGATACCGACAATTTAAGTCCGTATCACCTTTTCTGCTTTTTTAGGCAGGGCGTTATTTTGCAATTATAGAAATCCTCACCGGGTCACCCTCTCCCACATCAAGTGTACTCGACGCATTTCCGTTTCTTATGGCAATTTCAATCATTCCGCTACTCCCGGTATAAGCGAGCGGCTGAAGGTTGCCAACATCAGCATAGGTAGTCACAATCGGAATAGGTTTACAGATTCCAACTTGCAATTGCCAATGGTTTGATGCATCAAACCTTTCTGTATCAAGGGATGTCACAAGATTGCCAAAATGGTCTGTATAAATAATACTGCCATTCCAGGTTTGCCCATTATCCGAAGTAGAGCATTTGGGCAATTGAATTTTTATGCAATCTGAAGGATCCATTTCATTGCCAAGGTCTTGAATGGAAACACCGGCCAGAAGATGACCAGCTATAGGAGAAAAAACATCCCGACCGTGAAACGTTGCACTTTGCACAGCGAGCATATATCGTTTCTCTGTAATAGAGATACAACGCTTGATTATCTGAGTTTGAAAAATGCCAGTAAGCACTCCGTTATCAGGAGCGAGAAAAGTATGTCTGTCAGTTTCAACAGCTATAGCTTTGCGTAAAGAGCCAACACCAGGGTCGACTATCGAAACAATAATGGATTTTGCAGGAAAATAAAGGACAGACTTCTGAAGAATGAATGCACCCTGTACTACGTTTTGTGGCGATATGGAATGCGTCAGGTCAATAATTTGCGCTAAAGGACTAATTGAAAGAATAACCCCTTTCATTTGACCTACATAGGTATCATTCAAGCCGAAGTCGGTCATGAAAACAATAATATGCGGGCATTCGGATACCATAGATTGATTAATCGATTGCGGTTTTATAGATCACATAACCTATGCATAGAAATAGAATATTCGGCAACCATGCCGCCAGCATTGGATTTATCATACCTTGATATCCAGCAATTCCAATAATCTTCTGCAGTCCCAGAAAGAGAAAACCCATAAAAAGCGTAATACTTATTTCTGAAGCCAATCCCCCCCGTTTTTTTTTTGCTGAGAGAGGTACACCAATGAGAATGATGATAAGAGATGCAAAAGGTAAAGCAATTTTAGAATGAAACTTCACCATAGAGCGCTCAAGTCCCGAAAATCCAGCTCTTTCTTTTTCCGCAAGATATCGGTAATGCCTGACGATATTCATTTCATCAGGCTTAAGATTAAGTTCTTCGAGGGAGTGGGGTGTCAGGGCAAGCTTTATCTTTTTCAATGGGGTTACGTTTAACTGCTCATTATTTCCTGAAAAAATTCGAGTAGAAACATTTCGCAACATCCACTCCCCAATTCCAGGGTCAAAGCTCATAGACTCAGCATCTATGCGCATGCTGAGTTTAGCACCGTTGAAATTCTCTATTGAAACAGTCCGGACGTTTAGCCGGTCAATATCAAAAGCGCCTAACGATACAATTCGGTTACCAGGTTCGAGAATATGAAGAATTCCATTTTTTTGAGGCTGTGAGGAATTACCGTTGACATAAAGTTGCTCAAAACTATTCATGCCGTTAAATGCAATAGGAGCAACCCAGCAGGCATTGACAAGATTGATAAAGCATATGATAATTCCTCCTGCCAAAAACGGTGTCAGCAGTTGACGCATGCTGACACCAGCTGAGCGTATTGCCGGCAGTTCGCTCGAAAATGATAATCTACCGGCAACAAGAATAGAAGATAACAGAGCGCTAACCGGTGAAGTTATCAGCAGAGTTGAAGGTACCGAAAGCAGATAATAACGACCGATCTCCACAAGACTGAGATTTTTGTCCATAAACTTATCCAGCTTTTCTACCATACTGATAAGGATGAACAAAAACACAAACGCTACACACGAAAAGAGAAAAGCCTTTGCAAATTGGCTGAATATGTATCGGTTAAGAATCTTCATAGTATTCTATCAGTAACACTCCTCATACTTGCTCACATCAGGCCAGTCTTGATATCTCGGATTAATATCCAAAAATATCCTTAAGCGCCAGCTCTTTGATTGTTCCATATTTTCGCAGAGTATCCATGTCAAGATTTTCCTTTTTGCCCAGAACCAGCATCACATGTTTTTTATTCACAAAATGCTTCCTGTGGAATTTTTCAATATCGCTTAAGGTCAATGTCAAAGCTTCGCGATAAATATCCTTTCTGATATCATAAGGGTGCCCAAGCCTGACTGCCTCTTCATAATTGAAAAGGACCTCGGTTCTGGTCAACCTTTCTGTTGAAATTTTTTGCAGAATCCCGTTTTTTGCAGACGCAAACAGCTCTGGAGACTTCGGCAGTTCGTTCATCAATATACTTATGCCTTCAAGTGCTTCAGGTAACTTATCCGACTGTGTACCTATATAGCTAACAATATAGTTGTGTTCTTTTTTCAGCTTTGGAGTTTTGTAAACTGAAAAAACAGAATAAGCCAGAGCTTTAGCTTCCCGTAGTTCCTGGAAAACGACTGACGACATCCCACCGCCATAATATTCATTGAAAAGAGTGACTAATGGTACGTTTGAATAATCGTACATTTCATCTTTTGTCAAGAGAAAAACCTCAGCCTGGGTCATATCGTAGTCAACGAAATAAACAAGGTTTTCATGCTGTTCAAGATCCTTGAACCTGTCTGATTTTGGTATATCCCTGAACGATTCAGGGTAATGCCGCACCGAATGCAGTTCATCGAGTATTTGAGCAGAGCTCGCGGGGCCGTAATAGAGTACCCGATGACGGTAGTGCAGAAGTTCCTGCAATTCTGCTAGCAGTTCTTTAGAGGTAACTTTTTCAAGTTCATCATTGCTGAGGACGTGGGTAAATGGTGACACAGGGCCATATTTCCCGAAATTGGTCATTGCTTCGAAGAGAATCTTTTTCTTGGAAAGCTTGTCATCCGCCCGCTCTTTAATCATTCCGGCTTTAAGTTTTTCAAGCGCATTCTCATCGGGTTGCGGATCAACAAGAAGACTTTCAAGCAGTCGAACTGCTGCCGGAAAGTTTTTTTCCAGACCGGAAAGCTTCAGGTATACGTATTGATCGGAAGTAAATGCTGAGAAGCTTGCACCGATTTTATAAAGCTCTTTGCTGAACTCTGCAGGATTCAGGCTGGACGTGCCGAGGTACGATAAGTAGTCGAGGGCAAGTTCAATTTTTTTGCTGGTATTTCTTCCTATATCAAACACATAGTATAGCGAATACAACTCGTTCTCATGGTTTTGGGTATAGTGAAGCTTAATTGTCGGATTCACATCAAAAAATTGGATATCCTTTGTATAATCGAGAAAAGATGGCTCTGTTTTTTCCGATTTTTGAGCCAGAATTTTTTCCGCAAAAGCAGAAGAAGTATCCCGATTTACCTTGAGAGGCGTTATGAGGGGTTTTTGGATTTTGGGTTCACTTTTTGAAATACCGTGTTCTTTATAGACAGCTATAAAATTAGAGCTGTAGTGCTTTCGGGCAAACGATACCAAGTCCTCTTTTGTGATTTTCTGCAGGCTTGTAAACTGGTTGACATGGACTGGCCATTCCATTCCCCAGATAAAAGTATCAACATAGGACTCAACGCGTCCCTTATTGCTTTCATAAAGTTTAAGCTGCTCAATTTTAAGATCGTTAATTGCCGCTTCAAGCAGCCAGTCAGGAAATTTACCTTCTTTAAGCAGTTCAAGCTGCTCAAGCAGCAGTTCTTTCACTTGGTCAAGACTTTGACCTTCCCTGGGTTTTCCGCTCAGAATGTGTGCTGAGTAATCCTTCATCATTACCAGCATTGAGCCGCCGTCAAGCACTTTCTGCTGCTGGTTAAGGTTAAGGTCTATAAGCCCCGCAGTCTGGTTATATAAAACCTTGTCAATAAGTGTCAGATAATCGGCATCAGAGCTGTTGATTCCATCGAATCGGAATCCAATGACGACTTCTTCGGATTCCGGTCCTTTCACCTTGATAACCGACGGCTTTGTTATTTTGTCTTCAAGAGCAGGAGTAAAGAGAGGAATTTCCTTAGGCTGCAGCACTAAAAACTTTTTATCAATAAGCTTTATTGTGGCATCAGGATCGAAGTCCCCTGCAATACAGAGTGCCATGTTATTCGGCACATAGTATGTCCGATAGTAATTGAGGACATTTTTAATCGATGGATTTTTAAGGTGCTCAGCTTTACCAATCGTAGTCTGAGTACCGTAGGTGTGTTTTTTAAAAAGTCCGGCAAAGAGGTTTTCCCATATTTTTCTACTGTCACTGTCCATAGTCATGTTTTTCTCTTCATACACCGTTTCAAGCTCTGTATGAAAAAGTCTCATAACCGGATTACGAAACCTCTCAGCCTCCATAGTCAACCATTGGTCCAGCTTGTTTGAAGGGATATCGTTGACATAGACGGTCTGTTCGACCCATGTGTAGGCATTGGTCCCATGGGCTCCAATGGAGTTCAGAATCTTGTCATATTCGTTAGGTACGGTATAACTTGCCGCTATGTTTGAGATACTGTCAATATCCTTGTATATCGCAGCCCTTTTATCAGGATCAGACGTGGATCTGTATTTTTCAAAGAGGTCTGTAATTTTTTCCAGTTCGGCATGTTCCTTCGTATAGTCTAGAGAGCCGATTGAATCTGTCCCTTTGAAAAGCATATGTTCAAGGTAATGAGCAAGTCCGGTTGTCTCTGCAGGGTCATTTTTACTGCCAGCACGCACGGCAATTGAGGTATATATTCTTGGTTCATTCCTGTTCGGGCTCAGGTAGACGGTCAGCCCATTATTAAGTTTATATATTCTCGTATGGAGAGAGTCTCCCTGAACACTTGAGTATGGATAACTCTTAACGTCGTTGATCATAGGTTTGCAAGATATTAAATGTAAAAAAAGTAACCCGATAGTGAAGATCGGCATACGGTTGCTTCTGAAACTGTTACCTTTGCCCAGCATTTAAAAAAAATAATAATGGGATATAAAGCGCATAAATGCAACCCTCATCAATGACCTTTTTGAGTAATATAGAGGTTGTAATTCAGAGCTGCTTATCATACGGAGTAAGGAGGGCAGTTCATGCTTCATTGTAATGTAGTTGAAGAACTGGCAAATAACCTTAAGAATTCTTTGAGTATCCGGAAAAAGAAGTTGAAATAACATCCAGAGTGGAGAATCGTTTATGCACGTGAGTGGGAGCGGAAAATACAGGCTTGTCAGTCCATACAGTCCTGCAGGAGACCAGCCCAAAGCAATTGAATCGCTTTGTGAAGGAGTTCTGTCCGGTAACCAGTACCAGACATTGCTCGGCGTAACTGGTTCCGGAAAAACCTTTACAATTTCAAACGTCATTGCTCAGGTCAATAAACCTGTATTGGTGATGAGCCATAACAAGACACTTGCAGCACAGCTCTATGGAGAGCTCAAACAGTTTTTTCCCGATAATGCAGTTGAGTATTTTATCAGCTACTACGATTTTTATCAGCCTGAAGCTTATTTACCCGCTCTTGACAAATACATCGCTAAAGACCTTCGTATAAATGACGAAATTGAGCGGTTGCGCCTTAAAGCCACAAGTGCATTGTTAAGCGGCAGAAGCGATGTCATTGTAGTAAGCTCAGTAAGTTGTATTTACGGTTTGGGGTCTCCTGAAGATTGGAAAGCCCAGATCGTTGAACTGCGTTCTGGCATGGAAAAAGATCGGGATACTTTTCTTAAAGAACTGATATCTCTTCATTATATCCGTGACGATATTCAGCCGACTTCTGGGAAATTTCGAGTAAGAGGTGATATTATTGATCTTGTTCCTGCGCACGAGGAACTTGCACTCCGAATTGAATTTTTTGGAAATAATATAGAAAGTCTCCAGACCTTCGAAATTAACAGCGGGGAAGTGCTCGGCGTTGAGGACTATGCATTCATCTACCCGGCCCGGCAGTTTGTCGCTGAAGAAGCGAAATTAAAGGATGCGATGCTGGCTATCGAAAACGAGCTTGCAGGCAGGCTGAATGTATTCCGCTCAGAAAACCGTCTTCTCGAGGCACGGAGGATTGAGGAGAGAACACGCTACGATCTTGAAATGATAAAAGAGCTTGGCTATTGTTCAGGCATTGAAAATTATTCAAGGCATCTTTCAGGTCGTCGAGAGGGCGAACGTCCATACTGTCTTCTCGATTACTTTCCACCCGATTACCTGGTTGTAATAGATGAATCTCATGTAACACTTCCTCAGATAAGGGGTATGTACGGTGGCGACCGTTCAAGGAAAACCATTCTCGTCGAGCATGGATTCAGGTTACCCTCGGCACTTGATAACCGCCCCCTTCGTTTCGAGGAGTTTGAGGAAATGGCTCCACAAGTTATATGTGTAAGTGCCACGCCCAGCGAACACGAACTTTTACGTTCGGGGGGAGTAGTCGTCGAGCAGCTTGTTCGTCCAACGGGACTGCTTGACCCACCCGTGGAAGTTCGGCCTGTAAAGGGGCAGATTGATAATCTGCTTGCAGAAATCCGAATTCATACAGCAAAAGGTCATAAAGCGCTTGTCATGACTCTGACAAAAAGAATGGCTGAAGATCTGCACGACTTTTTTAGAAAGACCGGTATACGCTCCCGCTATTTGCATTCGGAAATCAAAAGCCTTGAACGCATACAGATTCTCAGGGAGCTCCGTGTAGGAGATATTGATGTACTTGTAGGGGTTAACCTCCTTCGCGAAGGGCTTGATCTGCCTGAAGTATCTCTTGTAGCAATTCTTGATGCCGATAAAGAGGGGTTCTTGCGTAATACTCGTTCACTTATGCAGATCGCCGGAAGGGCTGCACGCAATGTTGAAGGCTTTGTCGTGCTTTATGCAGATGTTTTAACTCGCTCAATACGCGAAGTACTCGACGAAACAGCCAGACGCCGGGCAATCCAGCAGAGATATAACGAAGAACACGGCATTACTCCAAAGTCAATTATAAAATCAGTTGACCAGATTCTCGATACCACCAGTGTAGCAGATGCAGAAGAACGCTACCGGAGAAAACGTTTTGGTCTGGAGCCAAAACCTGAAAGGCTTCTTGCCGGTCTTATCGAAACCTTAACACCTCAGGAAAGTTATGCAATGGCTGCCGAACTCAGGCTTGAAATGCAGGAAGCGGCAGTTCAGATGGAGTATGAAAAAGCAGCATACCTTCGCGACGAGATATCTAAGCTTGAACAGGCTATAAAACGCCAGCCGTCTGGTGATTAGGTTTTTTCTGTTGTTTGTTTTCTTATCGGGAAATACGTTATATATAATTACAGGTGTGAGTATCCTTACTTTTTTAATCAGTTGTATTCTGGAGTTTATTACTCAATGTTAGCCCAGATAGAAAAGGACCATTACAATAAACTCAACGAGATACTTGCGCTTTCCCGCAGGAATCTTAAAAACTTTGATGAATCACTGATTCAGCGGGCCTTTTTTATGTGTTATCGGGCCCATGAGGGTGAAAAAAGAGCCTCAGGGGAACCATTTTTTTACCATCCGGTTGAAGTCGCCACTATTCTTCTCAATGAACTTCCTCTTGACGGGGTTTCAGTTGCAGCTGCGCTGCTTCACGATGTTATTGAGGACAGCGGTTATACCTACGAAGACATTGTAGCTGAACTCGGTGTGGAAGTTGCCGAAATTGTTGAAGGCCTTACCAAGATTTCCGGTATAACGATCAACCGGGAAACTACACAGGCAGAAGGTTTTCGAAAGATGCTGCTTTCGATGGTCAAGGATATAAGGGTTATTCTCATAAAATTTTGCGACCGGTTGCATAACATGAGAACCCTTGAATCTCTTCCAGAGCATCGTCGACTCAAAATTGCCCTCGAAACCAGGGACATCTATGCTCCTTTGGCACATCGGTTCGGTCTTGGCAAAATAAAGGTCGAGTTTGAAAACCTAGCGCTCAAGTTTATTGATCCGGAAATGTTTGATTTTTTGCAGAAGAAGATCCGTGTAAGCAGAGGGGAGCGGGTCACTTACTTAAGCAAAATGATAGGTCCAATCAAAGCTGATCTTGAAAAACAGGGCTTTAAAGTTGATGTGGAGGGAAGAGCCAAGCATCTTTTTTCCATATACAACAAGATGCGCAGTAAGAACAAGACTTTTGAGGATATTCACGATCTTTACGGTATCAGGGTGATTGTCGATACAGAACGAATAGCCGATTGCTTTGCTGTATATGGCTTCATTACACAGAAGTATCCCCCTATTCCGCAGCATTTCAAGGACTACATTTCGATACCAAAACATAATGGATACCAGTCTCTTCATTCAGCCATAATTGGTCCAAAGGGCCACATGGTAGAACTGCAGATACGAACAATGCGTATGCATGAGTTTGCGGAACTTGGTGTTGCTGCTCATTGGCGCTATAAAGAGAAAATATCCAGGGACGATGCCAACATAGATTCATTTCTTCGCTGGGCAAGAGAGTTGATAAAAGATGCCGATTCAGCAGCTGCATTTATGGAGGGATTCAAGCTCCATCTCTACACTGAGGAAATTTATGTATTCACTCCCAAGGGGGATATGAAAACCATGCCGGCAGGGGCAACTCCAATAGATTTTGCTTATGCAATCCATACAGAGGTTGGTAACGGTTGTATTGGAGCAAAAGTTAACGGCAAAATTGTCAGATTAAATGCGCAGCTTAAATCTGGTGACAGGGTAGAGATAATTACATCAAAAAATCAGAAGCCAAAACCAGATTGGCTTAAAATAGTAGTTACACAGCGGGCACAGCTGAAAATTCGATCGGCTATCAATGAGGAACGACGAATACAAATCGAAAAAGGCCGAGGCATTTGGGAAAAAATGCTTACAGGCACAAAAAAGCTTTTTTCTGATAATGATATCATCCGGCAAGTTAAGCGGTACGGTATAAAAACACCGGCTGATTTTTTTAGCGCTCTTGCCAACCAGCAGATCAATGGTGAAGAGGTTATTGAGCGTGTGACAAGCTCCCGAAAAGAAGAGCCTCCCGCAAAAAATCTTCAGGATGAAGCTCGGGAGGTTGAAGATTATCTTCAGAAAGCCCGTCATGATCAGGAACTTGAAGGTGACCCTTCAAAAAAGGATGAGGTCATAATTGCCGGAATGAGTAACATCGCATATTCTTATGCTAAATGTTGTCAACCGGTTCCTGGAGATGATGTCATTGGATTTGTCACAACCGAAGGAGTTGTGAAGATTCACCGGAAAAACTGTATAAATGTCAGTAACGAAAATCTCCTTAAAAGCGAGCGGGTTGTATCGGTATCCTGGAACCGGAAAGTTGAGACAGATTTTCTCGCAGGTATTAAAATTGTTGGTGAAGATCGTATCGGTATTATCAACCAGATAACGACGGTAATATCTAAATTCGATACCAATATCCGAAGTATTTCACTGCATGCCCGTGATGGTATGTTTGTTGGAACCCTAATGGTTTACGTTCGCAATGCCGACAAACTGCTGACGCTTATGGACAAGGTGAAAAAGGTTCAGGGAGTTTTTACTGTTGAACGTCTCATAAGCTGAAGCCAACGAAAAAAGTAATCCTCACCCCTGCATTAACCAGACGTTCCTGAATTTCATGGCGGCTTTCATGTTTAAAAATGTTTTTCAGCCTGTTCGGTAAGAAATTCGTATTCGTATATTGACTTTCACCAATGAATGGGTTGTTCATGATCGAACAAAATAAATTTCAGGGTACTTGATAAAAAGCTTTGATTTTCCTGTTTAATTGTTTTTTTACAGTCACTTGTCGCGCCGCTCAATTAATTTAGTATAGCGTAGTTATGAAAAAAACAGCATTGTATTCCTGGCATGAACAGGCAGGAGCAAAAATTATCGACTTCGGGGGATACCTTATGCCTGTACAGTATTCGGGAATTCTTGCTGAGCATAGAGCTGTAAGGAATGCGGCAGGGATATTTGATGTCTCTCATATGGGCAACTTTTACGTGAAAGGCAGTCGTGCAAAAGAGTTTCTGCAATACATGATGACTAATGATCTGGAAAAGTTAGAAATCGGTCATGCACAGTATAACCTGATGCTTTATCCCCATGGAGGCATTGTGGATGATCTGATTATCTATCGTATTGAGAATGACACATATTTTCTCATTGTAAATGCAAGCAATGCTCAAAAAGATTTTGAATGGCTTCAAGAGCATATCAAACCTTTTGAAGGAGTTTCCCTCGAAGATCATACCGATCAGCTATCATTGATTGCTCTTCAGGGTCCATGTGCGTTAAAGATTCTCGAAACCGTTTTTCCTGCACTTCCTGCAGCATCTCTCGTCTCGTTCCAGTTTTGTAAAGCATTGTTTCAGGGTGCGGAGTTGCTGATAGCACGAACAGGCTATACAGGGGAACAAGGAGTGGAAATCTGTTTATCCAACAATATTGCTTTGTCTCTCTGGGAAGCCCTGATCGATGCAGGTAAGGATTACGGTATTCAGCCAGTAGGACTTGGTGCGAGAGACACACTCCGGTTGGAAATGGGGTATTCGCTTTACGGACATGAAATTGACCAGGACACCAATCCGCTCGAAGCAAGACTGAAATGGGTGGTAAAAATGGGTAAAGCCCATTTTATAGGTAAGGAGGCCTGCCAGCAGGTTGAAATTAATTTGAAACGTGGTGTTGCAGGCTTTAGTCTTGATGGCCGCGTTCTCCCGCGCCAGCATTTCAAGGTTTACAACACCGATCGCCAGGAAATTGGCTGGGTATGCAGTGGCACCCTTTCACCAACGCTTCAGGAACCTATTGGTACGTGCAATGTCGTGCGAGAATATATAAAACCCGGGACCGCAATTCTTGTTGAGGTTCGAGGGACATACCATTCCGGCATAATCAGGACACTTCCATTTGTGACGACGTCTTTGAACTGAGCCCTGACAGGGTATTAAGGAGAAATTGTATAGGTGAAAATGAAAAAAGAGAATAAAGGCACGAAGGGACAAGCCAGGAGGGAATCGCTCAAGAGGGAGATAACAGGTATCGTATTTATGCTGGTTTCTTTTTTGTTGATTAGCTTTCTCTTGAGTTTTCATGCGGCAGATGAAGCGAGTTTTGCGACATTCGGATGGAAAGATATCTTCAGCAAAGCAGCCAGGGATGCGGCTGAGACCATTCATAATCCTTTTGGTCCTTTAGGGGTAAAGCTGTCTGTTTTTTTTATTCGTACCTATGGTTATCCGGTCATCCTTCCGTTAACAGCTATATTTGTTTGGGGCTGGTCACTTTTTAGAGCAAAAAGCCTCAAGCCCGCCCTTCGTTATTTTTTGTACACATCAACCATCTCTGTTGATCTCTCCACTATGTTTGGCCTTACAAAAAGTCCTTTCAGTGATGTCATGGCAGGGTCAATCGGAAGAATGCTTGCAGAGAAAATGAAGGTTATCGGCGAAGCCGGTGCATGGATGACACTTGGTGTTATAGCAGTTGTCTTGACAGCATATATGGGACGGGGAATCTTCCCGGTACCCCTGCGGGCAGTGACAGCGATCAAAAAAATTATACTGAGACCCTTTGCTATTGCAAAGGAGTGGTTTAATGAATTCCGAAAAAAAAAAGACGAAAAGCGAATTCTGAAACCTGACAGACCTCACCCATCCAGGCCGGAAAAGCCTGTATCGATTGAACCTGTTTCAGTAGAAATCCTCGAGCAGGTGCTCCTTCCAAAGGTTCCTGGAGAACCTGAAATGATAATTCAAGAGGTAGTACACGAAAAAAAGGCTGACCTTGATGAACGTCGTCTGAAAGTCCATACCAAAGATCGGGAAGCATACCGTTTTCCGTCGATTGACCTTCTCGAAAAAGTACCTGATGATGATGATCAAATCGATGAGCACCATCTTTCCGAAAGCAAACGAAAACTTATTGAAAAACTCAAGATATTCAATATCGAAGTCGTCAGAATTAAAACTACTGTCGGTCCACGAGTGACGCTGTTTGAATGTGAGCTTGCACCCGATGTCAAGGTCAGCCGGGTTATATCTCTCGAAAATGACCTTGCCATGGCGTTATCGGCCAGAGGAATACGTATTATTGCTCCCATTCCTGGCAAGAACGCTGTTGGTGTTGAAATCCCTAATGGAAAGCCGAAAACGGTATGGCTGCGTTCAGTGCTTCAGGTTGAAAAATTCAAAAACAGTACGATGACGCTGCCGATTGTTCTCGGTAAAACCATAGCAAACGAAGTCTATATTGCCGATTTGGCTGCTATGCCGCATCTCCTCATTGCAGGTGCTACTGGGGCAGGAAAGTCAGTCTGTATAAATGTTATTATTTCCAGCTTGCTCTATGCCTGCAAACCTGATAAGGTGAAGTTCGTCATGATCGATCCCAAAAGGGTTGAACTCTTTCAGTACCAGCATCTTAAAAATCATTTTCTTGTGCGTTTTCCCGGTATTGATGAGCAAATCATAACTGATTCGCAGAAGGCAGTCTATGCGTTGAAGTGTGTGGTCAAAGAGATGGAGTTCCGTTATGAAACTCTTGAAAAAGCAGGAGTCCGGAATATCAAAGACCACAATTTTCGTTTTCCTGACAAGGAACTTCCTTACATAGTAGTAGTGATAGATGAACTTGCAGATCTCATGATTACCGCAAGAAGGGAAGTTGAAGAGCCTATCACCAGGATAGCCCAGCTTGCCCGTGCTGTAGGAATTCATCTGATTGTGGCCACTCAGCGACCTTCAGTTAATGTCATCACTGGTATTATCAAGGCAAACTTTCCTGCGCGAGTTGCGTTCCAGGTGGCAAGCGGTGTTGATTCACGTACCATCCTTGATGGTTATGGAGCCGAACAGCTACTCGGCAGCGGTGATATGCTTTATCAGCCTTCTGATCAACCCAAAGCAATGCGTCTTCAAGGACCTTATGTTTCCTCTGGAGAGGTTGAAGAAATTACCTCTTTTATCGGTTCACAGCCGGCATTGAAGACCATGTATGTGTTGCCGGTTCCTGATCAGCAGAAAGGGTTAGGGCTTCAGTCATCAGGAAGCCAGGACAGAGACGATCGTGACGAGATGTTTAATGATGCGGCTAGGCTCGTAGTGCTCCATCAGCAGGCTAGCGTCTCTATGTTACAGAGGCGTCTTCGGTTAGGATTCAGTCGGGCGGGAAGGGTTATGGACCAGCTGGAAATCAACGGTATTGTCGGCGAGGCAGATGGAAGCAGAGCAAGGGAAGTCCTCATTGATAATGAAGACTCCCTGGAACTGTTATTAAAAAATCTTGATTGACAAGTTTTTTTCGTTAGACCGACTCAACGCGTACAATTTCCGGATTAGCCTTTTTTATTGCCTGTTCAACTCCGGCACGCAGGGTAAGAGTGCTCATCGGGCAGGAACCGCAAGCTCCAAGAAGCTTTACGTCAACAACGAAATCCTTTGAAATTCCAACAAGTTGACAGTCACCACCATCAACCTGCAGATAAGGTCGTACGGTTTCAAGTGAGGCAATAACCCTGTCATAAAGTGCATCGCTATTTGGCAGATAATCCTTACTGGTACTCATAGTATGATTGGTTTGCAATTTTTGAAAATTCTTAAGAATAAAATACTGATAGACTTAATATTAAACCTCTGATGCAAAAAAACAATATCAAACTTATGATAGTTCCTCTGCTGGAGTTGCATTTGTTATAGAAACCATGCGGGCAACCTCCATTGATGCTCTATTGATTGCTTTCGATGTTGCAGAGTCAGGATAGCCAAGCACATAAGGAGTTCCTTTGTCGCCTCCTTCGCGGACAGCCCTGTCAATAGGAATTTCACCAAGGAATGGAATTCCCTGGGTTTTTGCAAATATTTCTCCTCCGTGATGGCCGAAAATAAAGTCTTTTGTTCCATCCGGAAGTTCGTAATAACTCATATTTTCGACCAATCCTAGAATAGGTACTTTTACTTTACGAAACATACTGACAGCCTTCGATACATCAGCAAGTGCAACATCCTGAGGTGTTGTAACAATTACAGCGCCGCTTAAAGGAATTGTCTGGGCAATGGTGATCTGAATATCCCCAGTCCCCGGTGGAAGGTCAAAAATCAGGTAGTCAAGTTCATTCCAATCCACCTCACTGATAAACTGCTTGATGGCACTCGACGCCATTGGGCCACGCCAGATAAGTGCTGTATCAGATTCTACGAGAAACCCGATCGACATAAGTTTTACGCCGTATTTTTCCAACGGAACAATATTTTTATCCAACATCTCAGGTTTAACGTTTTGCATGCCAAACATGGTTGGTATGCTCGGTCCGTAGAGATCAGCATCAAGAAGGCCAACTTTAGCCCCTGATTTTGCAAGACTGACCGCAAGGTTAACTGCAAAAGTTGATTTGCCGACCCCACCTTTTCCAGACGCAACTGCAATAATATTTTTAACCTCTTTCAACGGACGTTCATGATTGCAGTGATGATGATTGCAGGTCGAAGTAACTTTTGATGTCATGGTAACGTCTATACCTGCAGCTTCGGGCACATGGCTTTTTACAGCATCAATACACAAGGTCTTGATCTGTTCTTTAAGCGGGCAGGCCGGTGTAGTGAGTACGACGGTAAACGATATATTGTTGTCGCTGTCAATAGAGATATCCTCTATCATGTTGAGAGTGACAAGATCTTTTTTCAGGTCAGGCTCCTGAACGGTACTCAGCGCATCTATGACCTGCGCCTCATTTACTAAAGACATACGATTTCATTGATTAAATGTTGCTGAAAAAAAACAGGGCAGTTCAGTTCTTTTGAATGAAAAATTTTATTTCTGAAGAAAACGCATAGACAAAGGAACACCCTCAAGGCTGAAATGTTCCCGGAGTTTATTTTCGAGAAACTTCCTGAAATTATTCTGAACGAGCAAAGGGTCATTGCAGAAAAAAGCAAAAACAGGCCAGGCTGCATTAATTTGTGTCACATACTTGATTTTGAGCTCTTTGCCCGACTTCGTTGAAACATGTGTTTGTGAAAGCGCCTCTTCAAGAAACTTGTTGAGAACGCTGGTACTGATTTTGCGTGACCGGTTACGGCTTATTTCCTGTGCAGTGTCAATAGCCCTGTAAAGGTTTTTTTTAGTCAGTGCTGAAATAAATAAAACCGGAACGTAGGAAAGGTTTCCCATGTTCAAACGCAGGTTCTCCTCATAAATCTTGCTTGTCTTAGAATCCTTTTCGATCAGATCCCATTTGTTGATAAGAAGAAGCGCACCCTTTTTACGCTCGACAGCCATATTGATAATTTTCATATCCTGTTTTTCAATGCCCGGTGCAGCATCCAGCATCACCAGTGCAACTTCGCATCGTTCAATGGCTTTCTCAGTTCTCAGCGAGCTGTAAAACTCTATACCGGCATCAATCTTTGTTCGTTTTCTTAATCCTGCGGTATCGATAAGAATGAACTCTTGCTGCTTGCGTGTAAAGCGGCTGTCTATGGCATCCCGTGTTGTACCGGGTATGTTCGAAACAATGAGACGGTTTGAACCGAGAAGGGCATTGACAAAACTCGATTTCCCGACATTGGGTCTTCCTACTACAGCAAGCTTGATAGCGGAATCTTCTTCGTTGACTGTTTTTTCCAGAGATGGCAGCGCCTCAAGAATGTCATCAAGCATGTCGGCAACTCCACTGCCGTCTTTTGCTGATATAAAGTAAGGGCTCGTGAACCCGGTGCTTATAAATGACTCAGCATCCAGGGTGAGTTGCGGTGTTTCAACCTTGTTGACCGCAAAAAAAAGCTGTTTATGCTGGAAGGTACGCTGCAAAAGCCTCGCGAGTTCAAGATCTTCATAAGCAAGGCCGGCGCGTGCATCAGTCAGGAATATGACGATATCAGCTTCCTGGATTGCCATCATAGTCTGCTCAAGCATTGCCATACTTATAATATCTCCATCGGCGTTATAGCCGCCGGTGTCCATCAGAAGGAATTGTTTTCCCTGCCACTCACCTTCTGAGATGTGTCGGTCACGTGTAACACCGGGGGTGCTGTCAACTATGGCGCTTTTCTGACGCAGGATTCTGTTGAATAAGGTAGACTTGCCGACGTTTGGACGGCCAACCAAAGCAATTAAAGGCTTCATAAGAACAAATACAGTCTTGGTAAAAAAAAGTGAATCCGTATCCTCTTGGAATTCCTGATTAGATATAAGGTATAATTTGTAGAATTAAGTGGAATAATTTACATTGATGAACTTTATTTTTCGGAAAAGTCCA
Organism: Chlorobium sp.; assembly: GCA_005843835.1. Taxonomy (GTDB): domain Bacteria; phylum Bacteroidota; class Chlorobiia; order Chlorobiales; family Chlorobiaceae; genus Chlorobium. Next base: position 23,839 of record SZXZ01000014.1, read on the forward strand.
GTTAATCCTATAGTAAGAGCATGAGCAAGACGATAAGTTTTAAAACATATTCGGCAAAACCAGCAGAAGTTGATCGGAAGTGGTATGTCGTTGATGCCGATGGTCAGGTATTGGGCAGAATGGCTTCAGAAATTGCAAAAGTCCTTAGAGGCAAGCATAAGCCGCAATTCACGCCCCACATTGATACAGGTGATTTTATTGTGGTAACCAATGCCGAGAAAGTCGCTTTGACCGGCAAAAAGGAAGAACAGAAAAGCTACTTTTCGCATTCTCATTATCCTGGCGGTGTCAAAATTGATCATGTCAAGGACCTGTTGAAGAAAAGACCAGAAAAAATAATTGAAAATGCTGTCTGGGGAATGTTGCCACACAACAATCTCGGCCGTCAGCTGTTCAGAAAACTTAAAGTCTATTCCGGTTCAGAGCATCCACATGCTTCGCAGTCTCCTGCTGAAATGAAAGTCAACTAAACAATAAAGAATAGGGAATGAAAGAGGTTATCGATACAGTAGGTCGCCGTAAAACCTCGGTGGCTCGAGCATTTATGACACCGGGAAAAGGCCGGGTTATTGTCAACAAGTTGCCGATTGAAGAGTATTTCAAGGACGAATTCAAGCGTCAGCAGGCTTTGAGGCCTCTTGTGCTTACCGAAAAATCAGAAGAGTTTGATATTAAGGTCAATGTTCAGGGAGGCGGCGTCAGCGGTCAATCCGGAGCTGTCAGTCTTGCTATTGCCCGTGCTCTTACTGAGTTTGACGAAGCCGCCCGTGCGGTACTGAAAACAGAGAAACTTCTTACCAGAGATCCCCGCATGGTTGAACGGAAAAAATTCGGCCGTAAAAAGGCTCGCAAACGTTTCCAGTTCTCAAAGCGTTAATCCAATTTTTCTTTTTGTATCTCAGAAAACAACTCACATATCATGTTCTTCTGGACACAGTTCAGAAGAAGCTTTCCGGAAGTGTCCGGCGTTCAGCGCCGGATACCGTAAGGTATATGCATGATAGAGGAATAACTAAATAACGAGGAATCGTAACAATGTCACATTTTCAGCTTGAAGAGATGCTCCGCGCAGGAGTTCACTTCGGTCACCTCGCACGTCGCTGGTGCCCGAAAATGAAACCGTACATTTTCATGGAAAAGAACGGTGTTCATATTATCGATTTGCAAAAAACCGTAGTACTTGCCGATGAAGCACTTAAGGCGCTAGAGGCAATTGCACAGACGGGCCGTGAAGTAATGTTTGTCGGTACCAAAAAACAGGCTAAACACATTATTGCAGAAGAAGCTGAACGTGCAGGAATGCCGTATGTCTGTGAACGGTGGCTTGGAGGTATGCTTACCAATTTTCAGACCATTCGCCAGAGCATAAGACGAATGAACTCAATTGATCGCATGGCAACTGATGGCACCTTCGATATGATTACCAAGAAGGAACGCCTTATGCTCGCCCGTGAAAAAGAAAAGCTGATGAGGATTTTAGGTGGTATTGCCACAATGACAAGACTTCCGGCAGCACTCTTTATCGTTGATATCAAAAAAGAACATATTGCTATCAAAGAAGCCCGTTCGCTTGGAATTCCGATTATTGCAATGGTTGATACTAACTGCGACCCTGAACTGGTTGATTTTGTTATTCCGGCAAACGATGATGCCATCCGTTCTATCAAGCTTATGGTTACAGCCGTAGCTGATACTGTTATTAATGCACGCGCTCTGAAAGTCGAACAGGAAGTACTTGCCGATCTTGATGAAGTAGAAGAGGATGGCGAAAAAGAAGAAATCAGCGAATAATCAACGTTTATAATCAATAAGATTGAAATTTCAATGAGCCAGATTTCAGCAAAAGATGTTAAAAATCTCCGCGATATAACAGGTGTAGGAATGATGGACTGCAAAAAAGCCCTTGATGAAACAGGCGGCGATGTGCAGAAAGCTATTGAGTACCTTCGTAAGAAAGGAGCAGCCCTTGCAGCTAAGCGGGCAGACAAAGAGGCCAGAGAAGGGATGATATTAATTAAAATAACTCCGGACCATCAAGCCGGTGTTATTCTTGAACTCAACTGCGAAACTGATTTTGTTGCCCGAGGCGCTGTTTTCACAGGTTTTGCAAACGAGCTTTGTGACCTTGCTCTTGCAAACCGCACGAATACTCCGGAAGCACTTCTCAACCTTACACTTGGTGAAGCTTATGGTGGCGAATCTGTTGATGATGCCATTAAGTCTATGACAGGAAAACTGGGTGAAAAGATTAATCTCAAGCGCCTTGCTTTTTACAGTGCTCCTGACGGGCTCGTGGAGGCATATACTCATCCGGGTTCTCAGCTCGGGACCATTATTTACGTAGCTACAGACAAGCCTGAAATCGTCAGGGAGCTGGCAAAAGATCTGGCAATGCAGGTAGCTGCCGCAGAACCGATTGTTGCAGTTCGCGCGGATGTTCCTGCCGATTATATTGCTAAGGAGGCTGAAATCTATAAACAGCAGGCATTAGGGCAGGGAAAGAAAGAAGAGTTCGTAGACAAGATAGTGCAGGGTCGGTTGGAAAAGTATTACCAGGAGGTAGTGCTTTCCGAGCAGTCTTTTATTAAAGACAACAACACGAAAGTATCTGATGTTCTCGACGAATTCCGAAAAAAGCATCAGGCTAAGGTCGATGTGATAGGGTTTGTACGCTATAAGTTAGGAGAGTAAAAAAAAAGCCTCGTTTGTTCGAGGCTTTTTTTTTAAATAGAATTAGGTGAGTATGGTTTTAATAATCCTTCATTTCGGAGAATAAGGATATGCTGCAGTATAAGCGCATCTTGTTGAAATTGAGCGGAGAAGCCCTCGCAGGACACGATGGATACGGTATTAATATTGATATGCTGGAGCGCTATGCCGAAGAAATAAAAGAAGCACGTGAACTTGGTGCTGAAATTGCCCTTGTTATTGGAGGAGGCAACATCTTTCGCGGCGTGTCAGAAGCAGCAGCTAAAATGGATCGGGTCCAGGCAGATTATATGGGTATGCTTGCAACAGTCATTAATGCCATAGCCTTTCAGGACGTATTAGAACGTAAAGGCGTATATACCCGCTTACAGACAGCCATAAAGATGGAGCAGATGGCTGAACCCTTCATCAGACGAAGAGCCATACGCCACCTTGAAAAGGGTAGGGTTGTTATTTTCGGTGCCGGCACAGGAAATCCCTATTTTACTACCGATACGGCAGCCGCATTGAGAGCTATAGAAATAGAAGCCGATGTGATTGTTAAGGGAACAAGAGTGGATGGGGTTTACGATTCTGACCCTGAAAAAAATCCTGAGGCACTGTTTTATTCCAAAATATCCTATCTCGATGTTATTCGAAAAAATTTGAGAGTAATGGATATGACCGCCATTACTCTCTGTAGAGAAAACGCTCTGCCGATAGTCGTGATGAATATGAACGAAAAAGGAAACTTCACAAAACTTTTGCGCGGCCATAAAGTAGGATCACTTGTACACAGTGATATACTCTAATCGAAATGTTCATACATCTCACTCACCTGAAAAAGTCGAGTGAGCACGTTTTGAATGTCATGCCACTCGAAACCCCTGTTACGCAGAAATACCTCTAATTTATTTTTCCTGCTAGCCTCCGTATTTCCGCGAACCGATCCAATCTTTTTTTCAGCTGCACGATAGCAAAGTTCCTCACTGTCATATTCCTGAAGAAGAGTTCCTATAATTGAATCAGCGACTCCTTTATTTCTAAGCTCCGCTCGCATTCTAACTTTTCCTGAGGGCTTACGTCTTGAGCGACTTCTGATCAGTTCATTACCGAACACAATATCGTCCATTACTCCCTGACCTTTCAATTTCTCCAGCACCTGATCAACACTTTCACGGGGGTAACCTTTTTTCAAAAGCTTTTTTTCAAGCTCCATGCAGCTGTGATTGCGCAATCCAAGTAATTTCAAGGCAAACCCCATAACACTCATCGAAAGATTGCCTTCCATATCCACAATTTTAAAGTGAAAATAAATTGCAGCTATACCATTGACTTCATAAAAAGATCACATGTTCAGGAAAGGTTCAAGCCACGATGGGAACCTTGTGTCAGTTAAAATAATAGCGGAGGCCGACAGCTCCATTCCAATTAAGATTGATATTTGGTTTTAGATCTAGCACAGGAACTACTTCAGCAAATATATCCACAGGAACTTCAGAAACCAGATACGTGATCCCGAGAGGTGCTCGTATACCAAGGTTAGATTCGTTATTCCTGTTTTTAACCCGCACACCTATACCATAGTACCATGGAAGTTTGCCTTTCGCTTCTGAAGAATTGGTGTTTAAAGAAGCGCCGTGTATAAGGTAGTCAGCATGAAATTGAAAAGGATTATTATTTGCAAGCGATAGAGCAAAAGCCGCATCAAGAGCAGTTGTTCGATCAAGCCAATATTTCACACTAACCCCGGTTGGTTCGCCGAAAATGCCTCCAATACCAATACCGTCTCTGGCATAGGTTACGGGAGTTGAGCATGTGATAGATAATAATACAAAAGCAATAGCTGAGATAAGCCTGGCCAGATTATTCCTTTTTATCATAGTGTCTTCCTGTAATTGTGTGATTGCAAAAAAAACTAAACCGGTATCATAAAGCAATCCCAAGCTATCCGATGGAACAGGATATCTAGCTACACGTTCTGAACCGATGTTGAGAGTAAATAATACATGAATAGCAACTTAACAAAGGTATGAAATGTTACTTTATTTTTAAAAGTTCAAGTTAATAGTGAATAATTGCCCCCGATTGTTCAATGGGAAAGCAGATTAATTGAAGTAAAGGGAGTGATCATGAATAAAAAGCAAAATGTACTTTTTCTCTGTAATGATAACTCAGCTCGAAGCCAGATGGCCGAAGGACTGCTGCGCTCTATGGCAGGCGAGCACTTCGAATCACTCAGCGCAGGGCTTGAGCCTACAGATGCAGTTCATCCTTTTGCTATAAAAGTTATGGACGAAATCGGTATTGATATAAGTGCTCAGATCCCGAAAGCAGTCGACATTTATCTTGGAAAAACTATGATCCATGATCTCATGACATTGTGTGACAAAGCACAGTCGACCTGTCCAAGGGTCTGGCCCGGAACCCCGTTTCAAAAACGTTATTACTGGCCGGTATCTGATCCCGGGGGTGTATCCAGTTCAGAAGAAGAGCGGTTAGAAGTATTTCGTAAGGTGCGCGATGAACTCAAGGTGAACATAGCTTCATGGCTGGTAGAAGTTCAAGAGCATTCTGTCCGGTCCTGAATCATAGATACAATTCCGGGTATCATTGTTTTCCATGGATTATTTGATCCATGGTTGTCCGGTTATTTATGCGAAAGATTAACACCCTCATTATCGCATAATAAATTTCAAAGGGTATATGTTGATTATTTTTATTGCTCTTAAACCGGCAGCAGTTTTCCTCCCAAGCTTTTTCTCTCACTTCAATTTTGCTATATTCAAAGCTTTACTTGCGACAGAGTCAGGTTGATGTCGTGATGTTCTTGTCACTTCTATTACTATCAGTTAAGTGTTAAAACACAGATGCCACGATACACCCCGGAACAACTTGCTAAACGAAATGCCTCCATCTGGACTGATATCCAGATTATTCTAGCTCCTATCCAGTTTTTGCTCTTTGTTGTGGGTGTTAGCACAACCGCTCTCTATGCCAATGGACTTTTTGTGACGAGCTTTTACTGGGTCAGTATAGCGATTCTATTTAAAACGCTCTTTTTTGCTCTTCTTTTTATAACAGGCATGTTTTTTGAAAAGGAGATTTTTGATAAGTGGGTATACTCCAAAGAGTTTTTGTGGGAAGATGTCGGCAGTACCGTAGCCGCAGTATTTCATCTTCTCTACTTCTTCATGACCTTCCTCGGCTATTCTGAACATGTGCTTATCTGGGAAGCATTTCTGGCATATTTTACTTATGTGATCAATGCTCTGCAGTACCTTATCAGGATTATTCTCGAAAAACTCAATGAACGTAAACTTAGGATTGAAGGCCAAATCTGAGGGGATTTATTTTTGTTGTAAAGAAACACAAGTCCAATGAAATACAGTTTTAAAAAACTTTGGAATACCACTTTTCTGTTTGTTGGCCCCATATGGTATTTGCTTGTATGGATGATCTGGTCTTCGGGCCAGGTTCAAAATATTGCTGATAAAATGTCTTTTCTAGGGACTGTTATTCCTGGCTTTCTTCTTATTTACAGCGCAGGATTTTTTATTGAGGGTTGGCATGAACGGAAGAAAAAGAAAAATCTTCCCTGAAGGGACTTCATTAACTTGGTTGTCTTTTTTTTCAACAATACACGCCGGGTTACGGTGTGAGCAGTATAGATTTACTATGCAGAACCTCTGGAACGATACTGATTTTCAATGCTCAGTCAGGGAGCAGTGTAGCTCACCCGAAATTCCATCTGAATTGGCAGCACTTGTGTATGCTTCCCGCTTGCTAGGCAGTGAAAGTTCGCTGGTGATGCACGGAGGCGGTAATACATCTGTTAAGTGCGAATTGGCTGATATGGTTGGCAACAGTGCTGAAGTGCTTTTAATCAAAGCAAGCGGTATTGATTTAAGTCGAGTCACTGGACTTGATTATACTCCCCTCAGATTGGGGCCACTGCGCAAGCTTGGCGAACTCTTCAGTCTAAATGACCGGGCCAGCGAAGACGCGCTCCGACGATTTTCAACCAAAGAGTTTAAATACCTTTTGCTTTTGAACATGTTCAGCTTGACCGATCATATGACTGAGCAGCGGTTGACCCCTTCAATAGAAACTCTTCTTCACTCTTTTCTTCCTCACCGGTTTATTCTTCATACACACTCTTTTGCGCTGCTTACTGTCAGTAATCAGCCTGATGGAGAAAAGCTAAGCAAAGAAATACTCGGTGACAGTTTTGGATCAGTTGGTTATATCAAACCTGGGATAGGCCTTGCCCGATCGGCAGCTATTGTGTATGAAGCAAATCCGGAGATAAAAGGGCTGGTTTTACAGAAACATGGTCTTGTTACTTTCGGTGATACTTCCAAAGAAGCATACAGCAGGATGATTGATGCGGTCAGCAAACTCGAAGAACGTATTGCAAAGTCCGGTCAGAAAACCTTCCCATCAGTTAAACTTCCTGAATCAATAGCTTCGGTTGCAGTAACAGCCCCGATCATCAGGGGTGCCTGTGTTGAAGAAAAAGTACCGGGTACCAGGGAATACCATCAGTTTATTCTTGATTTCAGGACCTCTGCTGCAATTCTTGAATATGTTAATAGTCCTGATCTTGTTCGTATGAGTCAAAAGGGGGCTATGACTCCTGACTTTATTATCCGGACAAAAAACAAGCCGCTTGTAGTTGCTCCACCGGATTCATCAGACCTTTCAGGATTTAAGGTATCAGTGCAGGAGGCAGTTCAAAACTACCGGAAGGCATATACAGACTATTTTACCGCCCAGCAACAGGCAACAGGCTTGCAGGTAACCATGCTCGATCCTTTACCGCGTGTGGTTCTTGTCCCAGGTCTGGGGCTGTTCGGACTTGGTAAAACCTCTGATTCTGCTGCGGTCAATGCTGACATCGCTTCATGCACTGCAACAGCAATACTTGATGCTGAACGGCTTGGCACGTTTGAATCTATCAATGACCGCGAGGCCTTTGAGATAGAATACTGGGATATGGAGCAGGCGAAGATGAAAAAGGTTCATCATGATGTGTTTGCCGGTAAAATAGTTATGGTAACCGGAGCTGCAAGTGGCATTGGACTGGCAACAGCCAAGGCATTCCGACAGAAAGGTGCAGAACTGGTTATTCTCGATCTTTCTCTTGACGCTCTCAATCATGCAAGAGAGGAACTTGGTAGCAACGCCCTTGCCATACCCTGCGACGTTACTTCCCGGGAAGCAGTACGTGCTGCATTTGATGCAGCATGTACCCGGTTTGGAGGGTTGGACTTTGTAGTTTCAAATGTTGGTGCCGCCATTCAGGGGCGAATTGGAGAAGTTAGCGACGAATTATTACGCAAAAGCTTTGAACTCAATTTCTTTTCACACCAGTCTATTGCTCAAGAAGCAGTAAGGGTTATGAAGCTGCAGGGTACCGGTGGAGTGCTGCTTTTTAATGTTTCAAAACAGGCAGTCAATCCAGGGCCGGACTTTGGTCCTTACGGGTTACCAAAAGCTGCAACAATGTTTCTTGTGCGTCAATATGCTCTTGATCATGGACGTGACGGTATTCGTTCAAATGGTATTAATGCCGACCGTATCCGAAGCGGTCTTCTTACCGCAGAAATGATAAAAGCACGATCCACAGCTCGTGGTCTGAGTGAAAAGGAGTATATGGCGGGAAACCTGCTTCAGTTAGAGGTAACCGCAGAAGATGTCGCAGAAGCCTTTGTGCATCTGGCACTCGAAACCAGAACTACAGGTTCTATCACAACAGTGGATGGCGGCAATATAGCAGCTGCACTTCGCTGAGTTAATTATTTATCTAAATACACAACAATAACCGAAAAGTGGAGATTCATAATCATGGCGGAATACGATAAAGACAAACAGGCAAAAGAGTATCATCTTGATACCCCGGTTAACAACTACGGATTTTTCCTGAAAGGTGCTCACTCCCTCGACTGGGGAATGAAAAACCGCCTGTCCAGGATATTCAGGCCTGAGACCGGTAAAACCGTTATGCTGGCTATCGACCACGGATATTTCCAGGGCCCGACCACCGGGCTTGAACGTCCCGATGTCAACATAGTGCCTCTTATGCCCTATGCCGATGCCATTATGCTTACCCGTGGCATTTTGCGCACAACTGTTCCTCCGAGCCTTACAAAAGCAGTCGTCATGCGTTGTAGTGGCGGCCCAAGCATTCTCAAGGAACTTTCTGATGAAGAGCTTGCTGTTGATATCGAGGATGCAATCCGCATGAATGTGGCAGCTATAACACTCCAGATATTTGTTGGTGGTGAATATGAGACCCGATCAATTCACAACATGACACGACTTGTAGATATGGGACTTCGCTACGGAATTCCAACCATGGCAGTAACTGCAGTTGGCAAGGACATGGTTCGGGATGCTAAATATTTCAGGCTTGCGTGCAGAATGGCGGCTGAGCTCGGTGCTCAGATAGTCAAGACCTATTATGTACCTGAAGAATTTGAAACAATCACCGCATCATGTCCTGTACCCATTGTTATGGCCGGCGGAAAAAAAATATCCGAACTCGAAGCGTTGACCATGTCATGGAGTGCAATCCAAGGGGGTGCTTCCGGTGTAGATATGGGTCGCAATATTTTTCAGAGTGATTATCCTCTTGCAATAATGAAAGCTGTTAACAAGGTTGTCCATGAGAAGATGAATCCACATGAAGCTTTTGAATATTTCAACGCCATAAAAGCCGAAGGCTAAACGCATTACGACATATTGCGACTACAGGCTTTATTCTCTGTGGTTTAACAAGGAGACCATTTTGCACCATTCTGATCGCCGGAACAGGGTAATGACATATTTTTATGAATACTGAGGATATTAAAGGATTTTTTGCCTCAAAGGATCAGCTCGATATGGCTGACTACCTGACGCTTGATTACTACCTGGAATGCGTCGGGGATATAGAGACTGCTCTTGCTCATTTTTGTTCCGAGCAATCAACTGCACAGTGGAAGCGCGTTGATCATGAAGAAGATTTTCGCCCGAAATATGCGGCAAAAGTTATTAGTCTTAGGGTAGAGGGGGAGCTTAAGGAGCTCAGTTATCCTGTCAAGCATTCCGAATCCGGCCCAATTCATGCTTGCCGGATTACCGTTGCTCATCCTCATCGCAATTTTGGTCCAAAATTGCCGAATCTGCTTTCTGCGGTATGTGGGGAAGGTGTTTTTTTTACTCCCGGTGTACCTATTGTCAAGCTGCTTGATATCGGGTTTCCGGAATCTTACCTTCTGGCCTTTGATGGACCTAAATTTGGCATAGATGGTATCCGCGATCTCCTTAAGGCTTATAACAGACCAATATTTTTCGGCGTAGTTAAGCCGAACATAGGCCTCAGCCCTGATCATTTTGCAGAAATTGCTTACCAGAGCTGGCTCGGTGGTCTTGATATTGCCAAAGATGACGAAATGCTTGCTGATGTTGATTGGTCAACGCTTGTAGAACGTACACATGCTCTTGGCAAGGCAAGATTGAGGGCAGAGGAAGTTACAGGTGAACCTAAAGTTTACCTTGCAAACATCACTGATGAAGTTGATCGGTTGATAGAACAGCATGATATAGCTGTCAGAAACGGAGCTAATGCGCTACTTATTAATGCATTACCGGTTGGGCTCAGTGCTGTTAGAATGCTCGCCCGACATACAAAAGTGCCTCTAATTGGACACTTTCCCTTTATTGCTGCATTCAGCAGAATGGAAAAATACGGTGTTCATTCAAGAGTTATGACAAAACTTCAGCGTCTTGCCGGCCTTGACTCTATCATCATGCCAGGATTTGGAGGCAGAATGATGACACCCGAAGAGGAGGTAAAGGACAATATACAGGAATGCCTTCAGGAATTCGGACATATCAGGCGTTCGCTTCCAGTACCAGGAGGCAGTGATTCTGCTCTTACACTTGAAACAGTATACAATCAGGTTGGTAGTGTTGATTTTGGTTTTGTTCCCGGTCGCGGCATTTTTGGTCATCCCATGGGTCCAAAAGCCGGCGCAGCAAGTATCCGTCAGGCATGGGAAGCTATCGAACAAGGTGCCTCTCTTAAAACCTTTGCGAATGGGCGGCCAGAACTTCAGGCAATGCTGGACGGGGCAAATAAAAAAAAGTAATTACCACTCAAGGTGAAATAATACAGCGCATGGGTTTACTGGATGCTAAGGTTGCAATTATTACTGGTTCAACAAAAGGAATCGGTAAAGCCATAGCCCATGAGTTCGTAAGGCAAGGTGCAAAGGTCGTGATTACTTCTTCCTCGAAAGCCAATGTTCAGTCAGCATTGCTCGAATTTCCTCCTGGTACCGTTTATGGCTGTGTCTGTAACGTCGTGTCGACTTTGGATATGGAGCGTCTTATTGTAGATGCTGTTGAGAGGTTTGGCATAATAGACTGTTTTATCAATAATGCAGGAATTTCAGATCCATTCAAGAGTATAACTGATAGTGATCCTCTTGAATGGGGCAAGGTCATTGATACCAACCTTAAAGGTACGTATAACGGAAGTCGGGCCGCAATCTCCTATTTTCTCAAAGCAAACAGAAAAGGAAAGCTTATTAACATGGCGGGTTCCGGTACGGACAGGAAATCTAATACTCCATGGATAAGTGCATACGGTTCAACAAAAGCAGCTATCGCAAGATTTACCTATGCAATTGCTGAAGAGTATCGGCACACAGATATTTCGGTCATGCTGTTGCATCCTGGTCTAGTGCGGACCGCAATGGTCACTTCCGATAATCCCACAGCCGAACTTTCCCGACAGTTGGCTACATTCAGCACCATTCTTGATATTTTCGCACAACCGCCTTCTGTTGCTGCTCAACTGGCGGTAAAAATGGCTTCAAGCTGGAGCGATTCGAAAACAGGGATCTACCTCTCTGCATTGAATGGAACAAGAAAAAAAATATTGCTCCTCACGTATCCCTTCCGTAAAATACGTAACAGAATAGACCGTCAAACCTATTAATCCGAGGACTGTCATGCTGAAGGCAGGTGCAAAAGCCTTACTTTATTTTTTTATTGCTGTTTCTATTCAGGGTTGTTACAGTTTTAGTGGCGCATCGCTGCCTCCACATATAAAAACTATTGCAATACCTGTTTTTGAAGATCATTCTGGTGCGGGTATCGCGCAATTCCGCTCTGAACTTACCCGAAGCCTTGTAGATAAAATAGAATCGCAAAGCCCCCTTCGATTTACTCCTTCAATCCTTATTGCAGATGCATTGCTGGAGGGGACTCTTATCTCTTTTTCTGATGCGCCGAGTCAGCTTTCCAGTAAAACTGAACGGGCAATTACGAATCGGATCACTCTTGTAGTACAGGTTACATTCAAAGATCGGATACGTAAAAAATCGCTTTTTACACAATCCTTTGTTGGATTTGCGGATTATTATGCAGGCAATTATGTCGCCCAGCAAGAGGCAATTCGCTACTCCATGGCACTTATTATTGATGATATTTTTAATAAAATAGTTTCAGGATGGTAATAAAAATGCATTATAGTCTGAATTAATGAGTGTATTGAGTCGCTCTGTTTTTCTTGTTAACACGCAAGACCTGCTCTCTGCAGGTAAGGTTAAAGGAGGTTGCTATGGGATCGCAAAAGGATGTCGAGTACCGTTTTGAACTTGCTCGAGGCTTTCTTAACGAAGCGGAACTCGATTACTCTCTCAAACGTTGGCGCGCATGTGTATCCGGCTCAATTCTTGTCATTGAAAATACAGGACTTTCCGTCTTGATGCTGTTTGGAGTATCTCCTCTTACGCATAAACCAGGCAGGCATTTATCACAATTGATTTCCGAAGGAACCGTCACAAAAGAGATTGCGGATCTTATTCAGGAAATACTTCCCGAACTTGAGCGCTATGATTCATCCGAAAAAATGCTGGCCAAATATGGGGATGAATCTTCATACAAACTTCCTTGGGAACTCTTCAATGAAGATGAGGGACGAACAGCTATCGAGTCTGCGAGAAAGTGTATGCGGGTAAGTTCTGAAGTTGCCGCATTGGTATAAAAAATGCAGTATCTGTCTGAACATTATGACGTGTTATTCTGTGGGAATACCATAATCCAGTTAGGTATATTGACAGATATTTCAATTACTTTCGTTATACATGAAAGGAAGCCTGAATCAATAAAACAAGAGTTATGAAAGGAATTATTCTGGCAGGCGGATCTGGCACCAGACTCTATCCTGTTACGAGGGGGATATCCAAACAACTCCTGCCCGTATACGATAAACCTATGATTTATTATCCCCTTACAACACTGATGCTCTCGGGTATAAGGGATATTCTGATTATTACCACACCCGAAGATCAACCAATGTTCATGAAGCTTCTTGGCGATGGAAGCGATTGGGGCATTTCTCTTTCTTACGTAGTTCAGCCTTCACCCGACGGACTTGCCCAGGCCTTTATTCTAGGGCAATCATTTATCGGCAGTGACGATGTTACTCTTATTCTGGGGGACAATATTTTTTTTGGATATGCGTTCAGTCCTATGCTCGAACTGGCAGTTCAAACGGTACAACAAGAGCGCAAAGCCAATATATTCGGCTACTATGTCAGTGATCCTGAACGCTATGGAGTGGCAGAATTTGATGATGATGGCAATGTGCTTTCAATTGCCGAAAAGCCGAAACAGCCTAAATCAAATTATGCTGTTGTCGGCCTCTATTTTTATCCTAACAATGTTGTCGAAATTGCACAACAAATAAAGCCTTCTCCACGTGGAGAGCTTGAGATTACGGCTGTTAATGAAGAGTATCTGAAGCGAGGGGAGTTGAAGTGCTCTATTCTGGGGCGTGGTTTTGCCTGGCTTGACACCGGAACCCATGAGTCATTTCAGGAAGCAGGAAACTTTATTCAAACCGTGGAAAAAAGGCAGGGCCTCAAAATATCCTGTCCCGAAGAAATTGCTTGGCGGAAAGGCTGGATTACTGATAATGAACTTTTAAGTTTATCTGAGCCACTTATGAAAAGCCAGTACGGACAGTATCTTGTTCGACTTCTTGATCAGCGGGAAGTACCGGGAATCTAAGCTGAATGGTGTTTTTCTTTCTAATATCCATAGTGTCAATTTTTTATGCGGGTAATTACTTCCTCCATACCTGATGTCCTGATTTTTGAGCCTGAGGTTTTGGGAGATGATCGGGGTTATTTTTTTGAGTCCTTTCGTCAGGATATATTTGAGCAGCATGTCGGCAGGGTAACGTTCGTGCAGGATAACGAGTCCAAATCTGGTTATGGAGTCCTGCGTGGCCTTCATTTTCAAAAGCCTCCCTTTACACAGTCAAAACTTGTTCGGGTGGTTTATGGTAGTGTTCTTGATGTTGCAGTTGATATACGTTTAGGTTCACCATGGTACGGTCGACATGTGGCGTGTGTTCTTGATGCCGAGAGGAAAAATATGTTATGGGTACCTAAAGGATTTGCTCACGGCTTTCTTGTTCTCACACCAGAGGCAGTTTTTTCCTATAAGTGCGATAATTACTATATGCCTTCTCACGATACCGGATTGCTATGGAATGATAAAGCGCTTGCTATAGAATGGCAGCTTCCTGAAAATTCTATCAAGGTTTCTGTGAAAGATGCAAACCAACCCCCGTTCAGCGATGTCGAGAGCTTCCGGTATGACGATTTCAGGCAGGAAAAACTTTACCCTCGAACGGCTTAATATTATACCTATATATTGCGGTTACAGCGCTTTGATATGTGTCACATCATAGTTGTTTACTCATGAATATTCTTGTTACCGGTAGCAGGGGTCAACTGGGATCTGAGCTGAAGGAGTTGTCGACAACTCAAAAAAAGCAGCAGTTTTTTTTCTATGATCTTCCAGAGCTTGATATAACCAGCCATGATCTTGTTGATCATCTCTGTCATGAACATTGCATCGATGTTATTGTTAACTGTGCAGCATATACAGCTGTTGATAAAGCGGAAACAGATACTGATGCTGCGTTCCGGGTTAACAGAGATGGTTCCTCCGTGCTTGCTGCATGCGCTAAAGCACGCAACATTCTTCTGGTGCATATTTCCACTGACTATGTGTTTAATGGAGATTCATGTGTTCCTTATAGAGAAATTGATAAGGTCAGTCCCCGTAGTGTTTACGGCATATCGAAATGGGAGGGAGAAGAGCAAATACGTCAGATTGCACCTTCCTATCTTATTATCAGGACGTCATGGCTTTATTCTGCCTACGGCAGTAACTTTGTAAAAACCATGCTGCGTCTCGGTGCAGAACGCGACACGTTGAATGTTGTCGTTGATCAGGTTGGCACTCCAACGTATGCGGCCGATTTAGCAGAGGCAATTATCATGATACTTGAACGCTGCAACCCTGCTGCCTCCTATCAGAAAACCTACCATTATTCCAATGAAGGGGTCGCCTCGTGGTATGATTTTGCCTTAGCCATTATGGATATTTCTGAATTATCTTGCAGGGTGTTACCTGTTGAAAGCGCCCACTATCCCCAGATTGCGCCAAGACCCCACTATAGCGTTCTTAATAAATCGAGCTTCAAGGAGGATTGGGGGGTGGAAATTCCACACTGGAGGGCATCACTTGCATTGTTACTGGCAAAGATCAAAAGTACCGGCAAATTGTAATATTTCTCCGGATTTGATTGAAAAACAGAGAGACGACAAACATTAAACAATCAATACTGTCAATGCATATTCTGATCACCGGAGGAGCCGGTTTTATAGGGTCTCATGTCGTTAGACATTTTTTAAAGCACTATCCATCCTACACCATCACAAATCTCGACAAACTAACGTATGCGGGTAACCTGGCTAATCTCAAGGATGTTGACAGTGAGCTGAATTACAGATTTATAAAAGGTGATATAACCGATGGGAATTTTCTTCAGAACCTGTTTCAAGAGAACAGTTTTGATGGAGTAATTCACTTGGCTGCCGAGTCACACGTTGACAGATCAATTACAAATCCTACCGAGTTCGTTGTAACCAATGTTCTCGGCACGGTTAATCTTCTTAATGCTGCGAGGGCCTGCTGGCAGTCAAATTACGAAGGAAAAAGGTTTTATCACATTTCAACCGATGAAGTATATGGATCGCTTGGCCGGGAAGGAATGTTTACTGAACAAACACCTTACGATCCCCACAGCCCATATTCAGCTTCAAAGGCCTCCTCAGATCATTTCGTCAGGGCTTACCACGACACCTTTACACTCCCGGTAGTAATCAGTAACTGCTCTAACAATTACGGCTCTTTCCAGTTTCCTGAAAAGCTTATTCCTCTTTTTATAAATAATATTGTACAAAACAAGCCCCTGCCGGTATATGGAAAAGGAGAGAACATTCGCGACTGGCTTTGGGTTGTCGATCACGCCCAAGCCATTGATGTAATTTTTCATAAAGGTCAAAATGGTTCGACCTATAATATTGGTGGTCATAATGAATGGAGTAATATTAATCTGATCCTTCTGCTTTGTCGTATTATGGATGCAAAACTAGGACGCGGTGCAGGCGAGTCAGAAAAACTGATTACCTATGTTACTGACCGAGCTGGTCACGATCTTCGTTATGCAATTGATTCGTCGAAACTGAAGAGGGAGCTTGGCTGGGAGCCTTCAATTACGTTTGAAAAAGGGCTTGAACTGACTGTTGACTGGTATCTGGCAAACAGGGAGTGGCTTGATAATGTCACCTCCGGCGGATATCAGCATTATTATGAAAAGATGTATTGCGGACGGTAGAGTTACTCATCTATTGTGATTTAAAAGATTTAAGAAAGGACTTTTTTATGAGAATTCTGGTTATCGGAGGTGCTGGTTATATCGGAAGCCATGTAGCTAGAGCTTTTTTAGATCGTGGATATGATGTTACCGTATTTGACAACCTGCAGACTGGCTTAAGGGAGAATCTCTTTATTGAAGCTGAGTTTGTGCATGGCGACATCATGCGTCCTGAACAGCTGAGAGAGGCAATGGCAGGTGGCTTTGATGGATGCATTCATCTCGCAGCTCTCAAAGCCGCTGGACTGTCGATGCTGAACCCTGAAATCTATGCTGAGGCAAACATTGCAGGAACCATTAACATCCTTAATCAGGCATCTGCAGCAGCAATATCAAGGGTTATCTTTTCTTCTTCAGCTGCAGTTTACGGTACCCCTCAATACCTTCCGATAGATGAAGAACACCCGAAAGAACCGGAAAACTTTTATGGGTTTACCAAGCTGGAAATAGAGCGCTTGCTGGGCTGGTATGACCAGCTGAAAGAAATGAGGTACGCGGCCATTCGCTATTTCAACGCAGCTGGCTATGATGTCAGCGGTCGGATCAAGGGGCTGGAGTTGCATCCGGAAAACTTACTGCCGATTGTAATGGAAACAGCAGCAGGCATGAGGCCTAAACTCTCAATATTTGGTGATGATTATCCTACAAAGGATGGAAGCTGTATACGCGACTATGTTCATGTAAGCGATCTTGCAGAAGCGCATGTCAGTGCTTTTGAATACATTGTAGAGCACGATAAAAGCATTACAGTCAATCTTGGAAGCCAGACTGGAGTAAGTGTGTTTGAAATGGTCGAACGGGCTCGGGTACTTACAGGCAGATCGGTTTCAGCTGATGTTACAGGCAGGCGCCGAGGAGATCCTTCTGAACTTGTGGCTTCATCATCGAAAGCGCGTGAGCTTCTTGGATGGTCTCCAAAGTACAGCGATATTGATACACTTATCACTTCAACGTGGAAGATGTACGAGAAATTTACCAATCATTAAAAAACCTTTTTCGTTCATGATAATTCCTGTCATTCTCAGCGGTGGATCAGGGACCAGATTATGGCCTCTTTCCCGTGCGTTGTATCCAAAGCAGCTCCTTTCCCTTATTGGCGAAAAAACCATGCTGCAGGATACGGTCCTTCGTCTGATATCAACCGATGACACTGGGCCTGTCTATTGTGTCTGCAATGAGAGTCACCGCTTTCTGGTTGCTGAACAGCTTCACGAAATAGACACAGATATCGGAGAGATTATTCTTGAACCATCAGGTCGCAATACTGCTCCGGCAGCAGCTATTGCAGCAATGCTCATAGCCGAAAAGCATCCGGGTGCAACCATGCTCATACTGCCCGCCGATCATGTTATTCTTGATCCAGTGGCGTTTGGTGCCGCAGTTGCAGCCGGCAAGTCTGCTGCCGAACAGGGGAAACTGGTAACTTTTGGAATTGTGCCTGCCTCTCCTGAAACAGGCTACGGCTATATAAGGGCTTCTGTAAATAGTGAAGGGAACAAGAAGGTATATCCGGTTCTTGAATTTGTAGAAAAGCCCGATAAAATAACTGCGGAAATCTATCTGGCCTCGGGTGACTATTTCTGGAATAGCGGCATATTTCTCTTTACAGCTGAAACCTATCTTAGAGAACTGGAAGCAAATGCTCCTGCGATCGTTATTGCATGCAGGAAGGCATTGCAGAATGCGCATAAAGATCTTGATTTTTTGAGGTTGGATATACAGGAATTCAGTTCCTCTCCTTCTGACTCCATTGACTATGCTGTCATGGAAAAAACCACAAAAGCTGCGCTTGTACCCCTCAATGCCGGATGGAATGATGTCGGGGCATGGTCTGCACTGTGGGATGTTCATGCTCGTGATGATTCTGGCAATGTGAAAAAGGGCGATGTGATGGTGCAGGATGTCAGGAATTGTTATATCCACGCAACGAGCCGCCTTGTTACTGCTGTCGGGCTTGACAGTCTTATTGTTGTTGAAACGGCAGATGCTGTGCTGGTTGCCACAAGAGAGTCTGTGCAGGACGTCAAAATGCTTGTAGAAGAGCTGAAAAGGAAAGAAAGGGATGAAGCCGAGATACATCGTCGGGTCTATAGACCATGGGGTTCGTATGAAACTGTTGATTTTTCAGATCGATTTAAAGTCAAGCGCATTACCGTAAAACCGGGAGCGGCGTTATCGTTACAAAAGCACCATCATCGGGCTGAACACTGGATAGTTGTAAAGGGGACAGCTCAGGTTACCGTAGATGACAGGGAAATTACCCTGTATGAAGATCAGTCTACCTATATTCCTGTCGGCTCTCTGCATCGTCTTGAAAATAGAGGACTAAGTCCGCTTGAACTGATAGAGGTTCAGTCGGGTAGTTATCTTGGAGAGGACGATATTGTTCGATACGACGATCGATATGGACGAAAGTAAAGCTGAAGGACTCCATCAAGGGCCTTCAATGCACAAGAGTTATAATGATTTGCATGTGTTCGATCGATTTGCTTTGATGGCCTGATTAAGTATATTATATTTGATGAGTATTGTTTAGTTGGCGATAAACCTAAATCTCAGTGTAATATGGCTGAAGAAAATAAAACTTCCGGTCAGGGTGACCAGAACCAGGGTGATGTTGTAAAAGGCGATTTTTCAACGATCCTCATCGGTGTAGGTACTCTTCTTGACAGTACGATGGCTCCGATAAGCAAAGTAGTAGCTCAGGCGCTTGATTCCTTGACGGTAGTTGCAAAACAAATCCTTGAAGGTGTTAGCGCTTCTCTCGGCAACAAAAAGTAAAGGCCTTGAGTTGTACAGGTATTGACTGCCCTTTTGTTTATAGTTGGTCTCAGGCAAGCTTTTCCGTTATCGAAAGGCTTGCCTGTACTGTTTTAATGCCGAATTCATTTATATTAATTTTTTTTTCTAATCGCAGGCAGATCGCTTGTCGTTATTGAATGATTCTGAAGAACCATGGCCGATAAATTTGTTGAGTATCCATCAAATACACCTTACAGTGTTGTAGAACGAGAAGTCCTCGCATACTGGAATGAACACGGGATTTTTAATAAAAGTCTGGAAAACAAACCTGCTGACAGGGTATACTCTTTTTATGAAGGGCCTCCAACAGTCAACGGCAAACCCGGTGTTCACCATGTATTCAGCCGTACCATAAAAGATGTTGTCTGTCGTTATAAAACCATGCAGGGTTATCGGGTTCCTCGCAAAGCAGGATGGGATACTCATGGGTTACCTGTAGAGATTTCGGTGGAAAAAAAACTTGGTCTCAAAAATAAAGCCCAGGTTGTGGAGTACGGTGATGGAGAGTTCAATGCCGAAGCCAGGGCTCTAGTTTACCACCATATTGACGATAATCGTGAAGGATGGGGTAAGCTGACAGAACGGATGGGATATTGGGTAGATATGGATCACCCCTACATTACTTGTACCAATGATTATATAGAGTCGGTTTGGTGGGCACTTAAGACAATTTTCGACAAGGGACTGATTTATAAGGATTACAAAATTGTACCTCAAGATCCAAAATCAGAGACAGTGCTGAGTTCACATGAGCTCGCGTTAGGGTACAAAGAGGTCACCGATCCAAGCATTTATGTAAAATTCCGTGTAAAAGGTTCAGAAGAGTCTCTGCTTGTATGGACGACCACGCCGTGGACTTTGATTTCAAACGTTGCTCTTTGTATAGGTGCGGATATTGACTATGTGAAGGTTTCTCATATTGAGAGTGGTGAAATATTGATTTTAGCCAAGTCACGCCTACAGGTTCTTCTTGAGAAAAATGATACTGGAGAATCTCTCTGGAAAGTTATTGCCGAACTGAAAGGACGAGATTTAGAAGGCATTGACTACGAGCCGCTTTTCAGCTATCTCCATCCTGAAAAAAAATGCTGGTACGTCACTTCGGGCTCTTTTGTTTCTACAGAAGACGGGACTGGTATTGTCCATATTGCACCTGCATTTGGTGCTGAAGACTACGAGATTGCCAAGAAATACGATTTGCCCATGCTCCAGCCGGTTGCTCGAAACGGATGTTTTACCGCTGAAGTAAACGACTATGAAGGCATGTTTTTCAAGGACACCGATCCGTTGATTATCCGTCAACTTCGGGACGCCGGCAAATTGTACCGTAAGGAGACCATTACCCATACCTATCCTTTTTCATGGCGTTATGATGTGCCGGTGATCTATTATGCAAGAGAGTCCTGGTATATCAGAACCACAGCTATAGCCGATCGTATGGTGGAGCTCAATAAAACCATTAACTGGTGTCCTCCCGAAATAGGTACCGGACGTTTTGGTAACTGGCTCGAGGACAATAAGGACTGGGCACTTTCACGAGAAAGGTTCTGGGGTTCTCCGCTTCCTCTCTGGGTTTCAGAAAATTTTGCTATTGGCGATGATGCGGCATCAGGAAAAGTGTTTGCGATTGGCTCCGTAGCTGAGTTGCGCGAAGGATTTATTGATATTGATGGGGAACAGCTTCTTTTGGGGGATGCCCTAGACAGGGAACTCGTTGTACTGGATCTGCACAAGCCCTTTGTTGATAAAATATACTTTATCAGGGATAAAATTCGCTTCAATCGCACACCCGAACTGGTTGATGTATGGTTCGACAGCGGATCAATGCCCTTTGCCCAATTGCATTATCCGTTTGAAAATTCTGAGCTTTTCGATTCGACCTTTCCTGCTGACTTCATAGCAGAGGGGGTTGATCAGACTAGAGGTTGGTTCTATACCATGCATGCCATTGCAACACTCATTTTTGATAAACCGGCATACAAAAACCTGATTGTAAACGGTCATATCCTGGATAAAAATGGTCACAAAATGTCGAAGTCGAAAGGCAATGTTGTTGATCCTTTTGAGACTATGGACCGTTATGGCGCTGATGCACTCCGCTGGTATTTGATGGTAACCAGTCCGCCATGGAGGCCGAAGTCATTCAATGCTGATGAGATAGAAGAAGAACAGCGAAAGTTTTTTCGGGCCTTCATCAATAGCTATAATTTCTTTGTGCTCTACGCTAATGTTGATGGCTTTACTTTTGCTGAGCCGAAAATTCCTGAGCAGGACCGATCCGAGCTAGATCGCTGGGTACTCTCCAGTTTGAATACGCTGGTAGGCAGTGTTTATGTACGTATGGAGCAGTATGATCTTACAGGCGCTGTAAGGCTGATCAACGACTTCACCGTTGATGATCTGTCAAACTGGTATATTCGCCGGTCACGAAAACGGTTCTGGAAAAGCGATATGGGCCCTGACAAGATCGCAGCCTATCAGACACTGTATAGCTGTCTTGCGACACTTGCAAAACTTCTGGCTCCGTTTACGCCATTTTTGGCGGATCGTATATATCTGAACCTTAATGGCATCAGTGGACTTGAGCCCTTTGAATCAGTTCATCTTGCAGATTTTCCTCTGCTTGAAATGTCAGTTATAGACCGCCCATTGGAACAACGCATGAAAAAAGCGCAAATTATTACTTCCCTGGTTCGTACCATGCGCGAGAAGGCTTCGATCAAGGTCCGTCAACCACTCAAACGGATTCTGCTTGCCGTTAGTGACTCTTCCGCAAGAGAAGAGTATGCAATGGTTTCCGACATCATTATGGAAGAGATCAACGTACAGAAGATTGAGTATATCGAGGACGAAGGCTCGGTAATCAGCAAAAAAGCAAAAGCAAATTTTAAAACTCTCGGTCCCCGTTTCGGTAAAGATATGAAAGCACTTGCTGAAGCTATAAGAGTGATGAGTCATAAACAGATTGCGCATCTTGAAAAAGAAGGTCACCTTTCTCTCAATCTTGACGGCAAAGAGTTTGACATTGTACGCGATGATGTTGAAATCATGCATGAAGATATTGAGGGCTGGCTTGTGGCATCCGATGAAGCCCATGGCATCATGGTAGCACTTGATACAGAGATGACTGAAGAGCTGGAAATGCTTGGTCTCTCCCGTGAACTGGTAAGTCGTATCCAGTCGCTCCGTAAAGAAAGCGGGTTCGACATTACTGATAGAATTACTTTAAGTATCCATGGTTCGGTAAAACTTCTGGATGCTGTGATGAAAAATGATGCGTATATTAAAGCAGAAACACTCACCACATCTCTCATTACCACACAATCCGATCCTTCATCAATAATCAAGGGAAAGGAAGAGTTGGTTAATGGTGAAATTTGCTGGTTATCGCTTGAAAAATATGCAAGTTAATAGTATTATTTAACTCTGTAATTTTACAGCCTTCTTTGAGATTAAGAAAATGTAATCTGTTATGGCCAAAAAGAATAGTAGTGCTTCCAAGAAGGAAAATGAGGTTATCGAGGAACCGGTCCTTACCAAGACATATTTAACCGACGAAGAGCTCGAACATTTCAAGCAGTTACTGCTTAAACGACGGGAAGAAGTGCTTCGTGATCTGGATATTCTACGCTCATCAATTTCAGATGAAAATGTGGAAGATTCCATTAATTCAAACTACTCCATGCATATGGCCGATCACGGCACTGATACCATGGATCGCGAACAGCGTTTCATGTTCATAGCCCGTGATGAAAAATATATCGGTTATATCGATCAGGCCCTTGACAGAATTCGAAATAAAGTGTATGGCATCTGCATCAAATCCGGCAAGCCTATTCCTAAAAAGAGGCTGGAGGCCGTACCGCATACTTCAGTGAGAATTGAGTTTAAGCAGAATAAAAAGTAGAGGCTGTTA
>SZXZ01000072.1 GCA_005843835.1 Chlorobium sp.
CAGAAAACGGCTCTTAAACGGCAGGTCCCGGGCGACGGAAATATAATAGTTGAAAAAACCTATAATAATCACCGCAGCTACAAACGACATTGTGAGGCAGAAATAAAGATCTGTAAACAGCACATAGGGAGTAATCAGCAACAGAACTGTAATGACGTAAGCAACCCCTGTATAGAGAGCTGCAAGAAACGGATTTTTACCTCCAGGATCTGATTTTGTTGATAAATACCCGGATGCGGCCATTGATAGAGCTGCTGCTACCCCTGTAATTGTTGCCGTCAATGCTACAAGAGAGGTGTTCTGCAAGGCGAAGGTAAGTCCGGCCAGAACACCCATAAGCTCAACTAAAGCATCGTTAAGGCCAAGAACTATTGAGCCCGTGTATCTGAGGCGGTCTTCATCCAGAAGGGTAATCAGTGCTTGTTCATGCTCTTCCTCATCACGGATGATGCCGTTGATTTCCTTGAATGAATCGGGAATTCGACTATAGATGTCATGAGCGTTTTTTTCAGCGTTTTCCATCAGTTTTATCCCGAACGTAAAACCAAAGAGCAAGCTCACAAGTGTGTAAAACCAAACTTTTGTGCGGCTTGGCTTTACATCTTTTCGTGTATATGTTTTCCAGACATTGTAATGACGCATCTCATCTTCCGCAATCTGAAAAAGAATACGACGATTTTTTACACCGCTTACTCTTGTAGAGAGATTTTTATAAATACAATGCTCGGTAATCTCATTTTTCTGAAAAACCGCGATTTGACTAGCCTGAATTTCCCGTCCTTTTTTCACAAATTATACAGTTGAAAAGTTTTAGAATCCTCCTTACCTGGAAAGCGTTGCAGCCTCTATCAATTCGTTCATTCTTGATAAAAATTCCGTTGTAGAATCAAGACCACCTTCAAGAAGCAATGCACCTTCGTAAAGCTGCTTCATTGCTGTTCGGATGAGCGGATTATGTTCGTTAGCCATATACATACCAGCCAGGTTCCGGATAATCGGATGGGAGGTATTGACCTCTAAAATTCTTTTTCCAGGAGGAAGATCACTCTTCATCATTTTCATCATTTTTTCCATCTGACTGTCAATACCGTTTTTTCCGCTTACAAGGGTAACGGGAGAACTGACAAGGCGATGAGACTCAATAACATCTTCAATCCCTTCCCCAAGTGTCTCGCGGAACAACTGCAGTATTGGTTTAAGAAGATTTTCAGCAAGTGGCTCGGCCGCATCTTTTTTCTGACTTGAAAAATCAATATCCGCCTTCTCAATGGATTTAAGCGGTTTTTTATCATACTCGTGAATTGAAGGAATCACAAACACGTCAACAGGGTCGCTCAACAGGAGAACCTCAATACCCATTTTCTGGAAATATTCAAGATTGGGATGGGCAAGAAGCTGGGCACGACTTGAACCTGAATGATAATAAATCTCTTTCTGGTCTGCCCCCATCCTTTCAGAGTATTCTTTGAGGGTCACATATTCGTCAACTTCAGTTTTTGTACTTTCAAACCGTAACAGCTCAATAAGCTTGTCGCGGTTTGTAAAATCTGTGTTTAACCCAATCTTGATAACCGGGCCAAATGCTTTATAAAAAGTTTTAAATTTTTCGGGTTGCTCTTGTGCCAACGTTTCAAACCACCCGAGAATTTTTCCTGTAAGAATCTGGCGGATCTTTGCCATCACCGGACTTGACTGAACAATTTCACGGGATACGTTGAGCGAAAGATCCTCGGTATCGACAACTCCGGCGATAAAGCGAAGGTATTCAGGTAGAAGATCGCGGCATTCCTGCTGAATGAGCACCTTTTTTACATAGAGCTGGGGTCCGCGATTTTCGAGATCACCCTGCCTGTAAAGCATTTCAGGAGGAGCTTCTGTCGGCAAGAAAAGAAGCGCTTTGAAGGTGACCATTCCTTCAACTGAAACCGGCAGATAATCAAGGGGATCCTGATAATCGTTTGCAATGAATTTATAAAACTCATTGACCTCTTCATCCTTTAACTCGCTTTTAGAACGCTGCCAAAGCGCAGTTATGCTATTGAGCTGCTTTTCACCGAGATAAATAGGAAAGTCAACAAAATTGGAATATTTTTTTACTATCTGCTCTACGCGGTACTCTTCGGCAAACTCTTTAGATGTTTCTTTGAGTTTAAACGAAATTTTGGTTCCCCTTTCGGCTTTGTCAATTTTTTCTATGGTATAGGTTCCCTGTCCGCTTGAACGCCAGCGATATCCATCAGAATCCGGTCTGGCGCTTCTGGTTTCAACGGTTACTTCGTCTGTCACCATAAAAACCGAGTAAAATCCTACACCAAACTGTCCGATAAGGTTGCCGTCAAGTTCTTTCTGCTGCTCTTTCAATGCCTGCATAAAACCCAGAGTTCCTGATTTGGCGACAGTTCCAAGATTAGCAATCAGCTCTTCTTCTGTCATTCCAACACCACTGTCTTCAATCACAAAGGTTAACTCTTTTGGATCAATACTTATCCTGATTGCGAGTGCGGCCTCCCGGTCAATAATTTCCTGATCGGTAAGTGCATTGAATCGCACTTTGCTCAATGCATCAGAGGCATTCGAAATGAGCTCTCGTAGATATATTTCGGGATGGGTGTAAAGTGAATGAACAATAAGGTCCAGAAGCTGCTTCATTTCAGCCTTATATTCAAACTCCTGAACAGGCAGTGTGCCGGTATTAGTGTTTTCGCTCATATTGAGTATACATTGTTGAGGTTAAGCCTATCTGTTGAAAGGCTGTATCAAAGGTTGCCGGATTATTCAATATCTGGACGGTAAAAACATTGGTAACGTCAGAGAACTGACGGGTAAATTTAATAGTGAAGAGCAAATTTAACAAGGCCAGGATATACAATTGAAAAGTGGATAACATCGGAATTTCATGGTGAAAACTGCCAATACCACCATCATTATTGACAGTTTCAAGTGTCCTTCTATAATCAAAATAATCAGGAGCGACGCAATTTTTTTCGTGCTGCTGCCTCTCCGGCATAGACTCTCTTGATACCATCGCCAAGCGCTTTTTCTATGTCGCGGATATTAGAGACAAGCCTTGCCATGCCTGACACTTCTACTGAAGCAGCCTGATCGGATCCCCACATGGCTCGGTCGAGAGTAACATGACGTTCAACAAAAGTTGCTCCAAGAGCTACTGCTGCCCATGTTGTGGAAAGACCAACTTCATGACCGGAATATCCTACCGGGACATCAGGATACAGGGATTTGAGTGTTGTGATCATACGAAGGTTCAACTCCTCAACAGGAGAGGGGTAGGTTGAATTGGTGTGAGCGATAAGCAGATTTTCGGTTCCAAGTTCGTTGACGGTATTTTCAACCTCTTCCATTGTGGACATGCCTGTGGAGATAATAAGCGGCCTTCCTGTTGCTGCTGTTTTTTTAAGCAGTGCAAGATCGGTAAGAGATGCTGAAGCTCCCTTATAGCAAGGTGGATTAAAATGTTCCATAAAATCAACTGAATCCTCATCCCAGCACGACGCAAACCACAAGATGCCCTGTTCTTTACAGTAGCGGTCTATTTCCTGATATTCGTCCCGACCAAATTCAACTTTATAACGGTAATCAATGTACTTCATTCGCCCCCAGGGAGTATCACGCTCAATATCACGCTGATCTTTCGGGACGCAAAGTTCCGGAGTTCGTTTCTGAAACTTTACAGCATCACATCCTGCATGGGCGGCACCTTCGATAAGTTTTTTTGCAACCTCCATGGATCCGTTATGATTGATACCGATTTCAGCAATAACAAAAACAGGATGACCATCCCCTACTACTCTGTTTCCTATGGTTACTTCAGCCATACTAGTACACTTGATTAAAACGAGCCGTGCATTCTTGTGCTACGTGGATTGCGCGGAATCGATGTTGATATAAATACCTACGATTAATAAATAAAACCTCTACAATACAATCAACCGGCAAACGGTTGCACTAATAACCTCCGGATACTCTGAGACTGATCAGCCATTCAGCAAAATCTCTGAATGCACCATGTCCTCCATCAGCCTGCGCCCGATAATGAACATACGGAAGAACAAAGAATGTTGCATCCTGAGGACAGGCAGTTAATCCGTCTTTGGCAATTTCTTTCAATATGTCGACGTCATTGACGTCATCTCCAATATATGCAAGCTCATCAGTCTTCAGTCCGGTTTCGTTGAGAACGGTCTCGAGCATTGAAAACTTGTCCTTAACACCAAGATAGAGCCTCTTCATTCCGAGTTTTTCAGTACGCTTTTTAATACTAGGAGAAACTTCACCTGTCATAATGCAGGTATCGATACCTTCGTTTTTAAGGCGTTCAACACCCATGCCATCCCTTATGGAATAGCGTTTCATTTCCTCCCCTCTTTCCGAATAATAAACACCGTTATCCGTAAACACACCGTCATTATCGGATATAACAAGTTTTATTTTTTTAGCTCTGTTCCGGAGCTCTTCAAGTTGTAATGAAACCATATAATTTTTTCAGTTCTGCTGCATATGCCAATAAAGCGACTTTGTCGCGCAAAAGCTTTTGTTCGGCCAATATATGACTTTTCCATCATTTCACAGGAATACACATAAACAATCAGGACAATACCGACACTGCAGAGGGGTTAAATGTTATCATATTTTCGCGGTAACCCATGCAAAGAAAACAAAAAGAAGGCGGTCCTCAGCTTAAAAGACCGCCTTCTGACTTGTCGAAAGATTATGCAATCATACGCGAGAGCGTACTCGCATTATCCATAGACCTTTTTGTAGTTGTCAATAGCATGCGACACACTCTGACGGGCAACTTCAGCATCCTGAAAATCCTCAACTAGAACTGTTTTCTCTTCGAGTGCTTTATATTCCTCAAAAAAGTGCTGTAATTCAGAATTGAAGTACGGGGGCAACTGATCAATATTGTGGATATTACTCAAACTTATATCATCTTCAGCTACGGAAATGATTTTGTCATCGCCTTCACCATGGTCAACCATTCGCATAACGCCAATAACCCTTGCTCTAACCATACACATCGGAACGATATCACACTGTGAAATCACAACGATATCAAGAGGATCATGATCATCCCCCAGGGTTTTCGGAATAAATCCATAATTTGCCGGATAGAAAATAGAGGAGAAAAGGACTCTGTCGAGTTTCAACATTCCTGTTTTTTTGTCAAGCTCGTATTTTGTTTTGCTGCCTTTTGAAATCTCGATAATGGCATTGACAATTTTAGGTTGATTTTCTCCTATCTCAACATCGTGCCAGGGATTAAAATTCATAATGGAACAGTGCGTTATATTTGTTGAAATACAGAGCTGATTATAGCAATTTTTTTAAACTCCTTTTTGAAAAAAATACAGAATTCCTTAAACAATGCTCATCGTTAAAGAGAGTTTGTTTGTATTAGCATTGTTCTTTGTATCTTTTCCGTCAAAAACCTTGCGAGCCCCTTTCTTATCATTACTGCGGACATTGGCCGACTTAAGGATTTTTACAATTATACACAGTAGTTAACAGTATTTTTTATAGCACATTGCAATAGTTATGCACTTGAATCAGAGAGAGCGTTACTCACTATGGATTTAATAAAGGAAACAGCCAAACGGAAAACATTTGCCATCATCAGCCACCCTGATGCAGGCAAAACGACCTTAACAGAAAAATTTTTACTCTTTGGGGGTGCAATTCAGACCGCCGGAGCTGTAAAAAGTAACAAAATCCGTAAAACTGCTACCAGCGATTTCATGGAAATTGAAAAGCAGCGCGGAATTTCTGTTGCCACCTCGGTAATGGGGTTTGAATATGCCGGAAAACGGGTCAATATTCTTGACACTCCGGGACACAAGGACTTCGCAGAAGATACGTATCGAACACTGACAGCGGTGGACAGTGTAATTCTTGTGGTCGATTGTGTTAAAGGAGTAGAGGAACAGACGGAAAAGCTAATGGAGGTGTGCCGGATGCGCCATACTCCTGTTATAATATTCATTAATAAAATGGATCGTGAAGGCAGAAACCCTTTTGAACTGCTTGACGAACTTGAAAACAAACTGAATATCAAAGTCAGGCCACTTACCTGGCCAATTAGTCAGGGACAGACATTTAAAGGCGTCTACAATCTCTACAGAAAAGAGCTCAACCTGTTTGAGGCAAATACTACCCGTATCAGCGAGAGTCTTATCAAAGTCAAAGATCCTTACGATCCTGAGCTTGAAAAATGGATACCTGAAAGTTTCTGTGAAAAACTCCGTGAAGCAGTTTCGCTGATTGAGGGAGTCTATGATCCTTTTGATGAAAATATTTATCGAAACGGAGATGTTGCTCCGGTTTTTTTCGGAAGTGCAATTAACAATTTCGGTGTCAAGGAGTTGCTTGAAACCTTTCTCACGATTGCACCAAGCCCGATTGAGCGGGAGGCATCTGAACGTATGGTTAAAGCATCGGAAGAACCGATGAGCGGTTTTGTATTTAAAATTCATGCCAATCTTGACCCGAACCATAGAGATCGCACTGCTTTTTTCAGAATCTGTTCCGGCAGGTTTGAACGTAATAAATTTTATTTCCACACCAGACTGCACAAGAAAATCCGGTTTTCAAGCCCGACTCACTTTATGGCTAATGAAAAAAGTGTCATTGATGAAGCTTGGCCTGGTGATGTTATCGGCCTCTACGACAACGGTTCTCTGAAAATAGGCGATTCACTTACCGAAGGTGAACTGCTTCATTTTCGCGGCATCCCGAGTTTTTCGCCGGAAATTTTCAAAGCGCTGGAAAATCGCGACCCGATGAAGGCAAAACAGCTAGATAAAGGTGTTCGGCAGCTTACTGAAGAAGGTGTTGCACAGCTTTTTATACAGCATGGTGTCCGCAAAATAATCGGCACTGTTGGAGAACTGCAGTTTGATGTTATCAAATTCCGTCTCGAACACGAATACGGAGCGCAGTGCGACTTCACTCCCCTGCGCTTTCACAAAGCATTCTGGATTACCAGCAGCAACAAGGTGATGCTGGAAGAGTTTTTACGCCGCAAATGGAATGCCATTGCGCTGGACAAGGAAAATCATCCCGTATTTTTTGCCGAGAGTGAATGGATGCTCAAAATAGCCAAGGATGACTATCCTGAACTAGAGTTCCATACCACCTCTGAATTCAAAACTGAGGGATGAAATAACAACAACGTCAAGAAAAGAGGGCAGATACCGGGGCGCTGCCCTTACGGGGAAAAATCAATATGAGAACAACTATCACCCGAACGCTGACCCTCGGAGCATGTATCATTGGCATCAGTCTGCTTCACTATCTCACGCCTATTCATCTGCACTATCTTCACGATATTTTTCAACGACTTTACTATCTGCCCATCATACTGGCCGCTTTCTGGTTCGGATTGCGAGGAGGGCTCTGCTGTTCATGTATCGTCAGCATTGTTTATGCTCCTCATATTCTTTACCAGTGGGGTGGACCTTTAACTATGGAGATGGAAAAATATATGGAAATACTCATCTACAATACTGTCGGAGGAGTAACGGGTCTGTTGTCGCAACGGGAGCAAGAGAGAAGTGTTGAGCTGCAAAAGACTGCCAGCGGGTTGAAGGAGTCCTACCAGAAACTGCAACATCAATCGGAACAGATAATCGTTATTGAAGAGCAGTTGAGGCGGGCAGAGAAACTTTCCACTTTGGGTGAGATGGCGGCTGTGTTAGCCCATGAGATTCGAAACCCGCTGGGATCGATTAGAGGAACTGCAGAAATTCTCAAGGACGATTATCAACCCGGTGACTCCAAGTACGAGTTTATAGAAATCCAGATAAAAGAAACCGAGCGCCTGAACAGGGTTGTTGAAGATTTTCTTCATATGGCTCGTCCACAAAAGACTGATAGGCAACCATGTCTGGTACATAACGAACTGGATACTATAGTTACGCTGGTACAAAAGGAAGCGAAGGATCGGCAGGTCAAGCTTGTGCTGCAACCACAACTTTTTGAGGTAACCATTAATGCGGATGGAGAAAAACTTCGTCAAGCCTTTTTGAACATTGTTATCAACGCCTTGCAAGCTACACCTCATGGAGGTAGCGTAACGATATCGACAGCGGTTTCTGAAAACGATTTCTTTGAGATACGTTTCAACGATACAGGTTCCGGAATTGAGGCTGAGCATCTTTCAAGAATTTTTGAACCTTTTTTCACCACAAAGCCGAAGGGAACTGGACTGGGACTGGCCATATCAAAAAAAATCATTGAAAGCCATAACGGCAAACTGCTGATTGAAAGTGATCTAAGGCAAGGTACCACTGTCACCGTCAGATTACCAATTGGGGATGTAACTCATGGAGGAAGAACGTGACCGCAAAAATACTGGTTATTGATGACGACACCTCGCTAAGACGAGTGCTTGAATATAATCTGCAGGAGGAAGGGTATGAAGTAGAGGCTGCAGCATCTGGAGAAGAAGGATTGAAGTTATTTAGGCAGTTATTGCCTGATCTGGTTATCACCGACATGAAAATGTCTGGCATGGATGGCTTGCAGGTACTTAAATCTATCAAGGAGAGTTCAGCGGATACTCTTGTGATTATTATTACCGCTTTTGGAACTGTTGACGTTGCGGTGGAGGCAATGAAGGCCGGAGCATACGATTACATAACAAAACCGTTCAATAGAGAAGCGCTCAAGTTGACGGTTAAAAAGGCGCTCCAGTTCTCAGGACTTGCTGAAGAGAACAAACGGTTGAAAAATGAGTTGACGGATAAGGCGGATTTTCGCTCTATTGTAGGTTCGTCTCCTGAGATGGAGAAGGTCTTTGCTGTGGTTCGTAAAGTTGCCGACACTGAGGCTTCCGTTTTTATTACGGGAGAATCGGGCACGGGAAAAGAGTTGATTGCCCGTTCAATTCATGCAAAAAGTTCTCGACGAGACAGCCCATTTATAGCTATAAACTGTTCGGCAATTCCTCGAGATCTTCTCGAAAGCGAGTTGTTTGGTCACACCAAAGGGGCATTTACAGGGGCGATAAAAGACAAGATCGGAAAATTCCAGTTGGCAGAAGGCGGCACGATATTTCTTGATGAAGTCGGAGAACTGCTTCTTGAGCTTCAGCCAAAACTGCTGAGGGTATTGCAGGAAAAGGAAATTGAACCTTTAGGCGGAACAAAAACTGAAAAACTTGATGTCCGGGTTATATCTGCAACAAGCTTGAATATTGAGAAAGCAATAGTTGATGGTACCTTCCGCGATGATCTCTATTACCGGTTGTCAGTCATTCCGATCCATCTGCCTCCACTCCGCCAGCGACGAAAGGATATTGGGCTTCTTATTAAATATTTCTCTGCAAAGCATTGCGGTGAGAACATATCATTTGATAATGAAGCCGTTGAGGCTCTAACGATGTTCTCATGGCCGGGGAATGTTCGGGAACTTGAAAACACTGTCGAACGATTGCTCATCATGCGGAACAGTAACGTGATCAGTGCCGGCGATCTGCCTGATAAATTTCGGGAGCAGAGTGCCCCTGAAAATGGGGTGGTAAGGCTTCCGGATGAAGGCTACTCACTTGAACAACTTGAGCGGGAAATTGTTATTGAAGCTTTGGAGCGCAATGCCTGGAACCAGACTGCGGCTGCCCGTTTTTTAAGAATTCCTCGCCATACACTCATCTACCGGATTGAAAAGTATCAAATTGCAATCCCAGACAGATAAGCAACATTATTTCGACCACTGAACAAGGTTCATCTTTACAGCAGAATAAACACACTGTAG
Organism: Chlorobium sp.; assembly: GCA_005843835.1. Classification (GTDB taxonomy): domain Bacteria; phylum Bacteroidota; class Chlorobiia; order Chlorobiales; family Chlorobiaceae; genus Chlorobium. The sequence continues at coordinate 9,772 of SZXZ01000072.1, forward strand.
AATATTCTGCACTTTAATGAGAATATTCTACATAATTTACTCAAATTAAATAGCTTAGTTCAACAAAACCGAGATAATCGATGAATGGCACGCTTTGTGTTGTATAGATGTAGATCGACAACTTATCGTCACGAAATCCTATGAAAAAGCCTCTGGTATTTGCCATACTTGTCCAGTTATCTCTTATGCCTTCACTGGTACGGTCAGCAGAGGGTAACGACCACGAGGAAGATCTTTCAGCTCTTGTGAGTAAGGCACTTGCCAACAACCCCGAATTGAAGGCATCCGAAGCCCGCTGGCAGATGTTTGCCAGTAAATCAAAGCAGGTAAAGTCGCTCGATGACCCTATGGTGATGTTCAAGTTGCAGAACATGCTGACTAGAGAACCGGGAGTTTTTAATCTGGATCCCACCTCCGCCAAGGTAGTCGCCATATCTCAGCAACTCCCCTTCTGGGGAAAACGCGCTGTGCGAGAAAAAGTAGCTCTGAATGAAGCAGAGTCATACAAATGGGCTTTCGAAGAACGCAAGCTGGAATTGACAAAAATGGTAAAGGAGAATTATTACCAGCTTTGGGCCGTGAACAAGATGCTCGTTATCATTGATAAGAACCTGAAAATCCTGTCTAATTTTCTAACAATTAATGAGTTGAAATACTCAGTCGGGCAGGGAATGCAACAGGATATTTACAAAGCAGGACTTGAAAAGTCAAAGATGCTCGATATGCAGATTACTTTGAAACAGCAACGCAAAAGCCTTGAAGCCAACCTCAACTACCTTACCTATCGTTCCGGCAATACACCAATCGGCACTGTTGCTGATTTCACGCTCCCCCGCGTCACCCTGTCACGGGAACAATTAAACGAGACCGCTCTCAATAATCGCCCTCAGGTAAAAAATCTGACGAGTCTGGTAAACAAGGCTAAATCATCGCGCAGCCTCGCAAAAAAAGAGGCGTATCCTGATTTCAACCTCTCCGCTGAGTATATGTTCCGCGAACCCATAGCAACCGGTATGGCCACCGATCCAGGATACAACATGTTCAGTGTCGGTCTTTCGTTCAACCTGCCCATCCAGCAGCAGAAACGCCGGGCAATGGTTGCTGAATCAGCGTTTGAAACTACTATGGCAACTGAAGAGCTGAACGCCTTGAAAAACAGCATCAGCTACACCATCGACGAAACCCTTGCCCAGCTTGACCGGAGACGTCAACAGGTGGAGCTTTACAGCGGAGGTATTATTCCTCAGTCTGGACAATCGCTGGAATCAGCACTCATTAGTTACAGGGTCAATAAGGTGGATTTTCTGACGCTGCTTGACAGCAGGATGAACCTCTTCAACTACGAACGGGAACTTTACGAGTCGAAGGCCGAATATATGATGAAGATTGCACAGCTTGAAGCTATGGTGGGAAGTGAGGTGACATTAACACCGGCAGCACCGGCATCTGAACACCACGAACATTTTAACAATTAACCGATACCAACCGACGAGCTATGGCACTGAACAAGAAATTCGCATTTCCTCTGCTCATTATTCTGCTTGCAATTGCTGCCGGTGGAGGTTGGTCTCTATGGCAGAACAAAGAGGGTGGCAAGGCAACTGATCAAGCACAGGTAAAGCAGCTTTTTACCTGTTCCATGCATCCGTATATCATAAAGGATAAACCTGGTCTTTGCCCGGTATGCGGCATGGAACTGATCAAGAAAATTGATCCCGCTGAAAAGGGAGCCAGTAAAACGTCAGAGCAGAAACAGGAGTCCGACATGCACGGCCATGTTTCGCTTTCTGAGAAACAACTGGTCATGGCTAATGTCGCTACGGTGGAGGTACAAACAGAAAGCCTGCAGAAAGAGCTCAATGCCACGGGAATTGTGCAGTATAATCAGTCGCGACAAGCCAAAGTCACTGCATGGATTGCCGGACGTCTTGAAAAATTGAATGTCAACAGTATTGGTGCATTTGTCAGCAAAGAGAAGCCTGTGGCAGAGATCTACTCCCCTGACCTTGTTGCCTCACAGCAGGAGTACCTTCTGGCGCTTAAAAGCCGTGAACAGCTGAAAAATTCACCGATCCCTTCCATCTCCCAGAATGGCGAGGGGCTGGTTGCGTCGGCAAGACAACGACTGCTGCTCTTTGGGGTCAAGGAGAGTCAGATTTTGGAACTTGAAAAGAGTGGCAAGCCAAATATCAGAATCCCGATTTATTCCCCTTTTTCAGGTGTTGTCATTGAAAAAATGGTACAGCAGGGACAATATGTCAACCTGGGCGAGGCTCTCTTCAATATTGCCGACCTCTCAAGCGTCTGGGTTGAAGTGGAGATTTATGAGAATGAATTTGCTAATCTTCACATTGGTCAGCAGGTGGAAATACGCTCACAGTCTTTCCCCGACAAGCCTTCAACCGGCCGGATAGCATTTGTCTATCCATTTCTTGATCCAAAGACGAGGACACTCAAGGTTCGGGTTGAGCTCGGAAATCCAGGCTTGAAATTGAAGCCTGAGATGTTTGTTAATGCTATCATCAAGGTACCGCTCGCCCCGTCGATTGTTGTCCCTGCAAGAGCAGTCATGAATACCGGCAAGCGCCAGGTTGTCTGGGTGGAAAGCTCACCCGGCATGTTTGAATCACGGACGGTTCAGCTCGGGCAGCAATCCGGTGAAAAAGTTCAAATTTTATCAGGCCTCAAGTCTGGTGAAAAGGTGGCAATATCGGGGGGATACCTTATTGACTCTGAATCCCAATTGAAATGATAGAAAAGATCATAGAGTATTCCGCTAGAAACCGGGTTATTGTGCTGATGTTTTTTGCCCTTGTTATTGCTTGGGGTGTATGGTCGGTCTATAATACACCGGTAGATGCCATTCCTGATCTCTCCGATAACCAGGTGATCGTTTTTACCGATTACCCGGGCCGGTCGCCGCAGGTGGTGGAAGATCAGGTAACCTATCCCCTTGCAGTCAACCTGCAGGGACTGCCTCAGGTCCGTGCCGTTAGAGCATCCAGTGCCTTCGGCTTCTCCATGATTTATGTGATTTTCGAGGATAAGGCTGACATTTACTGGGCCAGAACCCGGGTGCTTGAACGGCTGAACTACGCCGCATCGCTTCTGCCTTCGGGGGTGGTTCCAACGCTTGGCCCTGACGGCACCGGTGTAGGTCATGTTTTCTGGTACACCATTGAGGGGAAGGGATACGATCTGGAGCAGCTCAGAACCCTCCAGGACTGGTTTGTACGTTACCAGCTCAACACAGTACAGGGTGTTGCCGAGGTAGCTTCAATTGGAGGATTCGTGCGGGAATATCAAATTGATCTTGACCCGAACAAGCTGTTTGCATACAACATCAAGGTCGGAAAGGTAATGGAGGCGGTCAAGGCTTCCAACAAAGATGTGGGAGGTCGGTTGATCGAACAGGCTGATGCTGAGTACCTGATAAGGGGAAGCGGATACGTGAAATCAAAAGCCGACCTGGAAAACATCGTGGTCGGAGCAGATATGCGCGGAACCCCTGTCTATCTGAAAAATCTTGGTACCATCCAAATTGGCGGAGCCATACGCCGCGGCCTTTTAGAGATGAACGGAAACGGTGAGAAGGTTGGTGGCATTGTAGTGATGCGGTATGGTGAAAATGCTAAAGAAGTCATAGGCCGGGTAAAAACAAAAATAGCTGAACTTGAAAAGGGATTGCCTCCCGGTGTAAAGATCAAGGTCGCCTATGACCGCTCCGACTTGATATCAAGGGCTGTAGATACGCTGAAGGAAAACCTGCTGGAAGAATCAATAGTTGTCTCTCTGGTGATTCTGGTGTTCCTGCTCCACTTCCAAAGTGCACTGGTGATTGTACTTACCTTGCCGATCTCAGTGCTGATTGCGTTTATCACCATGAAGCTTATGGGCGTCACTTCCAATATCATGTCGCTCGGTGGTATAGCCATTGCCATCGGCGTGCTGGTTGATGCCGGTGTTATTATGGTGGAGAACTGTTATCGCCACCTCTCGGAGATACCTCCTGAGGAACGAGTTGCAAAACGGCTGGAGGTTATTATTACATCGGCAAAACAGGTTGGACGGGCAATATTTTTCTCGCTTGCGATCATCGTCCTCTCTTTTGTACCGGTGTTCATGCTTGAGGGACAGGAGGGCAAACTGTTTCACCCATTGGCATTCACCAAGACGTTCTCGATGATGGGATCGGCAATTATTGCCATAACGCTGGTACCTGTGCTGATGTACTTTTTCATGCGCGGCAAGATGCCTCCAGAAAGTTCTAATCCGGTATCTACCTTTTTCATTAAACTCTATTCACCGGTTATCCGCTGGGTGCTGATATGGAAAAAAACGACCATTGTCCTTAACCTGCTGGCTCTTGCTATTGCAGTGCCCTTGTTCATGAATCTCGGTTCGGAGTTTATGCCTCCCCTTGATGAAGGCTCGCTTCTCTATATGCCGGTGACCCTGCCCAATGTATCCATTACGGAGGCCAAACGGATTATCCAGGTGCAGGACACCATCATTAAAAGCGTGCCGGAGGTTGAACATGTACTCGGGAAAGTCGGTCGGGCTGAAACCTCGACAGATCCAGCTCCTGTATCGATGTTTGAAAGTATCATTATCCTGAAGCCAAAAGCAGAGTGGCGCAAGGGAATAACGAAGGCTGACATTGTTGCGGAACTGGACTCAAAGCTGCAGCAGACTGGTGTGCGCAATGGATGGACCCAGCCGATCATCAATCGCATCAACATGCTCTCGACCGGTGTTCGTACTGACCTTGGGGTGAAAATTTTCGGCAATGACCTGAATGTGCTCAAGGATCTTGCCATTCAGGCTGAAACAATTCTCAAACCAATCAACGGGGCAGCTGACGTGGTTGCGGAACGTGTTACCGGAGGCAACTATCTGGACATCGATATTGACCGACAGGCAGCAGCCCGATACGGGGTAAGTGTAGGCGATATCCAGGATGTCATTGAGACGGCTCTCGGTGGTGAGATGCTTTCGACCACAGTTGAAGGACGCAACCGCTTTCCGATCCGCATCCGCTACCTCCGCGATTATCGTGATAACATAAACTCCATCCGGCGTATTCTGGTAGGCGGTATGGAAGGCACACAGATACCCCTTTCGCTTGTGACAAAACTGAAGATATCTACCGGCGCACCCGAAATCAACAGTGAGGGAGGACTCCTCCGTTCTCTGGTTTATCTTAACGTCCGAGGACGCGATATGGGCAGTTTTGTAACAGAGGCGAAACAGGTGCTGGAACAGAAACTTAAACTGCCAGCCGGTTATTATGTAACATGGTCAGGACAGTGGGAGAACCAGATTCGTGCCAAAGCACGTCTGCAAGTATTGATTCCACTTGGCATGGTAATTATCTTTATCCTGCTCTTCTTTACCTTCCATTCTGCCATAGAAGCCTCCATGGTGATGCTCTCGGTGCCTTTTGCTCTCGTGGGAGGGGTCTATCTGGTATCGG
>SZXZ01000052.1 GCA_005843835.1 Chlorobium sp.
AACACTCAGAATCTCTTTATTACACCACCCTCATTAAAAAAAATTATTTAAATTCAAAGTAAACAAAACAGGAATTATGAAAATTGCAGTTGGCAGCGATCACGCCGGGTTTGAATTAAAAAAATCAGTTATCACCTGGCTTCAAGACCACGGTCATGAAGGTATCGACATGGGACCCTATACCGAAGAATCGGTTGACTATCCCGATTATGCCCGCAAAGTGGCATTGTCCGTTGCCGATGGATCTTCTGATCAGGGTATTCTGCTGTGTGGCACCGGTATCGGAGTTTCGATTTCAGCCAATAAGGTGAAAGGTATTCGTGCAGCGCTTGTCTTCAATCCTGAATTCGCTACACTTGCCAGACAGCACAATGATGCCAATATTATATGCTTCTCAGCTCGCTTCACCGATAAAGAGACCATCGAAAAGAGTCTTCATAATTGGTTTGCAACCCCTTTTGAAGGTGGCAGACACCAACGCAGAGTGGAAAAAATCGAACCATGTTGCTAAATGAAAGCATAGAAAGCTGTCTCGATACAAGCTATCCGGTTTTTACCGATGATGCCGAAGTCGTTCAGGCTATTACCCTGTTACACGATAAAGGTCTCGATTGCGCCCCGGTCCTGCTCGAAGGCAATGGCACAGCCATGATCTCTCTCGCCGATCTTCTGCCCGCAAAAGGGGACGGGGGAGAAAGTAAGAAGCTGTTACGCGACCTCAAGCTTCAGCCTGTTGCAACCATTGGGCGTCATGAGCATCTTTTTGAGGTATTTTCACCTGCTCGTTCCTTTACGGGCACGATCATACCGGTATCCGAAATGGATGGCCGCTACGCGGGCGTGATTGCAAAAGTTGCACTTCTTGAAAAAATTGCCGGTGTTTTCCATCTCAATACTGAGGGAATGACCCTTGAGATGGAAATACCCGCATACGAATTAAAGCTGTCAGAGGTTGTCGCCACACTTGAAAAAAACGATGCAACCGTGTTGAGTTTTGGCGTCTACCCAGCGGCTTCTGATGCCGAAAGCAGGATAATATCGTTTAGAATTCACACACTCGACCTCTATCGTCTGGTGAAAAACATGGAAAAATACGGCTATTTGATTCGCTACACGTCACCCTTCTTCAAAGAGAAAGACGATGAACTCAGAGAAAAAGCTCTGGAGTTTATTCATTTTATGGATATGTAGGTACCTTTTTTTACCGCCACTCTCGAATAGAAACTTTTCGTTTAAAGCCTGAATTCATGGTAACAAATCACTATGCTGTCCTCGCCGAACAGATTCGCGATCGTGCAGCGCAAATATATCCCGAAGTCATTGCACTCCGTCGCGATATTCATCTTCACCCTGAACTCTCGTATCAGGAAGTACGCACTACAGCCCTTATTACAGACTACCTGATTGGTCTCGGTATCACCCCCGAACCACCGTTGCTTGAAACAGGTGTCATTGCCCTCATCAGGGGAACCGGTAGCTCCCGAACCGGCAGACTCGTTGCCTTGCGGGCCGATATCGACGCCCTGCCGCTTCAGGAAGAAAACCAGCACAGCTTCTGTTCACTCGAATCCGGAAAAATGCATGCATGCGGTCACGACATGCATACGGCAATGCTGCTCGGCGCCGCTAAAATTCTTTCCGAAATTAAAGATCAGCTTCAGGGCGATGTGCTTCTGATTTTTCAACCCGCCGAAGAAATTGCTCCAGGCGGTGCAAAGCCATACCTCGACGCAGGACTTTTCAAGCATTTCAACCCCACAGTCATTATTGGCCAGCATTGTTTTCCCAATGTGCCCACAGGCAAAGTAGCCATGTGCAAAGGAAGCTTTATGGCCGCAACCGACGAACTCTACTTCACCGTAACAGGGCAGGGAGGTCACGCCTCCGCACCGCACAAGGCAGCCGATCCTGTGCTTGCAGCAGCCCATATCATAACGGCAGTGCAGCATCTGGTCAGCAGGGTTGTCCCACCGCATCAGCCGGCAGTTGTTTCCATAGCCTCAATTCATGGAGGCCATGCACCCAATGTCATTCCACGTCAGGTAACCATGTCCGGCACCATGAGAACCATGAACGAGGACCTGCGATCGCTGTTACAGGAAAAATTGCATCAAACCGTGACTAACGTTGCCGCAGGCCTCGGTACCCAGGCTGAAGTCGAAATCCGAAAAGGCTATCCTGTACTCTATAACGATCCGGCAGTAACCGATAAGGCCGAAATCTTCTGCGGCGAATATCTTGGCAGCGAAAATGTCATCCAGAGCGAGCCGATCATGACCGCTGAAGACTTTGCCTACTACCTTCAGGAGTGCCCCGGAACCTTCTGGCAGATAGGAACAGGCACCCCCGAAGACGACAAAGGCAACACCCTGCACTCTCCGACCTTTAACCCCGAAGAACGTGCGCTCGAAATCGGCAGTGGTCTGCTTGCCTACGCAGCCGGCCGTTTATTGGTGATATAAAACAGAGCTCGCAATAAAAAAGGCGCCTTCAGGCGCCTTTTTTATTCGTAAACAGAGTCAGAAAACCTATGCCTTATCGTTAGATCCCAGAACATTGAGAATCTTGTGGATATAAAGCTTCTTCAAAGCATCACGAGCAGGTCCGAGATACTTTCTTGGATCAAACTCTTCAGGCTTTTCGTCAAACACTTTCCGGATAGCGGCAGTCATGGCAAGGCGTCCGTCAGAATCGATATTGATTTTACAGACAGCCGACTTCGCAGCAAGACGCAGCTGATCTTCGCTGATGCCGATTGCATCTTTCAGTTTTCCACCGTGCTCATTGATAGTCTTCACCAGATCCTGGGGAACAGACGAAGAACCATGCAGAACAATAGGGAATCCAGGGATACGGTGTTCAATTTCTGTAAGAATGTCAAGGCGGATTTTAGGATCCTCGCCTGGTTTAAACTTAAACGCGCCGTGTGAAGTACCAATCGAAATTGCAAGACTGTCCACACCCGTTTTAGCAACAAAATCCTCAACTTCCTCTGGTCTTGTATAGGTATGCGCTGCAGCAGAAACCTCGTCTTCAATTCCGGCCAGAACTCCAAGCTCACCCTCAACGGTTACATCAAATTGATGAGCATATTCGACAACTTTTTTGGTCAGTGCAATGTTATCTTCGTATGATAGGTGTGATCCGTCAATCATAACTGACGAAAAACCGGATTCAATACAATCTTTGCAGAGTTCAAAGCTGTCCCCATGGTCAAGGTGCAGAACAATTGGAATAGGTTTGCCGAGTTCTGCGGCGTAAGCAACTGCGCCCTGGGCAAGATATCTCAGAAGGGTTTCATTAGCATAGCTTCTTGCACCTTTGGATACCTGAAGAATAACAGGGGAATTTGTTTCAGTACATGCCATGATGATGGCCTGCATCTGCTCGAGATTGTTGAAGTTATAGGCAGGAATTGCATAACCGCCGGTCACAGCTTTCTTAAAAAGTTCTCTGCTGTTGCACAGTCCAAGTTCTTTGTAGCTGATATTTTTATTTTGCATTGAAAAGCTCTCCGTTTATTATTATTATATGCCGTATTTTTACCTGTAAATACCATCCCGAACCTGTATACCACGTGTTTCGTAATATAAATATAATTATTTGCTCATTCAAGAACAGCTTGGATGTTGTCACCGAACCCTTGACCATCATACACTAAAATGTTAAGAAAAAGTCTGCTTCTCTCGATTGTTTTCCTGGGAAGTACTGGCCCTGTGTTTGCCCTCCAGAACGGTAAATCTAATACCTCAGATACTGTTGTGATCCTTAAACCGACTCCTATAGAGGAGGAGGCGGGCAAATATATTACTCAAAACCTTTTGCAGAGCCATTTCAGAAAGGTTACGCCGGGCGACTCTCTTTCTCAACAGATATTTAATCGTTATCTCGAAAATCTTGATGGCACTAAAAGCTACTTCGTAGCAAGTGAGGTCGAAAGCCTTAAAAAATTTTATGGAAGCCGTATAGATTCCGAATTTCTTGCCGGCAAAGCAAACGCAGGGTTTGCGGTCTATAACTTTTTTCTAAAAAGAGCTAAAGAAAAAATGCGGTTTATGAAAGCCGCTGCCGATACCATTCATTTTAACTTTTCAGTACCTGAAACCATTGACCTCGACCGCAAGACCGACCCATGGCCGGCCGACAGAAAACAGCTGGTTGATGTATGGAAAAAAGAACTGAAATACCAGTGGCTCAATCTTAAATATTCCGGCGAAAACAGCAATAATATTCGTGGAGCCCTTTCAAAAAGTTTCACAAACCGTCTTGGTCTTCTCAATCGTCAGAAATCTGAAGACGCTTTTCAGGCCTATATAACTGCGGTGACAACATCGTTCGATCCCCATACAAGCTACTTCTCACCCGATGAGTACGAAAACTTTCAGATCGACATGAGCCGTACTCTCGAAGGAATAGGAGCTAAACTGCAGACCGAAAGCGAGTATACCGTTATCAATGAGGTTATCCCGGGCGGACCCGTATTCAAAAGCAATCTTCTCAAAAAAGGAGACAAAATTATCGGAGTTGCTCAAGGTACAAACGCCGAAATGGTTGACGTTGTAGGATGGAGAATAAATGAAGTCGTCAAACTCATTCGCGGTAAAAAAGGCACCATCGTCCGCCTTAAAATTCTACCTGCAAGTCAAGGTGGCAGGGGAGCGGCAAAAATTGTTCAACTCCAGCGCGACAAAATTGACCTTGAAGAACAGGCGGCCAAAAAAACCATCATACAGCACAGCGGTCAGAAAATCGGTGTCATAACCATTCCGTCCTTTTACCTCGATTTCGAAGGCCAGCAAAAAAATACCGGCAGTTACAATAGCACAAGCCGTGATGTTGCCCGAATCCTGACAGAGCTGAATAACGAGCATGTTGATGGAGTAGTCATTGATCTTCGCGACAATGGAGGCGGCTCCCTCGAAGAAGCCGTTAACGTTACCGGTTTGTTTATCACCACCGGTCCCGTTGTACAGGTCAGTAATACAACCGGAGGAAAAATGGTACTCAGGGACGAAGATCGCCACATCCTTTACAGCGGACCGCTTGCCGTCCTTGTAAACCGCTACAGCGCTTCAGCCTCCGAAATTGTTGCAGCCGCAATCCAGGATTACGGCAGGGGAGTTGTCATAGGCGAACGGACATTCGGAAAGGGAACAGTACAAAGTCTGATCAAACTGACACGACCATTTTCCTTTTTTGGAAAAAAGTCTGAACTCGGAGAACTCAAACTGACCATAGCCAAATTTTATCGCATATCCGGTGGCAGTACACAGCATAAAGGGGTTGTCCCCGATATCATCATGCCATCTTTGATCGATACCACCCTCATCGGCGAAGATACCTATACAAGCAGTCTCCCATGGAGTACCATCTCCAAGGCATTTTATCGCCCGACAGCAGAAGTAAACCAGGAAGAGATTGCAGCTCTCCGGAAAAAATTTCAGGAACGCACCTCAAAAAACCACCTCTACCAGGCCTATCTGCACGATCAGAACGCCCTCAACCAGATACGCAAAAAAAAGCTGATGTCCCTGCAGGACACAGCATTCAAAACCGAAATTGAAACAATCAAACAAATAGAAAAACAATGGATTCAATCCCCCGATTCCACAAAAAGCCTTAACAAAGACGTTCTCATCAACCAGTCTGCAGCCATTGTAGCCGACATGGCCGACCTAAAAGCAATAGAACGCCAAACCGTCATCCGAACCACCAACCCAATATTAAACTGACTCCTACCGTCAACCCGGGGCCATAAACCCCGGGCGAGACAACCACTCCAACCCTCTCCAACTCCTACACCAGCTTTCTCGCCTCCACCAACTGCCGTTCAACCGAAGCAAACGAACAGCTCCCATGCGTTTTTTTCGAATTCACGCTGCTGTCCGCCTTAAGGCACGAATATATATCCTCCCCGATAACCTCCGAAAATTCCCTGAACTTCTCAACACTGATATTCGGCAGAGTAACATCCTCCGCAATACTCCAAGTCACGATCTTTCCCGTAATACGGTGCGCATCCCGAAACGGAATCTGTTTGCGGACAAGATATTCTGCAATTTCCGTGGCAAGGCTGAGATCTTCAGACGTCAGCTTCGCAAGTTTTTCCTCCCTCAGTGTCGTATGCTCCAGCAGCTTGCCAAATATTCTTAAACTCGAAACAGCAGTTTCAGCACTATCAAAAAGAGGCTGTTTATCCTCCTGCATATCACGGTTGTACGAAAGCGGAAGCCCCTTCATAATGGTAAGCATAGCCATCAGATTGCCATAGACCCTGCCGCACTTTCCCCTCACCAGCTCGGCAATATCAGCATTTTTTTTCTGAGGCATGATTGACGATCCCGTAGCAAAGGCATCGCTGATAGTCAGATACCCGAACTCATAAGAGCTCCACAGAATCAAATCCTCAGCAAACCGCGAAAGGTGCATCATAATCACCGAACAGTCCGAAATAAATTCAATAACAATATCCCGGTCACTCACCGCATCAATGCTGTTCGAAAAAAGATCATCAAAACCAAGTAATTCGGCACTCCTGCGAGCATTCAGTGGCAAGGTGCTCCCTGCAAAAGCAGCCGCCCCGAGAGGCGAAATATTGACACGTTTCATCAAATCGTCAAGCCGATCCCGGTCACGGACGAACATGTTGAAATACGCCAGATAATAATGCCCCGCCGAAATCGGCTGAGCCCGCTGCAGATGCGTATAACCAAAGATGATTGTATCCCTGTACCGCTCTGCTTTTTCCACAAGAACCCTCAAAAGCTCGCCAACAGCCTCCCTCAGTTCACCAATCTGGCTACGCATGTAAAGCCGTGTATCCGTCGCCACCTGATCATTTCGGCTCCTGCCCGAATGGAGCTTGCCGGCAACCGATCCAATTTTTTCTTTCAGCCTGTTTTCAATAACCGTATGGATATCCTCATCCTCCCAATGCGGCACAAGCGTCCCGCTCGTCAGTTCATCCTCAATTTCCATAAGCCCCGCAACAATCTGTTTGGCCTCATCAGTGCCGACAATATGTTCCTCGGCAAGCATCGTAACATGCGCAATCGAACCCTGAATATCTTCCTTGTAAAGCTTTTTGTCGACATGGACCGACGACGAATAAAAAAGCGCATCCCGGTCAAAAGGCTCCGAAAAACGGCTTTGCCACAGTAATTCTTTTTTCAAGGTCATAACACAGCATAAAAATTATTAACAAACAGAAATCTGCCCTAAAATAACAAAATCAAACAAAACCAGCCCCACCCCTGCAACAACATTCATGGTCATGCAGGGTAACATTCCCCCTGCAGTCTTGAAGATCACTCATGCAAACGTATCAAAGTAGCCTCTATTTCGTCACGAAGCGAGGGCGATACAGCAGCCTCATCAGCAAAGGTTTTCCATCTGCTAACCGTTGCACTGATTTCGTCAATCACCGCTTCTGCTTTTTTATTTGCAATTGACTTGCCCACAACCAGCAGGTCATTTTTTGTAATATCGCTTCGCTTTCCGTTAATGCTCAAGGAATGCTGGCTGACCCATTGGTGTTGTGGTTGATAGGCATGGCATACATCATAGGCAGGTGCCAACTCCCATTTACCATCTTTTTTAAGCCTGAACGCAAAGTTTTTAGTGTGATCATCACAATTGCGGGCAACCACATTAAACACCATCCTCCGAAACATCTGCTCAGCCTCTGGATAGGGAAGCTTGAGCTCCCGCATGGTTTGAAAAAGCTGCTCGTAGCTGAAGCTGTTGACTGCATTGAAATCAAAATGCTTCATCGCGCAGAAGGTCTGTACATGGTGCTTTGTTGAACCTCCTTCACGGTCAAAACGCTTGGTCATGAAATGAGCTCTTCCATTTTCTTCCAAAAGCATAGACGGCATCATCTCAATGCCGCACCGGACAGCCATTTTATAATAAGCCATTTCAACTCTTCCATACCCTCTCGTGGCTCCCAACTGCACATCACTGACTCCATCCAGCTTGATCAGCCAATGCTCGAACCCTTTAGGAGCATTGGTCTGGCCCGATTTCACAACCCCGGTTTTTTCATTGTAGGCAATAACAGCCTTCGGGCGTGCTCCGCCCGCTGATGTACCTGTGCGTAAAATATCCATAACCGCCTTTTCTTCATCCGCCGGCATGTTGGTAATAAAGGCCTCTTTTTTGGATAACAGCATTGAAGCCATATTGACCAGGCTATCTATTTCAAGTGAAAATGCTCTTTTGCCTTTTGGTAACGTAGCTGGCTCAAATTCCAGAGCCCCCATACCTCTTTCGCCGATAAAGCAAAGTATTTCCACCGGATTCATGCTATCCATAGGGCGCCCTTGTTGTGCCATCCACAGCCGGATTAATGCATTGCCATATCGGTCCGGCAAGACGTCAGCAAGCAATCCCGGCAACCCTTTGAACGTATCGAGTGCCGGGTCGGCTTTCTTTCTCAGAAAAGGAAAACTGAAACTTCCCGTACGTGCATGTATAGGCATCTGCAACGGCGCAATATCCCAGCCCAGAGCTTTAAATTTCGGCTCATATTCAAACGAAGCAATGCCGGTTTCATCATCCCAGGTAACGGCACCAGCCAGTTCACCCCATATTTTTACAAATGCTGAGTTCATACCTACCAGTCAGTTTCTTCCAGGTCATTTGTTTTGTTATTTCTGGCTCTTTTTCTTTTCCCCTGTTCCAGGGTAGCCATGGCGAGGGGACTGATGCTTTGTTGTACCGTAAAGAAATCCATCACATGTAACTTGTCCAGCACTCTCAGCACCTGAATCAGTGTAGCCAGTGTAACTGTCTTCCCTCTTTCGAGCAGGCTTAGGGTCGAACGGCTTATACCGGCAGCATGCGCCAGCTTGTCCTGCGTTTTGTTTTGCTCCAGCCTGTGATGTTTCACAAAATCGCCAATCTGCTCAGTCAAAGCCGTATCACTCAACGAATGCCAGTTATTGTATGACAATGCAGTCATAATAAGTGCTTTATCTGTTTAGTGACCGATATCTCATACAAATATACACATATATTTCCATAATCCATATTATGTATGATAAGTCATTCGTAAATAGCCATAAAGCGCCATTATGACCGATATGTCATGCGTATAAGCGTGTTATGAAAAGAAATGTTATCAGCATTGAAGCCCTGGAATGCTATCTCATGATTTCTGCGCCTTAGTGCGGTACCATGCCCTGTCAATTTTCTGAGATCCTGGCAGTGTAATCCACTCGGACACCCGGATATAACGAACAGGTGCCTTCAGCTTTCCAACAAGGGCATGCATGGCCCGGGTTATGGCCTCGTCATCCGGAATATTCTTTTCACCGGTCAGTATATATGCCACCGGTCGCACTCCATACTCCTCATCATAAGCCGGCACTACAAGAGCATCCCGTATCCCCTCAATCATCATCAGCGCTTTTTCCGTCTCCTCAGGATAAATGTTTTCACCCCCCGAAATAAACATGTTATCTTTGCGGCCAACCACCGTTACTGTCCCATTTTCCTCTACCGAGCCAATATCAGCAGTATGGAACCATCCATCTCCATCAGTTTGCACCTGGATTTTTCCTTGGTGATAATATCCTATAAAAAGGCAGGGGCCTTTCACCAGTAGCTCCCCGTCTACAGCAACCAGAATCTCCCGGTAAGGAAGTATCCTTCCGCTGTTTTGCTCTATACTGGTTATAGGTTGAGGAGATGTGGCAATCTGCGTACTCATCTCAGTTGAACCATAGCTCAGGTAAAGGGGTATATGCTGCCGGATGGCATCCTCAATCAGCGACTTCGTGGCCGGACTTCCTCCAAGAAGCACAGCCTTCAATCGTCGAAGCTTTTTCCTGCATTTTTTTTCAGCAAGTACTCTGTAAAGCTGTGTTGGCACCACCGAAATATGTGTCAAGGCAAACCTCTCCATAGAATCAGCAATTCCATCTCCGAATTCTCCTACCGCAAGAGTCCCTCCCGAAAAAAGCGACCGAAACAGCAAAGCATATCCTCCGATATGGTAAAGCGGCAACGATAGCAGCCAGCAGTCTCCGTTCCCGAAAGGAATGTTTTCATTCGAACCGAGAGCACTGAACCAGTGATTTCCGCAACTGTGCACAACCGCTTTTGCTGCACCGGAGCTGGCCGAAGTGTGAATAATACTTACAGGCCGTTCCATGCTCTCAGAAAATTCAAATTTCTTTGCTGAAGTATTACGTACAGCACTCTCCAGAACTGAAGATATCCTGAGCGTTAATAAACCCGGTAACCCTAAAAGTTGATTATCACTGGTCAGTAACAGCTGTGGACTTAGATTCTCAATCGTAGCTTCAAGGATATGTTCGGGAAACCGGTTGTTAAGCGGAGCCGCAATCATTCCGGCTTTCAGCACTCCCGCCAGAAGTAAAACCATCTCCGGTGTATTTGGCGAAACAAAAGCAATAATATCACCCGATCGCAGTCCTTTTTCGTAAAGAATGTTAGCTATCCCTAACGACTGTATGTCAAGTTCTTTAAAAGATATGGTTGTGTCAGGAAATTTCAGGGCAGGAGAGTTCCCAAAAACCTGTGCAGCTCTTTCCAGAAGATCCATAAAGAAAGAAAAAAGAGTTCAGGGTGTGGACCCCGGGAAAAAATATGGAGGGTAACAAAAGGGACAGAGTTATGCGCAGACCAGTTTACCCGACCCGCGCAAAGCTCCGGAAAAAAATTCTATCGACCCTGATTGACCTCGCTGAATGTTTTCAGCCCAAGCCCGTAAAGATGGATAAAACCTGCAGCTGCTTTATGGTTAAAAGTATCCGACTCAGTATAGGTAGCCAGTTCCTCGTTATAAAGCGAGTATGGTGAATTTCTGCCAAGCAGCGAAACACCGCCTTTATAAAGCTTCAGACGTACCAGACCGGTTACCGGATGTTGTGTTTCATTCACAAACCCGTCAAGCGCCTTTCTCATGGGCGAAAACCAGGTGCCATTGTAGATAATGTTGGCATAATCCTGACTGATATTCTTCTTGTACTGAAAAACCGATTTTTCAAGCGTCAGTCTTTCAAGTTCACGATGTGCAAAATGAAGGATTGTTGCCGCCGGAGCCTCATAAATTTCACGCGATTTGATGCCGACAACACGGTTCTCAATCATGTCAAGCCGTCCGATGCCATTAGCGGCACCAATTTCATTCAACCGGATAATCAGGTCAAGCCCGCTCATTTTTTTGCCATCAAGCGTAACCGGAACACCTTTTTCAAACTCGATATCAACAACAGCAGGAGTATCGGGTGCATTTTCAGGAGAAGTAGTAATCTGATAAGCATCCTCAGGTGGCGCAATCATCGGATTTTCAAGCACACCGCACTCAATACTGATACCCCATATATTTTCATCAATGGAGTAAGGGCTTTTTTTAGTGGCCGATACCGGAATATTGTGCTCCATTGCATAAGCAATTTCAGCTTCCCTCGAAGTGAATTCCCACTCACGCAACGGTGCCAGTACCTTCAAATGCGGCGCAAGAGAAGCAAAAGTGACCTCAAATCGAACCTGGTCATTGCCTTTTCCTGTGCATCCATGCGCAAGCATGGTGCAATCTTCAGCAAGTGCAGTGTCCACAAGGGCTTTAGCAAGCAAAGGGCGACCAAGTGCTGTTGCCAGAGGGTAGACATCCTCATACAATGCGCCGGCCTTAAGTGCACGCCAGATGTATTCTTCCACAAACTCCTTGCGCAAGTCAACAAACTGGAATTTTGACGCCCCGGTCGAAAGCGCTTTCGACTCAAGGTTATCGATCTCTTTCTGTTGTCCAAGATTTCCGGTTACGGCAACAATGTCCGCATCATACTTGTCTTTAAGCCACTTGATCATGATGGAAGTATCAAGTCCACCCGAATAGGCTATTGCAATTTTTTCCTTACTCATGCGATTTCAATGAATTATCAGTTTTTGGAAACATTTTTGTGAATATATGATAGGAGAGTCGAAATATTGGCAACCGATGCAGGAATAACCAGCACCGTATCATCTCCCGCGATAGTGCCGAGAATAAGCGGGCTTCTGAGCTGGTCTAAATACGATCCAACCCCGTGCGCCCTGCCGGGAAGCGTCCTGATAATCACCGTTGTTTCATTGGACGTTATAGCAAGCACTTCAACCCCGACAAGCCCTTTAATAATCATCCCGGCATTATCATCAGGATAAAGCAGTCTGTAACTTCCGTTTGTTTTCGTACGGACCAGTCCAAGCTCTGCACAGTCACGCGAAAGAGTGGCTTGTGCAACCATCATTCCGGAATCACGAAGAAGTTGCAGAAGGTCATGCTGATTTCCAACCTGGTTCTGCTGGAGAATCTCTCTGATTTTCATCTGCCTTGCGTTCTTGTTCATTGTTGCTCCGGCGATAATGACTTGATTTTTTTGGAGGCATTAAGCAGCCGGTGAGTCAGATGAAATTTTCTGTACTCATCATGGTTCAGGAGCTTCACCAGAAGAGCCTTCTGAACATGCAGGCGGTTTTCAGCCTGATCAAGAATAATAGATTGCGGCCCGTCCATAACCTCCGAGCTGATTTCCTGTCCACGATGAGCCGGCATGCAGTGCATCACAACGGCAGTTTCTTTTGCCCTCTGAAGCATAGCGCTGTTAATCTGAAACGGCGAAAATATTGCAAGCCGGTTTTCAATTTCCTTTTCCTGACCCATGCTTGTCCATACATCGGTATAGAGTACATCGGCATCCGCCGCCGCCTCAAGAGGGTCATGCAGAACTTCAATACGGCTTAAACCTCTTCTTCTCGCCTGTTCGAGCAATTCCTGATTCGGAGTATATCCTTCGGGACAGGCAAGTACAAAATGGAAGGGGAGCAGCCCGGCGAGCTCAATCCATGAGTTGGCAACATTATTCCCGTCACCCACAAATACAACCTTCAAACGCTCACTCCACAACGAGCGTTCGTAAAGGGTAAAGGCATCAGCAAGCACTTGGCAGGGATGCGACAAATCAGTAAGGGCATTAATCACAGGAATCGAAGCATGTCTGGCAATCCCTTCAATAACCGCATGTTCATGCAGCCGGGCAACAATAGCATCGTTATAACGCGATAGAAGCATAGCAACATCCCCGACCGACTCCCGCGATCCAAGACCTATTGATTGGCCGTCAAGGTTTATGGTATAACCCCCGAGCTCATGGATGCCCAGCTCAAAAGAGACTCTTGTTCTCAGCGATGGTTTGCTGAAAATCATAGCGACTGTTTTATCGCGAAGCGGCAGAAATCCCGATACCGACGGACTCTCTTTTCTCTTTTTCTTTATAAAAAGAGAATAATCGAACAACTCAATAATTTTACCGGCATCCAGATTAGAAAATCCAAGAAAATCACGTTTTGCCGAACTTTGCTTTATGTGAACCTCTTCCATTCCATTGTGTTGTTTAAAAATTTGATTGCTTAGTCCTCTTCTGCAATAAACTGGGTACCGACACCCTCATGGGTAAATATTTCAAGAAGAAGTGAATGTGTTGATTTTCCGTCGATCAAATGTATTTTTCCGACTCCGCCGTCAAGCGTTTGAAAAGCCGAGACCACTTTCGGAATCATTCCGCCGGAAATAATACCCTGCTCTATAAAGTCCGCAGCCTCACCCTTACAGATTGTTTTCAGAATTCTCGACCCCACATGAATGCCTTCAACATCACTGACATAAATAAGCTTTTCAGCTTTCAATGCTATGGCAATACTGCTGGCGGCATCATCAGCATTGATGTTGTAAATATTTCCATCATCGTCATATCCAATAGGGGCAATAACCGGAATCAGTCCCGCATTGCACAATAAATCAATATAACCAGTATTGATCTGCTCAACCTCTCCCACCAGACCCAGAGCTTCAGCATTCGGATGGGGAGCAGCTTTTATAGTATCAGCATCCAGTCCGGTGACACCAACAGCTTTACCGCCATGTTCGCTGATCAGTTGTACAATGTCCTGATTAACTTTACCGGCAAGAGTCATCTGTATAACCGAAATCATCTCCTTGTCTGTTACCCGTCTTCCCTGAACAAATCTTGAGGAGATCCCAAGTTTTTCAGCAGTTTTTGTAATGGCATCACCTCCACCATGTACCAGAACAACGTTAATCCCTACTTTGCGTAACAGGGTAACATTCTGGGCAAAACTGTTTTTGAGGCAGGCGTCTTTCATTGCTGAACCGCCATACTTGATCACAAAGGTTTTCCCTTCAAATTTGCGGATATAGGGCAGCGCTTCAATAAGTACTTGCCCGATAGCTGCTTGAGGAGCCTTTCTTGCAGTTTTTACTTCACAATGATCTAAATTTTCCATTCCCCTGAAATTTCTCCCGATGGTTAAAAATGTTTCAGCTTCTATAGCTTCCGTTGATATCGACATATTCCTTGCTCAAATCGCAGGTCCATATCCTCGCTCGGCCCGGTCCGCGACCAACACGGAGAGTAATGGTATATGAACGCTTACTGAGAATTTCAGATGCCGCTTCTTCCGAAAAGTCAGCTATAAAGCCCGGCTTAAGCACAGAAAGGTCATTAAAAAAAAGTTCCAGCTCTTCCTGGTCGAAGTGTGCTCCGGAACGGCCTGCAGCAGCAACAATTCTTCCCCAATTGGCATCTTCACCATGAATGGCGGTTTTAACAAGGCTTGACTGGGCAATTGTTCTTGCTGCAGCTTCAGCATCACGCTCATTACGGGCTCCCTCCACAATCACTTCAACCAGTTTTGTCGCTCCTTCTCCATCAATCACAATCAGTTTTGCAAGAAAAGTCATCAAAGCCTCCAGCGCCTCGCAAAAAAGGGAATAATCCTCGCTGTCAGCAGCAATCTCAGGCCCCTTCCCGCTGGCAAGTATGGCAGCCATATCATTGGTACTTGTATCGCCGTCAACCGTAATGGCGTTAAAGCTGCTCCGGTTTGCCTTCACAAGCGCCTCCTGCAGTACCGGCGCCGCTATGGAAGCATCAGTACAGATAAAAGCAAGCATCGTGGCCATGTTGGGGCATATCATTCCCGACCCTTTTGCAATACCGCTCAGCTGAACGCTTCCGCCCGAAAGCCTGACCTCAAGAGTAAAAAATTTTGGAAACGTATCAGTAGTCATAATAGCGCGAGTAGTTTCTAAACCCGACTCACGCTGCAGCGTCGAAGAAAGGGCTGCAATTCCGCCAAGAACTTTCTCCATAGGTAACAGCTGACCGATAACCCCCGTTGACGCAACCAGTACCTCTTGTGGTTTGATGCCGAGGTCATGAGCCACCGCCTCCGCCATAGCCAGGGCATTTTCCAGCCCCATGCTGCCGGTAGCCGCATTGGCATTTCCGCTGTTGCACACAACAGCACGTATCGACTCCCGACAAAGTTCCAGATGTTCGCGCGAAACCAGCACAGGGGCAGCACAGCATAGATTCGTCGTAAATACCGAACCCGCACTGCACGGTCCGTCTGCAGTAATCAGCATCAGATCGTTTCTCTCACTGTATTTAATCCCGGCAGCAACAGCCCCCGAAGAAAAACCCTCAGGCCAGAACCCCTGCGTTCCGTCTGATTGTTTATCCATAGGCGTTATCGACTCCGGCCACGAAGTTACGGCCGAAAGCTCATGGATCACTTCAAGTCCCTTACGTAATGTATCCAATGCAGTAGTATAAAGCGTTAAATGTTAATCAAAAGCCCTATAGGGGCAACACCCGGCAGCTCATCATCTAGAGCAGCCCGGTAGTTTCATCGATGCCAAGCATAATATTCATATTTTGAATCGCCTGACCCGCAGCGCCCTTCAAAAGGTTATCTATTGCCGTAACAATCACAAGTGATCCAGTTGCAGAAGAGTGAGCGATATGGATATCACAAAAATTTGTGCGGTACACATGCTTGACCTCAGTCATGCTTTCCCGCACCCTTACAAATGGCTCATCAGTATAAAATTTCCTGTAGAGTTGTGTGATATACTCTTTATCCGCAGGCCCCTCCAGTTGCACATTAAGAACACTGTATATGCCCCTTACAAGCGAACCGATCATCGGTGTAAAGGTAAAGTCAAAAGCCGGATTGCTCGCGGAAGTCCCGAGAGCCTGCATAATTTCAGGAGTATGCTGGTGTACGCCAACCTTGTAAGCACGGATGTTTTCGCTCATTTCCGAAAACGACAGCTCCGTTTTGCTGCTTCGACCCGCACCTGAAATACCTGAAGTTGACGTGCAATTAACCGCCCGAACCTTCAAAGCATGCTCAGTGTCCAAAAGAAGCGGAGCAATTCCGAGTACAATGCTTGTAGCAAAACAGCCTGGATTACTCACTGCCTTGCCCTTAAGAATTTCTTCACGAAACAGTTCAGGCATGCCGTAGGTCATCACCGCATCAGGCGTCTTAAGCTGCTTATAAAAATGTTCATGCTCAAGAACACTTTTCAGTCTGAAATCCCCCGAAAGATCAATAACGGTTTTACCCGCCGACACAAGCTGAGGAACAAGCTGAAGCGCCTCGCCATGGGGCAGGGCTAAAAAATAAATGTCGCTCTCTGTTTCACCGTTATAGGGTTTGTAGAACTTGTCGCAGAAAAGAGCGGGGTAGAGCTCTGCAGCATTTTTTCCTGCCTGCGAAAAAGCATACAGCTCCTGAAGCTCAACGTTCGGATGACGCAAGAGAAGCCTTGTCAATTCAGCCCCGGAATATCCAGATGCCCCGATTATTGAAACTGAATACCGCTTCAAACATTCCGATACAGAAAGATTCATTGTTAAAGCGCACTTTAAAATTGAACAAGCCCCCAAAGAGGCTGTACATGGTATGAATAGGATGAATAAATATCCACTAAAGTGAAAATATTAACCTTTTTTATCTGATTTTCAAGCATCGAAACAATTTTTTTCATAAGAGCAACAAACATGCTCATATTTATGGCAACACCTTTTTTCTCGGTATCTTACAGTGAAAATACCCGGCAGAAAAAACAATCGAAAGCATGAAGTTTAAAGAGATATGAATAAAAAAGCACTGCACCACAGAAAAGTGAGGACCTTCATCAGGCTGTTTTATCTGTTTTCCCTTTGTTTATTCACCGCCTGTACGCAAAAAGAAGGCAGCGAAACCGCTCGAACCGGTCGGATGACATTTGCCGTTGACCGCCAGCTCAAAGAAATATCGGCAACCCAGATAGAACTGTTTAACCGTTATTACCCCGATGCCGAAATTACCCTCATGCCGGTTTCTTCATCCGGAACTCTCAAAAATCTTCTTAATCACCAGGCCCGGGCCGCCCTGATAAGTGGCGAGCTTACCGTAGCCGAGGATTCACTTTTTACAGCACTCCAGCCTCCTCTTCGCCGGGAACCAGTTGCTCGTGAAGCAATAGCATGTATTACAAACCGCTCAAATCCACTCGAAACCCTCTCAATCGCAGAGCTTAAAACCATTTTTACAGGTAATGTTACAGGAAAAGATACCACTGGCTTCATACCGCTCATGTCAGCCGACGACTTCCGCCTCCACTCTCTTTTTGCGGCTAAAATCGGAATACATACAAAAAATCTTCATGCCCATATCTGCTCCAGCGAAGCTGAGCTTTTCAAAAGAGTTGCCACCGATAAAAAGGCGGTAGCCGTGCTTTTCCGCTCGTCTCTTAACAGTCAGCCCGTTCCCGCCATACCTTTGAACGACATAAAAATCATCCCGGTTTCAATCGACCGACAGGGATCAAAATCCTATATGCCCACACAGCAGAATATCTTCGAAGGCCTCTATCCTCTTGTTACAACCGTTTACTATGTATATTATTCCGGCGATGCACTTGCCGCAGGTTTCGGATCGTGGCTTGGCACTTCAGGCAGAAAAGTTTTTGAAACAAGCTCACTTGCCCCATTCAGATCTCTGGAAAGGACTATTATTATGAAATAACTCGAAATGCACGATGCCGGCTTGCAGCCAGCATCCCAGATGCATGCCTACAGAGCCCTCTCTATGGCTAAAGCCGCAGGAAGAAACAACGTTGTAACCTTTGCCTCCATGAATGTTCCACAGCACAGCATAACAGGATGAACCCTGAGTTCTATATAGCCCGACGCTTTGCCTTTAAACGTCGTTCCGCAACCAAGCCAACCTTCATCGTCATGGTTGCAGTTATTGGTATAGCCGTAGGAACAGCCGCACTTATTCTCACCCTGTCAATTGTCAAAGGGTTTTCAGGCAGTGTCGAAAACAAGCTCATCAGCTTCAGCTCACACCTTCAGATAAGGTATCCCGACGATCAGCTTTTTCAGGAACGCCGATCAGATTTCGCAAAAGTCACAGGTCATCACAACGTTACCAGCGCAACCCCGTTTCTTGAAAAAAGTTTTGTACTCCGCACCGGCAATACGGCAAAAGGGGAAGCATACCGTAGCAAACCCGTTATTGTCAAAGGCATAAACGAACAGCAGCAGCAGGTGTTTCTGAAAAAATTTCTCAAATCAGGGAACCTTGGACCGTTTGGAGAAAAAGAAAAAAACGAAGGTATTCCTCTCTATGCCGGTCAAACTCTGGCCGAAAACCTATCTCTCACGGTTGGTAAAAAAGTCATGCTCGTCGGACTGGGAAACGATGCCTCCAGCCGGGAGCTTATTGCAGGCAACAAAAGTATTATCGACCTCCTCACATCCCTCGATCTTGAAGTCGGAATCATACGCGGCATCTACGACACAGGACTCCAGGAAGGATTCGACGACTATGTTCTTATTTCCGGTCTTAAGCCACTGCAGCAGCGTTTTAACCCCACAATGATAAGCGGCTACGATGCCAACGTAACCAAACTCGAACTTCTTCCCGAAACGGTTAAAGAAATAACCGCTTCACTCGGGTTTCCATACTACGGATATACGGTCTTTGAACGCTATGCAAATCTTTTTGAGTGGCTCAAACTTCAAAAAAATATTACACCCCTGCTTATCGTAACCATCACCATCGTAGCAGTCTTCAACATTATCTCCACGCTTCTGGTGTTAATTATCGAAAAAACCCGTGAAATAGGTATGCTCAGTGCTCTCGGTCTTGAACCAGGCAAAATCAGCATGGTATTTATGGCTCAGGCGTTTTTAATCTCACTTTCAGGCATTGCAGGGGGTAACATCCTGGCACTATCACTTTCCCTGTTTGAATTACGTTTTCACCTTATTACCCTGCCCGAAAAAAGCTACTTTATAAAATACGTTCCGCTCCTGATTGATCCGCTCGACTATACTCTTGTATCTGTCGCAGTCATGGCACTCACCCTTCTTTTTGCCTTCATTCCCGCTCGAATAGCAGCTTCACTGAGGCCGGGAACAGCCTTGAGTACCTGATTCTGGATAAGATTTCCCACCTGATTCAATACGGCATCCGAAACAAACAGTCCTGCTCCTCCAACCACAATACCCGATGCTCCGTGCAGAAGAATCGGCACACCTAAAGGCGAAAACAATAAAACCCCACCAACCAGACCTACAGCTTCTTTCAACATAGCACACTCTCTGCTGTTTGCTTATGATTATGGGATGAGTTTTAATATTTTTAAAAAAATGAAGTAAGAACTCCATGACTGGCAAAAAAAAAGCAGCCATTCTTCAGAGAGTGACCGCTTTTAAATGTTACGTTTATGCTGCTTTTACTGCTTCACACAGCAGGTGACCATACTTTCTCACGGTTCGAATATCCCTGAATCCGAGCGATTCCAGAATTTCTTTGTACATGCTTTGCTGCTTGAACCCAAGCACAGAAAATGGCATTCCGGTGCCGAGTATATAATGACTCAGGTAGTCAAAATTCGGGTTTTCAGGGTCATCAATAATCATGTCGAGAATAAGCAGTCTTCCACCCGGAGGCAGTGCTTCATAAGCCTTTCGGCATAACATATCAGTCAGTTGCTCATTTGCCGAATATAAAATTCTGCAGAACATGACAGCATCAGCTGCAGGGTATGCATCCCTGTAAATATCTACAGCGACTCCTCTAAGCCGGTCACCAACACCCTTTTCCAGAGCGTTTTCATTAACCAGTTCAATAGCCCCGGGGAGGTTCAGTATGGTCGAATCAAGCTGAGGAAACTTCTTTAAAAGAGCGGCTGAAATATCACCAATGCCTCCGCCGACATCCACAAGAGTCTTTGTGGTCGAAAGGTCAGCCTCTTCCAGAAGCAGCATAATAGCAAAATGAGCATTGCAGCGGTGAATCTCCTCAAAATACAGATTATCTTCACGGGTTACCGGAGGATAGGCAACTTCCCCCTTGAAATTCATGTTACCCTTGACAGCATCAGCAATTTTCAGGTAAAAATTATCCGAAAGGTTCACCATAGCCTTAGCCAAAGGAGTCATATAGAGGTTAGGGTGTTCAGGATTCGGCAGAAACATCCTTTTCGCAAATGATGTAAGGCTCCATTTTCCCTCAAGAAGCGAGGTAATTCCCATGTGACGAAGAGCCTCAAGCAGCATCACAAGTCTTTGAGGTACAGCACCTACAGCAGCTGCGAGTGTTTCAATGCTTTTTGCTTCATTACTGAGGTGCCCAAACAAGTCAAGCTCGAGAGCAGCTTTAAAACAGCCGCACTCCACAAGTCCTTTGAAAATAAGTTCATTGGCCCTCTGATTATGTTGTAGTAACTCCTGATCATTCATGATAGATGCAAAGTCTAATAAGTTAAAAGAGAGTATTCAACCAAAAAGACCTTACAGGTATAAGGGGGGTTACCTGTTGAAATAATTAAAAATCATAATTCTGTTTTTTGCCAGAAATTCTATTGGAGCATCAAGTATGCCCTCTTTGATGTTGTGATCACGTTCGAAGGTTCCGAGCTGTTCCTGCAGATTTTTTCGGAACGCAAGACTTGTTACAAGGTTAAGCAGCTTATAAGGATTGCGCCTCACCCTGTTGGCAATGTTTTTCCAGGAATATGCCTTGTAATAGCTGGTCATAAACTTATGCTGAAATTTTACAGGGTCATATCTCTCCGATTTGATGACCAGATTCATCGCGTTATATTTATCCCAATCCTCATTGGTAATCCAGCCCTTGCTTTTGTATTCCCAGTACATAGTTGTACCCGGATATGGTGTGATAATCTGAAAAATCGGCATAAATACACTGTTTTTACCGACAAACTTCACAAGTTCATCCATATCTTCAAAAGTGTCAAGAGAAGGATTGACTAAAAAATTTCCCTGAACATTCAGTCCGGCCTGCCGGCACTCTTCAATCAGTCGTGAAAATTTATCAGCCGAATTGACATGACCTTTATTATAGGCTTCAAGAGTACTTTGATTTATTGACTCAAACCCGACAAGTACCATAATGCACCCGGCTTCAACAAGCCGTTTAACCGTTTCCTTATCTTCCAGAAAATTGATGCTGAAAAAAACACTGAAATTAATATTGCACTCCTTAATCAGTTCAAGCGACTCCCATAACCGTTTTTTGCTGACCCCAAGGTTCTCATCACAAAGCATGAACCATGGCTTGGATGATTTGCCATTTGCCTTAAAAAAAACCTTTTTGGCCATCTCAATCTGTTTTTTCAGCTCTTCAGGCTTTTGTGCACGATAAAGCTTTCCGGTAAAATTCGGTGTTACGCAAAACGAACACTCATAAGGGCACCCTCGGGTTATATAAAGCGGGATAGATTTCGTCCCGTCAACTTTTTCCCGCTTCGAAGCTTTGGCAATTCGCTCATAATCCAGCGGAAGAACTTCCTTTACAGGCTCAAAATCCTTAGAATCATACAGTGGTTTCAACCGGTTGAGAGCAACATCCTCAAGCACCGTATGCCAGAGGTTTTCTGCCTCCCCCCGCACAATACTGTCCGCATGCACTGTAGCTTCTTCAATATTGAACGAAACATGAAGCCCGCCCAGCATTACCTTGGTACCTTTTTTTAAAAAACCGTCCGCAATTTCATACCCCCTGGTAGCATCTATGGTTCTCGAAGTAATGCCGACAAGGTCGTAATCCCCGTCATAATTGATTCGATCACCAAAATGTTCATCAACAATCTCAATATGGTGGTGCTCGGGAGTAAGGCTTACCAGTACGCCAATCGCCATATTAAAAAGCGGCTTCTGGTTTGTTTTCGAGTCTTTTTTCCCTTTCGGAGCTATAAAAAGAATATTGAGAGGCTTATTGCGTAAATCTTCAGAGTCATTCATGTTTGCGTACATATATTAAACAGAGTTTCAGCTTTAGCTCAATTAACGGTCTTGTTAACTTCTTTGTTCTTATGGTTCTCTTCATGCTGGGTAAGATCAAAGGGGATGTGGAGCCATTTGTCTTTAAAAAAAGCTTCACCAGGTTCAAGCCCCGTCAAGCTGATGGGAAGCGTGATAATTTTACGCTGATTGCCTATATGCACAAACAGCTCATCTCCTGTAACCCACACGTCGATATCGCTGGGATTGGCAAACATAAGCTTTAGCTGAACTTGATAAATATTGCCAATACGGACAAATTTTATTGGAGGTTCATCATACATCATGACTGAAGGATCACTATCTCCATACATGTCTTTGGCAAAAAGCTCAAGCGACTTAAGCCCGACAATTTCATTTTCGTACATCCTGAGTTGTGTTACCGGTAGGGGAGCAAAGCCCTCAATAATCTCTCCAAGGTACTTCTGCTGAATAGTTTTCCATTTCTCCAGATATCCGCTGTTTTCCTTCGTGTCAAGCAACCTGTTGACGAGTATCATATCCACCTTGAACCCGTAAAGGTTCAAATAAGTCAAAGCCCTCATCGTCTCTTTGATCGACATTTTCTCGGCGTTCATTACCAGACGGACAGTCGATTTTACATTATCAGTCAGGATCTCCCGAATATCAACAAGCTCGTCAAAAACCTGATCTACAGAATCCACAGCATCTGCAGGCGGTACATAAAAGGCGATTTTATCACCCATTTTCGAAAGAGGCTTGCTGAGAGGTTTGATAATATATTTTGTAACACTTTTTACAGCTTTCATCCCCCAGGCCAAAGTGTCAGGAAGCGACAAAAGCCTCAGGGTTTCACCAGTCGGAGCGGTATCAAGCACCAGAACATCATAAAGCCCGGAAGCCTTATAACGCTTGATTCTCAACAGCGAAAACAGCTCTTCCATCCCGGGAAGGATGGTCATTTCATCAGCAACGACTCCTGAAACACCCTGACCCATAAAAATTTTAGTATAAAACTTCTGCACAGACTGCCAGTTCTGTTTAAGATCAACATAAGGGTTGACCTCAATGGCATGAAGGTTTTCTCTGATTTTTGTCGGTTCGGGGCCAAGAGGCAGGTTAAACGAGTCCGAAAGACTATGTGCCGGATCGGTTGAAAGCACAAGAGTACGATAACCAAGCTGCGACAAACGGACGGCTGTAGCGGCAGAAACACTGGTTTTACCTACTCCGCCTTTACCTGTAAACGTTAGAATACGCATGAATACGGGTTATTTTAAATCAAGTAATTACAGAGAAAAAATGTAAAAGCTAAAGCTACTGCTCATGCAGAGCTGTTACAACCACTAAACAATATATCTATATATAAATATTTAGGTTAGTGGATACTAAGAAGGTATGGGGTAGGTAAAAACATTTTTCATCTCCATAACAAAGTGCTTTCTTAAAACCAGCATTATAAAAAGATGTCGACATATAAAATTTGACCTCCATTTTATAATAATCGGGTAGGGGAGCCCGTTTGTCAATCAATGAAGCTACAGTTTAAACAGGTATAATCCTCTATTTTTTATCTACGGAGCAGTTGTTATAATCAAAATTATTTGGACGTTGAATTTTTGACTGAATCGTAGAATCGTTTCTTAATTTTCTCAAACTTCCGGGTGAGTATCCAAATTGCCGGTTAAACGCATTGATAAAGTGATTGACATGCGAATATCCAAGATTCCTTGCGATAGTTTTCATCGGCGTATCAGTTTTTTGTAGGGCCGCAAGAGCCTCGTTAAGTCGAACTTCTGCAAAATAACTGAAGAGTGACTTTCCATACTTCTTCTTGAACTCAATACTCAGTTGTTTTGCGGAAATACCGTATTGTTTCGAAAGTTCATCAAGCGAAGGAACTTTCCCTTGCATATGTATGAGATCATTATGAATATCATGTAATATATACAGAATGTTCCGGGTCGATTGCGGCTCCTTTACCCCGTGTGCATAATATTTATAAAGTCCGCACAGATAATCAAGAACCTTGGACTGAGTGTGAAGTTTTGCAAAATTTCCGGTCAAATGGTGAGATACAGAGGTATACAGAAGAGCATTGATATGGAGCGGGACCTTGGTAACAGAAGCAGACGGCATCAGCGACAGGTGTAATCTTTTCAAAAGCGATTCGGCATACTCTTCTCCACAAAGCTCATTCAGGACAGAGTCGCCTATAATCAGTATAAAATATTCCAAATCCTCGTCTGCAACGAGTTTTGCGCTGCTGTTCCTGTAATCAAAATGTTGAAATAACGATGCATCTGGCGCTACAATAAAATCCTGTTCAAGATTATGATCCGAAAGAATTATACGGCCTGTTTTTGTTATTTGAAAACAGAGCACAGGTTCCTTGAAGTGCTCTGTCATTTTCGTAAAAGGGAATACCCGCCCCGAAACTTCAGGCCTGAAGGTAACGTTACCCCAGCGAATAACCTGGTTTAAAGGCAGCAGCATAGACTGTACCCACCCGGAGCCAATTTCTTCAGGTATCTGATGAATTATCTTTGGTGAGTCCTGCTCCAGCCCGCTCCACTCTACAAAAGAATGCTTATCTGAACCTGTCCAGTCAAATCTGCTGGATAATATAGTCGACTCCATAAGCTCCTCCTTATAATAAGTATCACACAACACCTTACGGCCTGAACCATAACAGTAAACGAATCGCTTACAAAGAGCCAGCTCTTCCCTTCACACGGTCTGTCTATGCAACTCAAAAAACGTTTTAAAAATTACCTTAGTCATAAAAAGACCTGGGGGGAGGGACACCAGGATTAAGATATTTGATTTGGTATATCGTAATACATCTAAAAAAAACAACATATACCTATAAAAGGTCTCAATATAATGATTATGTTTAATATAATAAAAGGAGAATAGGGCGAATACAGCTGCTCATATATATATGAGCAGCTGTATTATAGATATATATTCCGGCTATATCAACGAATTCTCTAATGTCATGGAAGTAATGGTTGAAAATTCGGCCTTGCGTGGAGAAAGAAATCCTGATAAATTCATTAAATTCTCATAAATTATCAAGTTCTGTAAAAAGTATAGCAATATTCGGGCGCTTGAATCCCATCTCGATATCAAGAGGCCGGTTCCTTTCAACAAATGAATGTTCAGTAACCTTTTACTTATGCAAGAAATTCTTCAATACACAACTTTTATTGCCCCGGTAGTTTATTTTCTTGGAG
Source organism: Chlorobium sp. (assembly GCA_005843835.1). Lineage (GTDB taxonomy): Bacteria > Bacteroidota > Chlorobiia > Chlorobiales > Chlorobiaceae > Chlorobium. Next base: position 25,385 of record SZXZ01000052.1, read on the forward strand.
GTGTTTTTATAGTTATTCTTCTAAACAAGTTTATCGGCAAACAGCACTCAGCTCCCGAAAAATAAATATAAAGCAGGTAAGCCATAGGGTCTTTGGTTCCTTAGGGTTACTGTAAGCTTTCATTAACTATCCAGAGAGCAAGTTGTACCGTTCATATACTATTTAGTTCAAGATAATTGTTTAAAATATTTTAACTTAGCAGTACGATATATATATATAATATCACAATAATTTTGACCCGTAAGGTTTCTTTAATCAACAAACAAACCAATAAAAATCATGGCAAACGATGCAATTAACGATTTTTCAGTAGCTCTCAACAATCTTCTCCAGACTGTTGGAACACTTGCTCAGCAGTTGGTTGAGCTGGTAAGTGCTGTCATCAATACAGCTGGTTCAATTATTGAGCCTCTTGGCAAAACAGCCACAGGTCTTGTTGGTGGCGCAACAACAACTGTTACCCAGGTTTTCCAGGGTGCAGCAGCAGCAGTTACTCCTAAAAAGTAATCGTTCGAATTATTTAAGAAGCACCTTCTGGCACAATCCCATAAGGTGCTTTTTTTCTGGTACCCGGCCTATGTCAATACCTCCTTATACAACTGTATCAAATACAAGTAACACCAGCTTGAACCCTGCCGACTGAAATTAAATTCACTTCAAGGAAACCCATGTCAAAGCTTGTTGTCGTAGCAAAAGTAGTCGCCAAAAACGAATTTCGAGAGAACGTCAAAAATGAGCTGTTAAAACTCATACCTCCAACCAGACTGGAAAGCGGTTGTATTGATTACACACTGCATCAGGATAATGAAGATCCCTCAACATTTATCTTTTACGAAACGTGGGAAAATCTTGCCACTCTCGAACAGCATTTGGAAACCGACCACTACAAATCGCACGCAAAAGCCGTCCATGGCATGATTGCCGATAAAGCGGTATATAAAATGACCAGAATTGAATAACGTGTAAAAGCTGACAATTCCCTGAAAACCTGAAATAAATGATAGTTCCTCTTGTATGAAAACAGGGTTTTGGATAGCTCAACGCTTTAGCTTTGCCCGTAAAAGATTCAGGGTTATAAATATTATTTCAGCAATAAGTCTTGCAGGAATCGTTATAGGTGTCAGCACCCTCCTCGTTGTCATGAGCGTGTTAAACGGATTTCAAAAACTTGCCAGAGATCTTTTTATCACCATCGACAGCCCCGCCCAGTTTGTCCCCATACATGGCAGAACAGTAGCATTGTCCGACTCTCTTCTGCAATCTATACGAGCACTCGAAGGTGTCGGAACAGCAGAGCCGTTTGCCGAAGGAGAAGCTGTAATGGCAAGCGGGAAAAAAAGTGAACTCGTCGTGGTCAAGGGGTTCAGCGATACAGCGCACCATCATCTCATGCACGTCACCCACCGGACCAACCCGTACTTTACTTCCGAAACCATTGCAGCAGGTGAGATACTAGCCAACAGAACAAACCTCTACGCCGAAAAACAAGTCAAACTATTCAGTCCGGAACTGATTTCCCTGGGTCTCGAATCCCTGTCACAACCCTACCTGATACCAATGCTGGGTATCCCGGAAACAAGAGTAACATCAGTATTTTCCCTCCAGAAAATATTCGACGACCGCTACGTACTGACCTCAAACCTGTTCGCCCAAAAAATTCTTCTTCTTGGAAGGGGAGAGTATTCAGGTATCGATATCCGCCCGAAAGAAGGTTATTCAAGCGACGCCGTTACCCTCAACCTCAAGCAATGGCTGGCAAAAAGCCCCATGAAATCCGCCTGGAAAGTCCGGACACTCGAAGAAAAATACACCAACATCTTCACCGTCATGCAACTCGAAAAATGGGCAAGTTTCAGCATCCTGATGCTGATAATCCTCGTTGCCTCCCTCAGCCTGACAGGAGCACTCGCCATGACTGCTATCGACAAACAGCGTGAACTTTTTTATCTCCGATGTCTCGGACTCGAAAAGCCTCAATTCATGTCTATATTCATTATCCAGGGGGGAATCACAGGCATCACAGGAACCATTGCAGGTACCACAATCGCATGGACCATCTGTAAACTCCAGGAACTCTACGGCATAGTACAGCTTCCCTCAAAAAGCGCCTTCATTATCCCGGCATACCCGGTCAGCATAAACCTCGCCGATTTTGTTATAGTAGCCATTTTCTCAATAACCCTCTGCCTGCTGGTAAGCCTCTATCCAGCACAAAAAGCTGCAAAAATAGCCACCACCCAAACCCAGAAAACCACCTGATACTACACGATAACCTGTCAGTCAATTCTAGAAGCCTGATTACAAAAAAACAAGAGATTCAGCCTTGTTAAACAGTAATAGCAGGCAAATACCTTCCGGCATAAGCCATTAATAAAGGATATGAATAACCTTCTTTTAATGTTAATGTGTGACTAAGTTTGCGTTTTCCTAAGCATGTTCAGGTTCTAAGCTTAGAACATGTAAAGCCCGAAAGTGCTGGCGAGTAACGCAGCCCGGTTTTCCATACTGACGATTTCCTTCGTAGTCACCCCATTGACCACGGTTTTCAAGGTGTCGCCCAAAAGAGTCACTCTGCCGGCAGGATTATGAAGTACTACAAACAATTTTTTAACAAAAATCGAATCCGGATGCGTCGAGTTAAAGTAGTTGGCCGGAACAAAGTCAATCCATTCTTGAGGTGACCTGTCGAATTCATATTGATCGGTCCATTGTCCATCAACAAGTGTCTGCAACCGATAGTGGTTCTCAATATTTTTGCTGAGCATATACGTATCAAAGTCCTGCAATACCGCAACTTCAAGCTCGGCAACCCGCATCGGTCCTCGTATACCATAACTGCCAAACCCAAGATCAAAAAGCCACTCCTCCCCATCCACTTCACCGACAAGAGCCATATGTGTTTTTAGGCGCCTTGCAGCATATAACATCGGACGAGCCGCCACAAAAGTGTAAGCAACTCCAAGCTCACGGAGCGCCATGGCAAAAAGACCATTGACCTCATAGCAATACCCGCCACGCCTGCGCATCAATATCTTCTCAACAATCTCCTCCGGAACCAGAGATACAATTTTTCCAGCCTGAACATCAAGATTCTCAAAAGGGACAGAAAATAACTGGCACCGCATGATCTCCCTTAACGTAGCAATATCCCTTTTGGCATTGCCCCCATACCCGATTCTGCTGAAGTACTTCTCCAGAGTAAAATTATCAGCTTTCATATCCATGAAGTATAGTTCAATCTCAGCACTCATTCCTCAGAACTCAGCACTTATAACTCATCACTCAACTCGCAATGTACGTAAAATATGCGTCCAGAGTACGACATAACGCCTGACCGAGCGGGGAGCGTAGATGTGCAAACTTGACAGTCCGGGCGTGTGTACAGTTTTTTTATAAGTTTAAACCGAATATATGTTGTAATATATCGGTACTTATGCTATTATTACCTCAGAAATATCTATAAATACAACTCAATACTACTTCAATCTGCTATGGATTTTATTCCATTTGGCGGAATTACTGAAGAGATCATAGTAGTTATGGGATGGTATCTCTTTGTCGGATTCAGCTCAATTATCCTCTGGATAAAACATGTAAAGGAATGATGTCTGATTTCTCCCCCCATGATCATTCCCGCATAAGGTACGACCTTGCTCCACAAGAGCAATAAACGTGACATAGGGGAAGCACAGCTTCTCTTACCAGCACTCGCTTTTTTCTGCAAGTTCTACCCGCAAAGACTTTAGATTAAAGGCGATAACAATTCCGGGTATTGCGCCGGGTATTTTTATTTTGCGAAAATATATGTTGTAATATCGTAGTGATTTTCTTATCATTGCCACTCATCATTTCATTAGCCAATCAATCACTGGTCTATCTGCTATGGTTATTATTCCAACGGGAGCGGTATGTATATTCGAGGATATATCAGTAGTGATTGGATGGTATCTTTTTGTTGCATGCATTGCTGCCATAATGTGGATTAAAAGGCGACAGAGGTAAATACTTGACGCCTTCCTCTTATTACTCCTTCCTATGAGTCACCATAATGATCACGTAATGAAAGAAAATAGACTGTCAAAATAGAGCCTTTATTATACGATCTTTTCTATTCAGTCACTTTGACCTCTCGGAGCCTTCCTTTAGCAATATCTTCCTCAACTTCTTTAAGAGCTCCCGATAACTTGGGATTGGAAAGATACTTATCTGAGTCACATATTTTTCCTGCTGGTACGATTTCATATGTCTCAATCCTGCTGCACTTGACGATAACTCGTTCCTTATTGGCTAAGTACAAGTATTTTCTCAGATTCTTGCGTAACTCAGTTGTGCTGATCACAATCATGATTATGTTGCCGGTTTTATTACAGTATTTTGTACAAATAGTATACGCATTTTACGGCAAACACAATCCGCTCTTATTTAACCAGCCAATTCCTGGGGAACTACCGCTTCCTTGTTATAAAAATATTCGTTGATTTCTCTGTAGAGAGCCTTTAAACGCTCCGGTGCAATAGCGCAGATCCCCTCGTAAGCTTCAGTAAAATGAACCTGATGATGGTCAAGCCGGTAAGGTTCAATTTTTCCCTCAGCAATTAACTCTTCGTACAGAGTCGATCCGGGAAGGGGACTGTAGATGCTCCAAGTCCAGCGATCAAGATCGAGTGATTTGGCAAGTTCGAATGTCTGTTGCACATCGCCTTCATCTTCGCCCGGGATTCCAATCATAAAAAAGCCGAAAACATTAACATGTTTTCTTGCCAGCCTCACCTTTTCTTTAATCTTGTCGACGGTGATGCCTTTTTTAAGTCTGATAAGGCTTTTTGGTGACCCTGTTTCAATGCCTAAATCAAGCTGGGTAAGACCGGCTTCTTTCATTACAACAAGTTCTTCTTCATCGATCAAATCTACACGGGTAAGTGCTTGCCACTTGATATCGACATTCTGCTCGATCATCAGCTTGCAAAACTCTTTTGTCCAGGTTCTATTGAGGTTAAAAATGCTGTCTTTAAACCAGATTCCTTCAAGTTGGAATCGTTTTTTAAGATCCTTAACCTCATCAACTACACGTTGAGGCGATTTTATGCGCCATTTGCGTCCCATTGTTTGATGAACAGCGCAAAAGGTGCATTGAAACGGGCATCCGCGCGAAACAATCATGGAGATGCCTCGAACGCTTCTCAAATACTTGTTATGTTCGATATAGCGTTCAACAGGAAATGCATCATAGTCAGGACTTGGTAATGTATTCAGGTCTTCGATAAGATTGGATTTTTCCCTGATAATCACTGTTCCATTGCTTCGGTAACAAAGACCGGATATATTTTCAGTACTGTTACCATTGGCAAGAGCATCTGCGAGTGCGGCAAAGGATTCCTCACCTTCTCCACGAATTACAAAGTCGACGTTCTTATCGGCAAGTACCTCAGCCGGAGCAAGAGTAGGATGTACCCCGCCAAGAACTGTTATTGCTTGTGGAGCATTTTTTTTGGAAATGGCAGCTACCTGAAGGGCTTCAGGGATAGTAGGGGTCATTGCAGTAATACCAATAATATCAGGGTTCGCCTCTGCAATCCGGATCGCCAATTCTTCGCTATCCATCAGAGATCCCTGCATATCGAGGATCGTTACATCATGATTTCTCTCTTTCATGTATGCCGTAAGGAATGAAAGACCAAGAGGAGGCTCAAAGGGAGCAACATACAGGTTTCCTCCTTTTATCCAGTCAATATAGTCTTCAAACCGATTCCGAAAATCGTTGCCATCGTAAAACGCAGGGTTAATTAGTAAAATTTTCATAACGAACGAGTTGCAGTTTTATTGATGGAATTTTTATGGAAAGTCAAACCTGCAGGGCAGGAAAGCATGCATTCACTGCAAGCCGAATAACCGTATTGACCATTATGGGGACGGATCACATCGTTGCATTTGCGCCAGTCAATACCATCCAAAGTGAGCGCTTTGCCGGGACATGCACCAAAGCAGGCCTTACAATGAGGAGGGCAAAGCTGGTGAGCCTCTTCGAGGGTAAGTTTTCTGTCAGGTGTAAGTTCAGCGTTGGTGACAACTGCCGCCAATCGTTGCCTCGGACCGAACCTTGGGGTTAGCAGCAATCTGCTTTTTCCGAATATTCCAAGTCCGGCTTCAACTGCAGCATGTCTGGTTGAGATTCCAAATAATCTGGGATAAATCTCCATATAGTCAGGGCTTGATCTCAAATCAGGATCAAGATTTCCTATTCTGTGAGGTACCACCACAGCATGATATCCAAAATCATCAAGGAGCCGGCCAATTTCATAAGCAATCTGATTGTGAAAAATATTAAGAGTGATATGATGAAGCGCAGATAAAAGCAGGTTTGGCTTAATGGTATCTGCAAGAACCCTGACTCCCACGACAATCACAGACTTTGCGTTTTTCAGCAACTGTTCAGGTTGTCTGTCTTGCGGGTATTCCCTGAACCTTTCGACCGAAGCAATTCCAACAAGATCGGCTCCCTTTTCGAGTGCAAATCTCTTTACTTCTGATGTTTCCAATACGCTCATAGTAGTCGTTCTATATCTTTGCTCGTTTTGATGGATTTGAAGGTAAAAGCTCAGATAGCGTATGAAAACGGTTCTTCAGCCTCAGTAAAGAATTCATGATATATGGCCTTTCGAATCTGTGTAAATTCATAACTGCTTCTATCTCTTGGGCGCAGCAGATCAATAGGAATAATTTTTCTTATCGTCCCCGGTCGGCTTGACATAACCACAACTCTGTCACCCAGAAAAATCGCTTCGTCGATATCATGGGTAACAAGGATCATGGTTGTTTTTTCCGCTTCCCAGATGCGCAAAACTTCCTTTTGCATCTGTATTTTAGTGAGCGCATCAAGCGACCCGAAAGGTTCATCAAACAAAAGCAGTTCAGGCTGATTAACCAGCGCTCTGGCAATCGAAACACGTTGCGCCATACCCCCCGATAGCTGAAACGGATAAGCATTGGCAAACCCTGAAAGGCCAACTAAATCAAGATGTTCGCTAACTGTTGTTGCAGTTACCTTTGATTTTTTATCCTTGATGCCGAAGGTTATATTTTTTTCAACCGTCAACCATGGCAGCAACCTGTGTTCCTGAAACACCATTCCCCGATCCAGACCGGGGCCTGATATTTTTTCATTCCCTAATAAAACAGTTCCTTTATAACCGTTTTCCAGACCGGCAATAATTTTTAAAAGAGTACTTTTACCGCATCCGCTACTCCCGACAATGGCGACAAATTCGCCATTGAGAATAGTTAGGTTGATGTCCTGCAAAGCCTTGAGTTCATCATTGTTAACCCAGTAACTTTTCGAAAGATTTTCAATAAGCAGCTTCGGCCTGACAGAATTATTATTGTTCATACCTCTCTTCCCTTAACGATAGTGTTACACTCATGTTCTAAACCCCGATAAAAACCGGTTTCCATGTGATGACCTTTTTTTCAATCCACGATATAATACTGTCCATCAGTTTTCCGATAATGCCGATCGTAATCATACCGACAAGGACAACATCGGATTGAGACAGCTGTCTTGCATCCATAATCAGATAACCGACACCACCGCTTGCTGCAATAAGTTCAGCGGCCACAACGCACATCCAGGCTACCATCAAACCAACACGAAGACCGGTCATGATGGATGGGAATGCACCAGGAATAACAACCTCAAGGATAAACCTGCTCTTGGAAACTTCAAGGATGCGGGCCACCTCAACCAGTTTGTGGTCAGTCTGTCGAATACCATCAATGGTATTGATAATCACAGGAAAGAACGCCCCCAGAAAAATGATAAAGACCTTCGACTGCTCCCCAATCCCAAACCAGAGAATTGCCAGAGGAATCCATGCTATGGGTGGAATAGGCTTGATAACCTGAATAATCAGGTCACTCATTCGGGCAAGGTTTTGTGATAGACCGATACCCATTCCAAGGGTTAAACCAAGGACTGCAGCAATTCCAAACCCTTCAAGTACTCGCAACACACTGATACCGATATGCTTCAGGAGACTTCCGTTTTTCAGGAGGTCATAGAACACAAGAGCTATCTGTGATGGAGGAGGCAATATTATCGGTTGGATCACTCCAAGCCTTGACAATGCCTCCCAAACCAATAAAAGAAGAGCCAAAAGACCGAAATACTGAGTAAAGTGCTTAACTTTTTCTGTATATCGAATGTTGCTATAAGCCATGGAGTTTCTATTTGATACCGATTTCTTTAGTCAGTGATGCATCGACAAAGCTATCAATATTGACATCTGCCCTGATCAGTCCATTACTCAGCAAAAAGGCTTCACTTTTTTTAATCTCACCGATATCTTCTGGCTGGATAGCAGGGTTGTAGTTGAATTTCTTCAACACCGGCAAAAGAAGTTCCGGCGTCAGATTCACATCAGCGGCAATCAACTGTGCAGCCTCAGAAGGGTTTGCTTTAATAAAGTCAGCACCACGCTTATAGGCTTTGAGCACAGCCTTTGTTTTTGCACGGTTTTTCGTGACAAACTCATTCGTTGCAATAATAACCAAGACACCTTTTTTAATACCGGTTCCGTCGGCTAGAACTCGAACTGTTCCCTGTGAGCTCAGTTTGGTAATGAGAGGTTCCCATATTGCTGCTGCATCGATGTTGCCATTAAGAAGTGCCGTGGCAATATCAGCTTGAGAAAGATTGATGAGTTCGATGTCATTTACGGTAAGCCCGCCTTTCTGAAGCACCAGTAAAAGAAGATGATGGGCGTAGGAGCCTTTCACTACAGCAACCTTTTTACCCTTCAATCCGGATGGAGAGCTGATGGCAGACTTTGAAGGCACAACAACCGCAAGCGTTTTAGCCCCCGATGATGTCAGGGCAACAATTTTGGTATTGATACCAGCAGATTTACCGATAATAGCAGGCACATCACCTAAAAAGCCAAAGTCTTGCTGACCAGCAGCGAAAGACTCGTTGATTGGCGGACCGGCTGGGAAAGACGTCCACTTGATTTCAGCTGTTGTTTTAATTTTGGCAAGTTCCTCCTGAATAAATCCTTTATGCTTGGCAACAAAAATCGGAGCGTAGGCTGGAATAGCCTGGGTAGCAAGCCGAATTTCTTCACCCTGAGCTTTTGGACTTGACAGGGAAGTCGCGGCAAAAGCAAAAACTCCAGTTAAAACAATGTTCAAGAACCTTTTCATAATAGGTATCCTTATTTTTCTGAGTTATAGTTAGTGTTGTACTTTTGTTTTAGCTATTCGATCCAAGTGCAGAAACAAAGGGTGCTTAGCCTCTTCGTCTACCTTGCGCAGCCAGAAATTTTCATTGATCACCTCTTGTGGTTCGATAACCCAGACTCCTGCCAGATCAACATCTCCAAGTCGTTCTTGTATCTCCACATAATGCTTTTCAAAAAGAGGGCCAGTCACGTGTACTTCAAGAGGCTCTCCTTTAATTTGAAAACTTTGTTTATCTCCGCCTTTAACAACTATTGACACTTTACGATCAAACCATATTGCCCTCACAAGATTATGGTTGGTGCGCGATGATTCCAGCAATTCCAGATAGTGGATGTTCCCGTCTTCAGCAACATGAATCGATTGTTTGAACACCACATGCGGGTTGCCCGATTCATCTACCGTTGCCAGCACTTTATGAGAATCTCGATCATTAAGAAGTGCTATCTGTTCTTCTGTCAATTGAACCGACATTTTTTAGATCTCCCGGGTATTATTGTTGTAGAGTGATGATTGAAGTCATAGAAGTCTCGATAAATCGGTATCAGGATGATTGCCGCAACGGCGGTAATCATTGTAATCGATAGAGAGTCCATACTTCACCCTCAGTTGATGAAGCCCTGATGCTAAGCGAATGAAATAGTCCAGAGACGGGTTCTGCTGGTCATGGAAGTCTGAACCGGGGCGAGGGACCCAAACAATAAAAAATGTGGTGACACCTTGCTCAGCAAGCGATTCTGCCTCATCAAGTGTTGAATTCAGTGCATCATTTTCACTCAAAAAACCATAAGGCTTTGCCAGTTCAACTCCACCTACAAGGCCAGTGCCAACGTTTCCTCTGCCGAAAATATCAACAGCTCTCACCAGACGCTGCTTCCACTCCTGATACCCGACCGATTCTGCTTTTCCAGGGCAAATCCAGTTGAATTTTTCCTCCCCAAGCACCTCCAGATCGCTGGTGTAACTTGTAATGCCAGTTTCTGCATAAAGCCGGGCAAGCTGTTTTTCGTTAAATGCCGAAGAGATCAGTTCACTGGGAAATTTTTTTGTTGCAAAATTTTCGCCAATTGCCTGCAGCGTTTCGATGTAGAAGTCAACCTCATTATCAAAAAGCTCATTACCCTTGAGAACCGAGCCTGCGGTAAGGCATATACTTGTAAATCGGCCTTTTTCCTTCAAAGCCTCCCTGATGGTCTCAGAAACATCATAAGGTTTCAGGCGGACAGGAACGCCAAGTTCATTTTTTTGCTGTTTTGTATGATTGACGATATCGCAGAATCGACACTCCTTATGTTCAGCCCAAAAGTGACAGTAACTCGACTGAAAAATATTAAGGCGCTGTGGGCGGGCACTTGCTATGTGACTCATCGGAATACCTGAAGATGTTTTTACATCGTAGTATTTCGGTTTTGGCCATAATTTTACAAATTCAACAACCTCATCATTGTCAACCAATGCTAATCGTCCATCAACAAGATCAACGAGATATGGATTTTGTTCAAGAGGAGTAGGGTCAACAAGGATTGTGGTGCCATCCCTCAACAAAAGCGATTCAGGCAAATCCTTTATCTCACCATCCCGTGAACCAAAAAGATAAGGGCTGCGCATCTGATGGATGTCAGGATTGACAATACTCAAGGCACGTTCAGTGTAATGAATGCCTCGTCTCTGGACATCGGTCTTGATAATAACCAACCGAGGTAAATCAGGATATTTTGCAACAACGTCGTTCAACGAAAGTTCATGCTGAAATGTCCTTTTCAATGCGACTGACATATGTATTACTCCTGTAAACGGTTAAAAATTATAGCGTAATCGGTAGCTCAAAAAAAAGCCGTTTCACTTTTCCAGTCAGAATCGGCTTTATTCAAAACATGTTTCTGTTAAAAAAAAGAGTTGACTGCCTATCTCATACACATAACCATGAAACGGCAATGGGAATGGTCGCTTAAAAGGGGGAAAAATGCTTGGGATATTCTGTGCATAGTGACATTGCTTGATTATTGACTCTCCTATAAAGGTCAAAAATTTCAAGCTAATCAAGGAAATACCATAAATATACCGCGAATATGGTAGGCGCTACGCTGGAATAAAAAGAGAGACTACAGCGGCATCTGCGGAGCTTCGGCAATGGCATCACAAGATGTGACAGACACAGTCTTTTGAATCTCTTGCAATCCAGCGGAAACATCTAAAGATTGGTCAGACGGCGTCTGACCAATCTTTTTGTAAGCCAGGTAAAAGGTTCGGCACTGTTTGATGTTGGTCGAGGAGACACCTTTCAACCCAAGGGATTTGAGTTCTCTTGAGAGCCGGTTAATAAGGCTCTTGCCATAGAGTTCCGCTCGTTCTGCGCCACCCTGCTCAAACTCCACAATGTACCACCCGAACAGCCAGTTCCGGATCACAAGGGAGGTATCGACAGACCGGGCTGCTCTCTGCTGCAACTCCTGATGGGTCTCTTTGAAGAGAGCGAGTAACTGTTGGCCTCAAGGCCACGACAGGTCGTTACGGTGGCACCTATGCCCACCCCGACATTGCCATCTAAATCTCAGCATCATAAATTCAGCATACCATCTCCATAATTTTTTTAGCAATCGCAATATCAGCAGGAGCTAACTTGCATTCAAGCAGTGATGTAACAGGCACCCACTCTATTTTATCGTGGACCGTCAGTGTGAAATTATGGTCGGCAATAACCGTAAGCAGAGCCAAAAGCTTTATTGCACCCTCTGCGTATTGGTAATCACTCTCAGCAATAATCGCCCCTGCTTTTGAAGCAACCCCCAACTCCTCAAACAGCTCCCTTTCCAGGCACTCTTGAGGTGTTTCCCAATACTCTATCTTTCCGCCCGGAAACTCCCAGCACCCATTAAGCGGCACATTCGGCCCACGACGCCCAAGGAGAACCTTGTCTCCCTCAATAACAATAGCCGCCGCTACTAAAACTATATACTCTGTCATACCTCCGCATCAAAAATCTGCCGTGCCACCTCATACTCATTATCATGATGGTTAATAATCATCGAACTACAAGCATTTAAGATGTAGAGAAGTTGCTCCGAATATGCTATTACCCAAAGGGGAAAGCAGTTACCTCTGCTTCGCCCTTTGGGTAATAGCATTGTTTTAATACCCTTGCGGGTCTCATGTTAGAATAGCTCACAAACTCGCAGATGATTGACCTTTCCCTGCAGAGAGTGGGGCAGTCTTGGAGAGCGTGTTACAGCAATCCTGTCATGGTTTCGAAAAACCCGGGGTTAGGGGTGTGCAGCAATATTTCTTCAGTTTCCTTGGGGCCTACATTCTCAAGTACCGTGACTGCCTCATGCACCAGTTGATCCAAGTGTGCTTCCTTCAGTTCTTGAGTCTTCTGGCGAAGAAAGTCTGCCATATCATCATGCGAAATTGAGGATTCACTGCATCCTGTTTCGTCTGGTTCCGGAATAGATGTGATCGGAAAACAAGA
>SZXZ01000063.1 GCA_005843835.1 Chlorobium sp.
CCGCTCACACCGGGTCTATACCGGCTTTGTCCTTCTTTTCGGCGATAATACCTATACGGAATGTGTTTCGACAACCGTTGAATTTGAACCGATGACCGACAAGGAAATTCAGCGTTACCTTCTTTCAGTCAAGCCATACGACAAAGCCGGGGCTTATGGCATTCAAGATCCTCTTATGGCCTGTTTTATCAAACGTATAGAAGGTTGTTACTACAACGTCGTTGGACTCCCTCTTTCGAGGGTATACAAAGCGTTGAAACCGATATTATGCTGATGACCGACCAGGGAAATATGCATCTCGCAGTAACCAAGCATCCCGTACACGTTATTCTCGGCCCGACAGCTTCCGGCAAATCCTCTCTTGCCCATAGTCTTGCAAAAAAAATCGGAGCTGAAATCATATCCGCTGATTCACGGCAAATATATCGTGAACTCAACATCGGTGCAGCAAAGCCGTCACAGGCAGCACTAGCCGAAATAAAACATCACTTCATCAATGAAAAAGACATTGGTGAACCCTTTAATGCCGGAGAGTTTGCGCTTCAAGCAGTAAAAAGGATCCATGAAATTCATCTAAAGGGAATGCGGGCTGTAGTTGCAGGAGGCTCCACCCTTTACCTTGAGGGGTTACTTCAAGGATTTGCAGACCTGCCGCCTGAAGATCCGGAAATCAGAAAAAGACTGATTACAGAGCTTGAAAACATCGGAAAAGAAGAGATGTACAAAAAACTTCTGCAACAAGATCCCGATCAGGCAGCAACACTGGACCCCACAAAGACCCATAGACTGATAAGAAGCCTTGAAATTATTGAAATAACAGGGCTCAAGGTGACGGAACTGCAGGCACAACAAAACAAGGCGCAAACCGGAATACACTTTCTAGTCTGGGGGCTCTCAATGCCCCGTGAAATGCTATATAAGCGCATCAATGATCGTACTGACAACATGATTGAAGCAGGCCTGCCCGATGAGGCCGAGACGCTTTATCGAAAATATCAGGGAGTACTTGCAAACGAAAAAATACCCGCACTACAATCCGTGGGATATCAGGAACTTTTTCAATACCTTGACGGAAAGATCGACTTTGTATCTGCTGTTAATCTGATAAAACAGCATTCCCGTAATTATGCAAAACGTCAGTTGACTTTTTTTAAAAATAGACTTAATGTTACATGGATAGATGCTCCTGAAAAAGAGAGTGAACTTGAAACGCTTGCGGAATATCTGGCGAACAAACCTTAAAGCGATAAGAACAGAAGTCACTTTTACCAATCTTATTGTACCTTGGTCTATCATTACACACAGAACTAATGCCTTTAATGACACCGTGCAGTGTGCCCCACTCACTCCACTGTTTTATTCTGCAAAAGGCTAACCAGAAGTACCGTTATGAATTACTCCGTATCGAGCCGCAAAGAGTTAACCATCATGAAAATCGAGGAAGAGGTATTTGATTTTCAACATGGTGATGCATTCAAACTGATCATTGAAGATTTGGTTAACAAAGAGAACAGCAAAAACCTGATCATCGATTTTTCTCAAGTAAAAGCTATCGATTCCTGTGGTATAAGCTCAATGCTGCTTGCACACCAGCTACTGAATCAATCCGACGGCCTTGCTATTTTTGTTTCTCTCGGCAAACAGATCAAGGACCTGCTCAAACTGACAAATCTTGATAAACAGCTTTACATTTTTTCTTCGATCAACGAGGTTATTACACTCATTGAACCGGCAATGAAAAGCAAAAGAGGTTCAAGAGGTAAGTCTCAGGCACCAGTCTATGAAGCAATCGATGAACTTACAGATGAACTTGACCTTATTGCTGTCCCTGAACTGCATGAAGAACATCTCGATGAGCATATGGACGAACATCTGGTCGAACCTGATGACCTTAACGACATGCCTGAACTAGCCGATCCCCAGCCCGAAAAAGAATCAACCTCAAAAAAAAGAGGGCGTCCAAAAAAAACCGACATGTAATCAGTCATTTTACCGAATGTGGCGCTACTACCTTTTGAGCTTTGCCGAGGGGCTTTTCGGGCACGCTCAATTCAGCTCTGGCAGGTACTGCTCTCAAAAAGGGGGCTTCCCGGAAAAACAACTATTCCCCGGTAACATAACGTTCAGTGATAAAGCATTTTGGCGGGTGCAGTCCGTTGAAACTGCTCCACCTCTTTTTTGCTCTCTTCCATAATGGCAGCAACAGGCATCTGCTTGAGAATCATTTCCCGAAAAGTTGGTGTGCCGGCAAGTCTATCAAAAAAAGCACTCCCCTTGTCAAGCCCCAATTTGTCAGGATAGAGACGCTGAAGCACAAGCAAAAGAGCCGCCGCCGTTTGAAACGGAACAAACGTTTTTCTGTCGTTCAGCGTAAGCTTAACACCCTGACACCGCTCCCCGATAAACTTGCCGGACAATGGCTGAAAAGAAACAGGTTCAAACCCAACCCCCGAAAGTTTGTACTCCTTAAGAGCATCTGCAACCTCCTTTCCATTCATAAAAGGTGCACCAAACTGCATAAAAGGTGCATCAGTCCCCCGCCCTTCGCTTACCGATGTAGCCTCAAGAAACACTGTAGCGGGATAGATTATTGCAGTATCAACCGTTCTGATATTCGGAGAAGGGGGAATAAACCTGAAATTAGGGTACTCATCAGCAAACCGGTCCCTGCTGTAGCCGGTCATCGTTATCACCCTCAAATCAAGCCGTTTATAATACTGCTCCTTTAACATCGAAGCAATCTCACCAACCGTCATGGAATGTATAAAGGGTATGTTGACAAAACCGACAAACGACTCATATCCCTCCCGCAGCATAAACCCTGCCGGAACGATCGGCATAACAGGATTGGGCCGGTCAAGAACCATAAAAGCTATACCAGCCTCTTCGCAGGCCTTCATAGCAAGTTTCATGGTCGATATATAGGTGTAACAGCGGGCTCCAATATCCTGAAGGTCAAAAACAAGTATATCAATACTTTTCAGTTGCCGGATATCAGGTTTTTTTGAGGTCCCGTAGAGCGAAAATACCGGGATCGTGTCATTCAGAACCGTAGAGCGAACTTTTTTACCAGCCTCAACATCGGATGAAAAACCATGCTCGGGCGCCATAATAAACTTGAGTCGTACACCATGGCGAAGCATCAATGCATGATTGGACTCCCCTTTCATGCTGATGCCCGCCACATTGGTAATAAGACCAACTTTCATCCCCGACAGCTCTTTGAATCCCGACCCTTCGAGCCTGTCTAAACCACATAACAGCCCCTCAGCTGAAAGCAGAGGAGACCAAAGAAACAAAAAAAGAATAAAAAGTGAGGAAACAAGTGTATAACGCTTTGCTGCAGCATAAAAACATGGAAGGGCAATATTCATGATATGGTACCTTTTAACAAACATGGTCAAGCTTGAAAAGTATCACAACCCAACAAATAGAGAAAAAAAAAGCCGCCTTTTGATGGGCGGCTTTACTTGTGGTGGGGACAGGACTTGAACCTGCAACCTTCGGGTTATGAGCCCGACGAGCTACCAATTGCTCCACCCCACGATGTTTGTGCTCACAATGTACGGAATAAATTATCTTTACCAAACTTTTATTGTATCTGTTTGCCATTTATTTCAATTCCGGCTGGTTCTATAAGAAACAGTCTGCCGTCAGTACCTTCAACAGCAAGAATCATCCCCTCCGACACTTCTTCGCGAATGGTACGTTCCGCAAGATTTGCCACCAGTATTACATTTTTACCTATTATTTCTTCAGAAGTATAATAACGCGCAACACCTGCCAGAACCTGCCTGGTATCGGGACCAACCTGCAGCTGCAATTTGAGAAGCTTTGATGCTTTTTTAACCGGTTCTGCGGCTATAACTGTAGCGACCCTCAAGTCGACCTTTGCAAAATCATCAAAACTGATCAGCGGTTTAAAATCCATACGCTCACGCACAGCTCCTGCTTCCCTTTTTTCAGCTTCAGCAAGCAGTCCTTCAATTTTTAACAGCTCAGGGGCAATATCAGCATCTTCAAGTTTTTTAAACAGAATTTCCGAAATCTCTCTAAGCCTCTCCCCTTTTTTCAGCCTTGGTACATGCAGGGAGTCAAAAAGTGAACTCCCCTGTTTAAAGTGATCTTCCAGAGTACCCTCGAACCCAAGCATGGCATGAATCCGGTTGCAGGTTTCGGGAATAACAGGATAGAGCGTTACACTGAGAGCATGGCAAAGGTTCAGCGAAAGCGCAATGGCCCTTGCGGCCTCTGTACGGTCACTTTTGATTGCTTTCCATGGTTCTGCCTCAGTAAGAAAGCGATTTGCCGCCCTCGCTATATCCATACCAATAGAGGTAGCTTCCCTGAAATGAAACCCTTCAAAAGCAAGATCAAGCTGTTCAAGAGTATCAGGCCAGTTGATCCCAAGAGAGTTCCAATCTTCAGCTGTGCACTCATAAGGGACCTCTCCATCAAACCGGGCATTGGTAAAATCAACCGACCGTTTGATAAAGTTGCCAAGAGTATCAGCAAGTTCACCGTTAGTCCTGTTCTGATAATCCTGCCAGCTGAAATCAGTATCCTTATTTTCAGGATAATTCATCGCAATGCTGTAACGAAGGGTATCGGCAGGAAATTTTTCAAGAAATTCCCCAAGATAAACCGCATAGTTCCGGGACTTCGAAAACTTTCTGCCTTCAAAATTCATGAATTCCGAAGCCGGAACATTATCAGCAAGGTTATAACAGTCACTCTGACGCCCTTCGTTCCAAGCCATAAGGATTGCCGGAAACATCAGAGTATGAAAAACAACATTGTCCTTACCTATAAAGTGTACAAGACGGGTATCAGGATCCTGCCAGTAGGTTTTCCAGCGATCACTCTGCCCCATTTGCTCCGCCCACTCCCTGGTAAACGATATGTAACCAAGCACAGCATCGAACCATACATAAAGCACCTTACCCTCAGCTTCTTTTAAATCAAGCGGAACTTTAATCCCCCAACTGAGATCGCGGGTAATCGCCCTGTCATTAAGCCCCTGATTAAGCCACGTCCTGCTGTAATTAACCACGTTCTGACGCCAGTCCGACTTATGGCTGTTGACATACTCCTCAAGCTGCGGCTGAAAACGTCCAAGTGGAAAATACCAGTGCATAGTGTCACGCAACTCTGGCGTAGCATCTGAAAGTTTGCTTTTCGGATTGATGAGTTCAAGCGGGCTCAAATGGGTACCGCACTGTTCACACTGATCGCCGTTAGCTTCAGGGTTGTTACAGATAGGACAAGTCCCGGTAATATATCGGTCGGAAAGAAAGCGGTCAGCTTTGCGGTCAAAAAAGAGCTTCTCAGTCTTTTTGGTAAAAATCCCCTTATGCTCTATTTCAGTAAAAAATTCCTGTGCCGTTGTATGATGGATTCGAGAAGTGGTTCTGCCATAATAATCGAACGAAATACCACACTTCAAAAATGCATCCTGGTTGAGACGATGGTACCGGTCAACAACATCCTGAGGCGAAATACCCTCTTTTTCAGCTGTAAGAGTAATCGGCACGCCATGCTCATCAGAACCACCGATATGAATGACATCCTCACCCTTAAGCCTTTTATATCGAACATAAATATCAGCTGGAAGATAAACACCTGCAAGATGTCCGAGATGAACCGGGCCATTAGCATAAGGAAGCGCAGTCGTAACAAGGGTCCTTTTAAACTGATACATACACGTAAAAAAATTCGGTTATACTCATTATAAAAACCCTGTCCCCTTTCCCTCGCACTCCATATAATCGCAGAACAAGTTGATCAGTGACCTATTTTTTTACAAACATGGCATTGAACTTGTCAAGCGAAATCCTGCGTACCTGATCACTTTTCTGGTAACGAAGCCAGACAAGCTGTTTCTGAACATCAACAGCATCAACAACAGCAGCCCCTTCAGGAGTATTCACCCTGCTGCCTACAGGAGGAAGTGATGATTGTGACGATATCTGATGATTGCATCCCCCTTCATGTTTTGAGTAGCTCAAACAGCATTTCGGACGATTACAGATACCGGTGATATTAAAGGCGTGGCTCTCGTTGCCGGCAGCTTCGGAATATTGAGATTTTTCAGAAAAAGGATTTGCATGAATTTTCTGCAACCAGCTTGAACAGCACAAAAGACAACCACAGGGACCATAAGCATTTGCTCTCCTGGCCTCTTCACGGGTTGTGATCTGCACCATCTGAATCCGGGCCTTAAACTCACCCGCCAAATCACGGACAAGGGTCCTGAAATCAACCCTATGCGAAGAAGTGTAGTAAACCGACAGCTTCTGCTGGTCCATACGCAACTCCACATCAACCAGTTTCAGGTCAAGTTCATGCTTCTTAATTTTATTAAGACATACGTCCCTAATTTCAGATTGCCGTTTTTTCAGGTCAACAATAGCCTGACAGTCACTCTCATCGGCAACCCGAAGGACAGCAGTGCACTCCTGACCATTTTTTTCCAATCCTTTCAATTGAAACTTTTTTCGTGCAATCTGGCCGATCGAATAAACAACACCGAAATCATAGCCTCCATCAGACTCAATAATAACCTGCAATCCGATAGTAAAGGGAATACCAGTGTTGTTACGAAAGAATTCACGCATGCAACCCTGCAGCTCTATTTCACATATATCCTCAAAAACATCTTCAGGAGATGCTCCGTATATGGCTTCCATCTCGCTATGCAACAACTGTGAAAGCCGAAGCCGAACCTTTGTATTATCACCTAAAAGACAACTGCATATAACATTACTCATAAAAGATGATTTTTATTTCAGACCCGTGAATACGTACGGGGCGCTGTATACCTGTTTACCCTTTTTCCAGTCTAAAAAAACACTTTAATGCTTCAATACGTTTATCTATTGAAGCTTTACCCTTCACAACGGTAAGGGATGCATCCAATGTCCGGTTTCTCACTTTTACAGTCAGTTCATCGAGATGATCCTCTGTAGTTCGTTGCATGTATTCTGTAATATCG
>SZXZ01000027.1 GCA_005843835.1 Chlorobium sp.
GTGTAAATGTCCGGTATATGAGGTATATTTTCTCATATTTGAAACAATCAGACACTTATGGTCCTAAAGGGTATATGCAATATCTTATAATGGGTTATCATCGTTTAGGCGGATCAACTTAATTATTGTCATCTTGACATTTTCTGAGCATGTATAAATTATTGTGAGGAATACAGATGGATAAAGACATTTTAAAAAATGTGATAAACGACAAGTTTGCTCAGTTGTTAGGTATTGAGATAGTTCAAGCATATCCGGGATATGCATTGGTTGAATTGAAAATAGAAGAAAAGCATAAGAACGGAATCAATATTGTCCAGGGCGGCGCAATATTTACGCTTGCTGATTATGCGTTTGCTATAGCAAGTAATGCTGATGGAAGTACCACAGTAGGAATCAATGCGTCAATTTCTTATTTCAAAGCACCCGAAGGAACATATATTAGGGCAGAGGCAAGAGAAGAAAGTAAAAATAAAAAGATATGCGGGTATAAGGTAGAAATAAAAGATGAAGATGGAACGTTGATAGCATCGTTCTCGGGGTTGGGATACAGGAAGAAAACTGAATAAGAAGAGAGGGGCAATAACAGTTTTTAACGTTTGAACCCAAAGGGAGACAATGACGTTAATGTAATGGTTAGGGGAATCGAAAGAAACCGGATTGTGACGGATAATGATGAACGTTTTTTTTTTCATATGCCGTTTTTGTATTGCGTACACAGCAACATCGATAATAATATATCTCTGGTCGCTGACGGTCAATCATGGTCATCTGTTGTTGAAAATGACGCGAGAAGCACCTAACCCCTTTATTGAGTTGGTAAGGTTGGACTTTATTATTTTTTTGGGAAAGTAATTTGTGTTTCGTATTAATCTTTGTAAGCCCATCAGTACAGATTACTGTATTTCCAGTAATTCCACATCATTACAGTATTACCTGAGACCATTGATTTATTAGTCTTCACAAATCAATGGGTAATTGCAGTGTCAAGTATATCAAGGTTTTATATCACTTGAAAAAAGCTCAAAAAACGTTTTCCATTTCTGGTAAGCTTATGGAATCGTCGGCTTGAGATCGACTTATTTACAACGCTAAAGTACTTCTGAGCAAAGCAACGGTACAAACTGATTAACCGTCAATATTCGACAGTCATGCTCTATTACACAAGCTGTAAACTTTCTGTGAGGATATTCCGGGAATTTATTAATGCGAAGCTTCTTGCGTTAAGTCTACTATTATTTTTATTTGTACTATTACCAATAAGTGGATTTGCACTGGAGAATGATAGCAACAATCCCACAACATCAGGAAATCTTCAAAAAAAAACAGTTACAGCATACAAAGCTTCTGATCAACTCGGTACAAAGGTTGATTCAGCAAACATTGCCAATAAGAAAATGCTTTATAAAACTGGAGTTAAAGCAAATTCTATTAAATTATCATCCCCTCAAACTTTCACACCACATAAAGAGATATCAAAAATAATCCCACCATCAGACGGTATCAAGTCTTTCACCTATGAACCATATTTCGTTCCAAATCTGATAGGATATTCCTATGAAAAAGCAGTTGAGATTCTCCACAGCAAAGGATTAAGTATAGGAGAAATAAGACGTCGAGGGATTCCAGACAGCAATAATAATATCGTGCTGGAACAGTATCCAGTTGCAGGTCAACAGACTGCAATCAAAACAGTGGACTTGGTTGTGTCGACATATGTAAAAGCTAAAGAACCAAGACCAGCAGTGTTTATTGTTCCAGACCTGATAGGCGTTTCCTATGAAAACGCAACCATGCTACTTAAAAGAAATGGATTAAGCGTGGGCCAAATAAGGCACCGTGAAGCTTTAGAAAATCCCGACATAGTGCTGGAGCAGTATCCCGGTGCAGGCCAACAGTCTGAAAACCGGACGGTTGATTTGGTACTATCTGTTATTCGACAAATTAGAGTGCCTGACCTATTCGGAAAAACTGTTGATTCAGCAAAAGTAATACTTCATCAACGTGGTTTTAGATTAGGATCTACTCGATATGTTAAGAGTGAGTCAGGTACGGGGTTAATTGTTAGTCAGAAACCTTCCCCAAGAAACCAGAGTTGGGGAGTTTATGGCTCAGCTATAAATATTGTGGTCTCGCAACCTTTGTTGAAAGTCGTTCCAAATGTGATCAACCCTATCCAAGTGCCCGATCAATCAACTCATGAAAAAACTGATGTTACTAAGCCACCTGTTGTTAGCGACTCCCTTAAACCGAACGTAGTCGCTAACAACCCTTCAGTTTCATCAACGACTGATAACAAAACAGATATCAGAAGTCGGCAAACCTCCAATCAAGGAATCCCTTCAGTTCTTTCTAATCCAATGTCAGAGACAGGGAAAACATTATTGATCACAGGGGGCATTATACTCATTGTTGCAGGGGGTTCACTTTTATGGAGCAGAATTCAAACAAAACCACACCAATCTTCAGGCGGTTCTCAAGCAAATGTTTATGCACAAATAGACTATGGTGAACAACAGGTCAACGCGGATGCACTGGTTCAAAAAACCATTTTAGTCAACAGAGACATATCAATTCGTGTAGTGCCTGATAAAGGTATACAAGAGACTCCGGAAACCGTATTGCTAGTAAAATCAGATTAATACTATTTATGGATATCAATAGCAGCAGCCTTAAAGATTTTTTTGGAGCTATAAAACTTGATGGCTCAACTTTTGACAAACTGCATACCAAAGAAGCAATCGGTGAATTGAAAATTCAGCTGAATAAAGTTAGTCCTGAGCTGGAGTGGAATGCCGCATGGAACAGTATTATTGGCCATATAGATAACCTGCTTGATATCAAGGTATCAGAAATTTTACTGCGGTCCTGGAAAAACATTAATGATCTTTCAAAGTACAAGGATATACAAAAGTATCCTCCCGAAAGATCGTTTCTCGTTCCATTGCTGGAACATACCATATCATCAAAGCATAAGCCGGAAATTGTTATCGAGATAGAGCCCCTGTTCAAAAAAACCATTCCATTTGAAGTAACTGTTAAACTTGTTCTTAAGGGGTTTACGCTGGAAATTCAGGCAGGATTAATAAAAAAAATTCATACAGGAGAATGTAAGGGTACTGGAAGTGTACAATGCATGAATGTCACCCTCCTGGAAAAGGCATCAGGCGATATTACTCTACCGGGTATCATCGGCCTTGGTGAAGGTGTTCCAGTTGGGCGGGATTAAAAAAAGGCAACAAACACAAGCTCCCTTTAATAGCTCTTGTTTTTTAAAATCAAAAAGGAGATATAAGACTATGCCAACTAGTGCTGATATTCTTTGGTTCAAAACCCAGTTTCATGAAAAGATTGAGGCTGCTATAAAAGACACCGCATTAACAATCGACATGCTGACAGCTATAGCCTGTCAGGAAACAGGCTATATATGGGGCACCTTGCGCACGAAAAATCTATCTACAGAAAGGATATTGGAGTTGTGTGTGGGAGATACTCTCGATGCACCAAATAGAAGCGCGTTTCCAAAGAATAAAGCTACCTTAATTGCCGCTCCACAAGGAAGCGCTATGTTTGAGATTGCCCGGAAAGGATTGGAGGATATGGCTTACGAAACCAATAATTCTGCATATCAGAATGCGTTAAAAAATCCGGACAAAATGTGTCACGGCTTCGGAATTTTTCAGTATGATCTTCAGTTTTTTTTGAATACCCCTAATTATTTTTTGAATAAAGAATATGCTGACTTCGATAAGTGCCTGACAAAGTGTCGGGACGAACTGTTAAGAGGGGTCAAAAAGGCAGGTCTTCAGAACAAGACGGTTTTGACTGACTTGGAATTAGCCTCTGTGGCTATTGCCTATAATACAGGAAGTTATAAGGCTACAAAAGGTTTGAAGCAAGGATACTTTAACGGTCAGAAATACTATGGTGAGCAATTTTTCGATTTTTTAAGACTGGCTCATACGGTAGCTCTTCGGGGAATAACTCCAGTTTTGCCTTCCGCACCGTCCGGAAATGCGGTTATTTCAACACCGACCCCGGTTATGGCTCAGGGGAAACTTTTTGAAGTGGATGTGCGTGAGTCATACCTTAACCTCCGATCTGACCCTTCGGCGGATAAGGGCAATACAAATGTGATATGTCGTCTTCCTGACGGCCAGATAGTGCAATCGGTAACTGGTAAGGAGGTTAACGATTTTCTCGAAGTTGAAACCAGCTTGCTCGGCGCCCATTACCATGGTTATGTTTCTGCCAAGTATCTTAAACCGGCTATTGGAGTCGATCAGGTACCTGTAACAGTTCCCTCTGTCACACCTCCCACAACCGGTATTGTAGCTGTTTATATGCCCCGTAAAGCTGGAACCATTACGAAACGTACCGATGTCGCAGGTCCCCATTCTCTCAACGAACAAGGGCAACCAGAACGCAAAGGTTCCAGTCCTGGCGATTTGCGCAATGAATTAGCATCAATTATTGACTGGCTTGCTGTGGATAACCCCTCTTACCTGCGCTATAAACCAGGCAATAAATCAACATTTTGTAATATTTACGCTCACGACTACTGCTATCTTGCCAAAGTATATTTTCCACGTGTATGGTGGACTCAGACCGCGCTCGTGGACCTGACTCAGGGCAAAACGGTTCAGCCTCTCTATGGCAAGACCATTGAGGAGTTACAGGCAAACGACCTGTTTCGTTGGCTGCGGGATTTCGGGCCTTACTTCGGTTGGCGCCAAACAGGCACGTTGACCAAGTTACAAACTGAAGTGAACCAAGGTGCCCTTGGACTCATTGTGGCTCGACGCCAGCAGGACGGATTATCCGGTCATATCGTAGCTGTTGTTCCAGAATCTGATTCCCAACTTGCAAAACGGAACACACTCGGAGATATAACCGCACCCATGCAAAGCCAAGCCGGTGTGACCAATTTCCGCTACGGGACCGGCAAACCGGATTGGTGGAAAGGTTCACAATTCGCCGAAAGCGCCTTCTGGTTGCACGCCTGACCAGTGTCAAGTTACAATAATAGACCCACTTTGATTAGCGGGAGCATACATTACCCTCACATTTATCAAATAAGTCCTCCCTTTTACCAGAGGCAGGGTGATTTTTGAGTTTTTGTCATAACCGCTGTCATCATCTCCAGCAAGGTAGTGATTTTCAGTTTTGGCTTTCTCAGAAACGACCATGACAGTATCTAGTTCTCCGACTGTTTGAAAAGTATATTTTTTTGTCGAAGGTGCCGTAAAAGTAAAATCGTCCTGTCCGCCAGATCCTGCTTTGATGAGAACCGACTTGTGAAGTTGAAGCTTGACAATAGTTTTTGCAGCTACCTCAGGGTAGAACGATTTTACTCCTTTGATATCATTTGCAGATAAAATTCCCGGGGGAAATATTCCTGTTTTATATTCTGCAGGTTGTAATACCAGTCCCGGTCCAAATTCATACTCCATGATGGATTTAGGATCCCACGCCGACCCTGTTACCTGATTAGGGGGAAGTTTTTGGATGATGTTCGAATCAATTTGACTTTTTGGCCAATTGTTAGGTGGGCCTGAAAATTCTGCGTAAACCGCAGGGGTATTCCATTCTATACCTGAAAAAGGACTTTGGTGTTCATGCTGGAACCCTATGGTATGTCCTATTTCATGGATAGCGGTAGTCATCCCATAACTGTCGGCAGTTAAATCCCACCCGAAATTCATGGTTCTTTGCGTTTTTGGAATAGTTAATATATCCCTCCCGACATAGGACCATGAACCATCATTATAGTCAAACCCAATTCTGACCATTGCATCATCGACCTTGGCAACTTCTTTAAAGGAGATACCAATACCTAAATCTTTCCAAACTTTAAAAGCTGTTCGTACCACATTTTTTTGAGGCTCCTCTCCTTCAATAAAAAAGTATTTGAGCTCGGTGAGATTTGCCCATTTCAAGCCGATTGCAAGTATAAAACCCTTTCTTTGTTCAGTTACACCTGGGTCAAATGTCCGCTGGATTGTTGCCGGCTGTTTGCAGAGTTTTCTAGCAATAATTTTTTTGGTCATAGGTGTGCAATTTATTTTTTCAGCCTACTCTTTTCGGTTTTCGGCTGCCCCGTTTATGAAATGCTTTTATAAAAAAGATTTACGTGTTATCAGTACATCCATCATAGACGGGGTCCTGAAAACTTCAATCGTCAAGAGAAAGAATTTAGATAAGACAACGTCATCGAGTTACTAAAGTTTTTTTATTTTTACGACCAGTACAGCATCGTAACCAAAACAGCAGTGAATCGCTACCTGTAACTATGGAAATACATTCAGGAAACTTCATTTTATATTGAAAGGCAATGCTGAGGGTCGTAATAATTACGATGCAATACCTGTCTTTTAACGGGTGGATAGGCAGTAGAAAAAATGCTCAATAAGCGATTTTGACTTATCTATACCCGATACCCCAGTTTAAGGTTATGTGACCTCTCTCTGGATTGGATTTTAATCCAAATGTTATAATCAAGAATTGTTTATGGCGTAATTTAAAAAGAAAATTTTAAAAAATAGTGTTTTTGCCTGGAGTTCAGGCATTTTATTTTTTCAGCATGGGCTTTTTTTTGGGTAGTTGCTAATCGCATGTACCAAGTCACCAAACCCGTTAATAGTCACTGTAGGCGCAATTTCCCATGGATCCATCAGGAGTTTAGGGGAGCGTTGAACCCATACAGATTGCATTCCTGCAGAAACTGCACCAATAACATCAAAAGGGTTGGACGACACCATCCATGCGTTACTCCCCGATGCGTTAGATTTACGAAGAAAATGCTGGTAAACGATTGGGTCGGGTTTAAAGGACTGTACCTCATCGACACTGATGATATCAATAAAAAACCGGCTGATATTCGACTCCTTGAGAAGTTGTGCGATATCAGTTGCCTTTCCGTTTGAAAATGCATAGAGTCTGAACCCGGCATTTTTCACCAGTTCCAGACCTTCTGCCACATCTTCAAATATCGGCAGTACCTGGTAAGCATCCAGCAAGGTCTGAGTCTCCATTTGTGTGAGCGATACGCCAAAAGATAGACTCGTGTATTCCAGAGCTTGGGCAGTACAGACACTAAAGTCGCGGTACTTCTTCATCAAACCACGGCGAAAAGAGTATTCAAGCTGTTTCTGCCGCCAGAGTTGAGAAAATACAAAAGCGTTGACCCCAACATGATGCTCAAGCATCTCGATTAAGCCATGAGTATCAATGAGCGTTCCATAAACATCAAAAGCAATGGTTTTCGTTATGGCTTTGTTCATGGTCTTTTTTGTTTATCAGGCATAAAGGGGTTCAGCATGTATAATAACCCTGTAAGCATTCGGCAGTGATTGGTAGATAGCTCCTTCAAGCCTGCTCGTGAGTGAATGTACCTCCTCAAGAAGTACTTCATCGTTGAAGGAGCAATGCAGGGTTATAAAAAGCTTTTGATTTTCGCTTTTCCGTATCTGAATATCGTGGACATTTTGAATATTCTCAATGCTTTTTGATACAGCGACAATGATATCACGCGATTCTAATTCCTCTTCTGCTGAGAGTGAACTGGTGCAGCGTTCCTCGTTGCGCAGTGGATCAATATGTATGCAGATGTCGAGGTCACCGTCAAACTCATTTCGTAGTTCGTCTTCAAGGGCGGTAACAGTATCATGAGCCTGCTTTATGGTCAGTTGCTGGTCAATTTCCACATCAAAAGTGATATTCTTTTTTTGCTCTGTAAGGTTGGTTGAAATATTGTGAGCGTGCAGGTTATGATTCAGTCCAATTACGTGTACACGTTCAGCTATTGTTTCATTGTTGAGGGCTATAGGTCTTGTGTTAATGGTGATATCAGCAACAGGGAACTCTTCAGCCAATTTCTGCTCTATTTCTGCACAGATTTTCTGGACTTTTTCAACAGAAAGGGTCCTGTTTACACAGACAACCATTTCAATAAACACCTGAGGCCCAGTTGGTTTTACTCTGACTCTGTCGATTGAAATTACTCCGCCGACGGTCATGGTTATTTCTTCAATACGATCAGATAGTCCTTCAGGTGCGGCATCAATGAGGATATCTATAGTTTTTTTCCCGAGGTTAAAAGCCGCAAATGCCACTAATATGGCGACAGCAATACCGGCTACTGCGTCAGCCCAGGTAATACCCATTGAAACAAAGATAAGTCCGACAAGAACTACTGCAGAACTGAGAATATCGGAGCTGAAGTGCAGGGCATCGGCCTCGAGGGCTTGACTATTCGTTTCCTGCGCAACTTTTTTTAGAGCTCTGGACCGGGAAATATCAATGACAATGGAAATGAGCATAATGGCAAAAGCATACCATGTCACTTCAATTTCTGCTTTTCCCCCAATGAGTCGTTCAATAGCAGCATAAATGATTCCTGCGCTTGTCACCAGGAGAAGACCAGTTTCAATGAGAGCCGATACGCTCTCAACCTTGGCATGACCGTAATGGTGTTTTTTGTCTGCAGGTTTATCGCTCATTTTAACTGCAAACAAGGTCAAGCTTGCTGCTCCGAAGTCTAGAGCTGAATGAGCAGCTTCTGAAATAATGCCGATACTGCCAGTCAGTATGCCGACTACAAGTTTCAAGGCAGTAAGCAGGAGGCTTGCAGCGACTGAGCTTATGGCAACTTGTTGCTTTTTAAGGCTTTTGTCCATCTATTTATTTAGGTGCTCTGTTGTTAGTCAAGGGATTTATGCAGACCTGTTAAGGTATAAGGTATAATTTCGCTTCATAATAGCACGTAATCCAATTGATTCATAATATCGACATTGAAATGGGGTAAATAAGTCAACAGACGGTTAATTCACCTTTTGAGAGCCGGCCGATGAAGTG
This sequence comes from Chlorobium sp., assembly GCA_005843835.1. Classification (GTDB taxonomy): domain Bacteria; phylum Bacteroidota; class Chlorobiia; order Chlorobiales; family Chlorobiaceae; genus Chlorobium. Next base: position 8,857 of record SZXZ01000027.1, read on the forward strand.
TTTGATGTCATCAAGTTCGGCATTAATTATCATATTGACTGGTTTTCGAATATCCTCAAGAAATATGCCGGGTTCTGTAATAATTCGGGCTGATACTATAAGTGGTTGGTCGATAGGCTTGCCTATCTGGCTGCACAGAAAAACTGAAACCTCCTGTACCCCATTTACCTCTTTATAGATACGATTTGCAGTTTCTCGAGCGAGGACATTGTAAATTTTACCGACATGGCTGACCGGGTTTTTTCCGGCTGCAGCTTCCAGACTCAATGGCCTTCCGAATGAGATAAGCCCGTTAACCCTGTTCCCCCTACCGACCTCTCCGCTGTCGGCACCTTCTGCAGAGGTGCCAAGAACGGTCAGGTAAATGCCATTTTCTCCGCGTGAAGGGTCGTCAAGCGTATTAAGTTCAATTATTACCTCTTCGAAAAAATGTTGTTTTGTTGCTATGTACTTTTGCAGTGCTTCCAATATTGTGTTTTTACGCTCGAAATACATTTCAGGATTTTGTATAAAACGATCAACAAATGCTACTGCTATGGTCAAGGTCAGAGTTCTTAGGTTTCTGTACCCCATAATCTTTATATCCTCGCCTGTTTCTGGAAATCTCTGCTTGAACTCGCGAGAGTTCATATACCGTTCTGTATCAAGGACAAGTGATTCAGCATTGCTAAGGGGGGCATAGCCGACCCCGACAGAAGTATCGTTCGCCCCGATAAAGCTTCGTTGAAAAAGATCGGCAAGCTCTGTGGAGCCAGACTTAATTTCATTCTGAAAAACTAAATGAACGTCAGGATCCACAAAACGAAGGTTTTCTCTTATCCAGTCTTTAGCTGCTGTTTCAGCAATTTCACCTACAGGAATGCGTATCCCCTGGTAGATATCAGTTGCCCTGTCGCCAAAAATGATTTTGATGGGCTCAATCACCTTGCCTCCACCAGGCTTTACTAAGGTTTTTCCGGCTACCAGCAGGCCTTTATCGATATTATGATGGAGAATATGGCCTGTTCGTGCCAGGTATTCCCGGCATAGGCTTATACACACAGCCTCCATAACCGAGTCACAGATCGTATCGGGATGGCCGGTTCCTTTTCGCTCAATCAGTTCGATACGTTGCAGATCGGCAGCTATGTCCCCTGCCTCATCAACAATGATGTTCCTTGAAATGTCCATAAGCCATGTAATCTTCTTAACTAATAAAGAGATCTAACACCATTATTAAAATGTACCGACATAGAAAACACTCTGCAAATTCACGTATTGATCACCGTGCGGAAAGGCAACGATTAACTACTTTTATTCGTATATATTATCAGCACACATACACAACCATCTTTTTTTATGAAAATTGGTATTATCTGTCATCCTACGTACGGAGGCAGTGGGGCAGTAGCAACTGAACTTGGTAAAGCGCTTGCAGCAAAAGGACACTCTGTTCATTTTTTCAGCCAGTCAGTACCTTTCAGACTTGGTACTTTTTCAAGGAATATTTTCTACCATGAGGTCGAATTAAAGCACTATCCGCTTTTTGAATGTTCTTTTTATTCTCTTGTTCTTGCGTCAAAAATTGCTGAGGTTGCTTTTTATGAAAAGCTGGATGTGGTTCATGCCCATTATGCAATTCCTCATGCATTAAGTGCGATGCTGGCCCGTCAGATGCTTGAGGATAAGTGTCCGGATACAAAGTGCTTCAAGCTTGCAACTACTCTGCATGGTACCGATATCACAGTTGTTGGTGCTGACCGTGGCATGCAGGACGTTGTGCGTCTTGCCATCAACAAGTCTGATGGAGTCACCTCTGTTTCAGAGTATCTGAAGGATGAAACTGTCAGGATGTTCAGCCCTACCAAAGATATTACCGTAATTTCAAATTTTGTCGATACCTCGTTGTTTTTTCGGTCACCTAAACAAGAAATCCGCGAACAGCTTGGTATAATAGATGAGAAAATAGTTATTCATATCTCTAATTTCAGGCCCGTTAAATGTATCGGTGATATTATCCGAATCTTTAATGCCTTAACAAAGCGTGTTGAAACGACACTTCTTCTTGTTGGTGATGGTCCTGAACGCAGCGAAGCTGAAATTCTGGTGCGCGAGTTTGGAATTGCTGATCGGGTAAGGTTTCTCGGCAAGCTTGACGATATTGTGCCGCTACTTTCAATCGCCGATCTCATGCTGATGCCGAGCAACGTGGAATCGTTTGGTCTTGCTGCACTTGAGGCTATGGCATGCGGTGTGCCGGTTGTAGCAACCATGGCCGGAGGTTTTCCTGAATTTATTGTTCCGGGGACTCATGGTTATCTCCTTTCTCCTGGAGATATTGAGGGCATGACTGAAAAAGCTCTTCTTCTTCTTTCAGATCAAACTCACTGGCTGGCGTGTTCCAAAGCTTGTGTTCAGCAAGCGAAGCAGTACGAGACTTCCTCGCTTGTTGAACAATATGAAGCCTACTATGTAAAGCTTCTTGAATCCTGAATCAGTTTAATAACGTTTGGTGGAAAGAAGCACGGAGCGGTATTTTTCAAGGTTTTCAAGAACTTCTCCTGTTCCTCTCGCTACAGCAGTCAGCGGATCATCACTGATGTGTACTGCAAGCTTTGTCTCCTCGTTGATTTTTTTGTCAAGCCCTTTGATGAGCGCGCCACCTCCGGCGAGGAAAAGACCTCTGTCGAGAATATCGGCCGATAATTCAGGCTTGGTTACCTCAAGACTTTTCTTAATCGACGTAATGATCTGGCTGATAGGGGTAGCAATGGCTTCCCTGATAGTGGCCGAGTTGACCTCGCGTTCTTCAGGTAAGGCGGTCACCAGGTTTCTGCCCCTTACCATCATGGTCATTTCTTTTTCAAGCTTGTAGGCAGATGCAATTTTTATTTTGACATCTTCTGCAGTTCGTTCGCCTATGGCCAGGTTATATGCTTTGCGGAAGTGACGGATTATGGCGTTGGTGATATCTGTACCAGCAACCCTCAAGGATTCACCGGAGGCAATTCCGCCTAGTGAAATAACGGCGATTTCTGTTGTACCCCCTCCAATATCGACAATCATATTGCCCATCGGCTCCTTAACATCAAGTCCGATTCCGATTGCAGCAGCCATTGGTTCAGTAACCAGATAAACCTCTCTGGCGCCAACATGTTCAGCAGAATCGCGTACAGCTCGTTTTTCAACCTCGGTGATTCCTGAAGGAATACCGATAACCATTCGGCGAATGCCAAAAGAAAATTGTGACTTTGTTTTATTGATCAGTCCTTTGATCAGTTCTTCGGTTGCTTCATAGTCGGCAATAACACCACTTGCCAGTGGTCGGATTGTGATAATCCCGGGATGGGTTTTTTCATGCATGAGCAAGGCTTCATGTCCAATGGCTACAATTTTTCCTGTATTACGTTCACGGGCTACAATTGAGGGCTCATTTAAAACAACACCTTTGCCTTTAATAAAAATCAATGTATTTGCTGTGCCAAGATCGATGGCAATATCTCTAAACAGATTACTGAAAAAGCTCATGTTAACATGGTTCCATGTGTAGGTCATAGTGGCTTGGAAAGGAGCTGATTCAGGCTATATTCCAAGGTTTCAACTGAACTCTTAAGGTAGTTAATGGAACTTTTTTTTCAAATGAAAAGAGTGATTTCGAGGGTACTTTTTTTAGCATTTATCTCCTATTCACAAGAGATAGGGACAGTATTTCGATAAATACAGCTATTGAGTACATTGTTACATGGTAATTTATGAAGTCATATAATTTAAAAACAGTTAGAAGTGCTACCCCTCTATCGTTTTGCTGAAGAACATTCAGCTTTAAAAAAGCAGTTGACCCGAAGCGTAACTTTTGATGATTCTGTTCAGTCTGCTGTTGATGAGATTCTCAACAATGTTCGCCAGAATGGTGATAGTGCTGTAATAGGCTACACGGAACAGTTTCAGGGTGTCCTGCTGAGTGAATTGCTCGTTTCGTCAGATGAAATACAGCAGGCATATGATCATGCGGATTCTGGTTTTCTGGAGGTGCTGCATGAAGCCTACAGTAATATTATTCGTTTTCACCAGCATGAAGTTGAGAAAAGTTTTTTTTATGAAGCTGAAGGCGGGGTGATTCTTGGTCAGCGTGTAACTCCCATGGAAAAAGCTCTTCTTTATGTGCCGGGAGGAAAGGCGGCCTACCCTTCATCGCTTCTAATGAACGTAGCACCTGCAAAAGTTGCCGGGGTAAAGGATATTTATGTTACTACCCCCTGTGATGCAACAGGTAAAGTCAATTCCAATATTCTTGCTGCCGCCCGGATTGCCGGGGTTGGTCATGTTTATAAAATTGGAGGCGCTCAGGCCATTGCGGCCTTTGCATA
>SZXZ01000055.1 GCA_005843835.1 Chlorobium sp.
CCTGAATGCGTCGATTGAGAAAATGCTTGCAATGCTAAGACGCTTGATTGGTGAAAATATAAGTCTGACGTGGATTCCTAATTCAAAGAATGCTCTGGTTAAGCTTGATCCATCGCAGGTCGACCAGATTCTTGCAAACCTTTGCATAAATTCGCGTGATGCCATTGATGGCGATGGAAACATTATTATTGAAACAGGGACAATCCATGTTGACCAATCCGAGAGCTCTTCGGGTTCACCATGTACAATGCCTGGTGATTATGTGATGCTAAATATTACCGATAACGGTCACGGTATTGATAAGATGCATATTCCTCATGTTACCGAACCTTTTTTTACGACGAAAGAAGTTGGCAAAGGCATAGGTATGGGTCTCTCAACCGTTTACGGCATTATTAAGCAATGTAATGGATTTATGCAGGTCCATAGTGAAATGGGCAAGGGAACCAGCATGAGAATTTTTCTGCCCTTGCTTCAGGAAAAGATTACGGCGGAGAGTATTGAAACCAAGGAACAGGAATTTACTTCTGGAAAAGAGATAATTCTGATGGTTGAGGATCATCCAGATATTCTGCAACTCTGCAAGCGGATGCTTGAAAAGTATGGATACGTAGTTCTTGCTGCAACCAGACCGTACGAAGCGACAAGAATTGCAGAGCAGAATAAACAAGAAATAGACTTGCTTTTAACTGATGTTATTATGCCGGAAATGACCGGGAGTCAGCTCTTCAAAAAGCTTCAGGCAGTTTATCCCAACCTTAAAGTGCTCTATATGTCGGGTTATTCCGCTGATTTTATAGCACATCATATTGCTGTTGATGAAGGAGTAAACTTTATTGAAAAGCCTTTTTTGTTGAATGCTCTGACTAAAGCGATTAATAAAACACTCACAAACAGACCAGCTTAAATTTCAATGATTGCTTGTGAAAACGGTACCGACAGTTTAACCTGAAACAGTACGTGCCATTGGAACTGACAATAATGTGTTATATAAATTTTTCTGTATTAGGTTGTAGTAAAGCCTTTCGTAATTATCCACCATACAGTTTCTCGAAAAACGCTTTTCAAATTCCTCACGGCAGGTTTTTCTCGATATTTTTTCAACATTGTGTATGGCATGAATAAAATCGAGCTTATTTTCGCAAATAAATCCCGTTTTAAGATGCGTTATCACTTCTGGAGCTGATCCGCATCCTCTTACGATTACCGGGGTTCCACATGCAAGTGCCTCAATCATAACAAGACCGAAAGGTTCAGGCCAATTGATGGTATTAAGTAATGCTTTAGCGTTTTTTAAAAGTTCCACTTTTCGACTGTCATCAACTTCACCGACATAATCTATAAGAGGATGATCCAGCAGCGGACGAATATTTTTTTCAAAATAACCCTTATCTGCAGGATCGATTTTTGCTGCAATTTTTAGAGGTATATGACAGGCTTTGGCCAGCATGATAGCTTCTTCAGGCTTTTTCTCTTCTGAAAAACGTCCGAGATACAGAAAGTAATCTTTTGGTGTTGCACTGAATTCAAAACTGGATGCTGGATAACCATGATAAATAGTTTTTACCCAGTTTATATCTTCGACCGGTCGTCTCTGTGAATTGCTTATTGATACGTATGCCATATTCGGGTAGGTTCTCAGCATAGCAGGACTGTCACCTAAATCAAGACGACCGTGCAGTGTAAGGACAGTTGGAATGCGTGCTTTATAAGCATAAGGCAGGGTCAGATACTCAAGATGCGAATGAATAATGTCGAATTCATCAAGCATTTTTTCATAGACCATGCTTAACATTATCATGGTGGAGATGATTGGTGAATGTGCCTTTCTTCCCAGTCGAAGGCTTTCCCTGATTGGAGCTATCAACCTTGCACTTGTGATGGAATCGCCCGATGCAAACAGAGTAACATCATGACCTTTACTTACCAGCCCTTCAGTTAAATGATAGACAACCCTTTCTGTTCCGCCATATTTTTTTGGCGGAACACGTTCCACCAATGGAGCTATCTGAGCAATGCGAAGTTTTTTCATTCTATAATTTCTGTGGCTTACCAGCCGTTAAGGGGCACAATAAGGCAGAACGTACGGGCGGTTTGCCTTAATTTTATATGTTTTATTATAGAGGCTTAAGGGAAGCAAAATGTCTTGCTCAGCGAGGATGAGAATAGATACTTTCTCATGAAAAATTGTTATATCGACTTTTCTTAACCTCCATCGCACTGAAAAAGTAAGACTTTCCCATTTTTTAGGAAGCCATGGCTTTAGCACAAGCCGGTCGGACTTTAAGGAAAACCCTCCGAAGCCGTACACAACTGTTTGCCATGTTCCTCCTACTGCAGCCGCATGAATGCCAAGTTCCGTGTTTTTGTGCAGATTATTGAGGTCAAATAGTGCAGTCTTCATGAAATAGCTGTAGGCTCTTGACCGACGACCTGCAGCAAGCCCCATCATAGCGTGGATACAATGACTCAGTGAGGATTGATGTGCTGTGCGTCGTTCATAATAATCGAAGTTTGTAGTTTTTTCCTGATCATTGAAAGCATGCGGGAAAAGGAGCATCATACTGAGGACATCAGCCTGCTTGATAAGCTGGGTTGATTGTATGTTATCGTATGTAATACCACGAGGCAATTTAGGATTGCCAAGACGGTCAAAGCCTTCTATGACACAATCTTTCAAGGCAAAATAGCCGTCAAACTGCTCAAAAAGTTTTGTGTCAGGATCATAATTGATGCGCAACTTTTGACTGATATCGCTCCATAATAAAACTTCATGATAATCAAGCTTAATTTTGCCGGCCACTCGTTGAAGAGCTCCGGAATTGTATATGACCATAAACTTGTATACCATTACCGCCAGTCGCATGTGCCATTTGACGATAAAGTTGGTATAGACGTTGTTATTTACATGTTCGTGGAACTCGTCGGGGCCAATGACACAACGTATTTCATAATCCTCTCCTTCGCTTATAACTCTGGAAGCCCAGAATCTCGCGGTCAGAAAAATCATTTCCAGGCCAAAGTTTATAAGAAAACTTTCGTCGCCGGTTATACGAAAATATTTTTCAACCCCATAGATAACGTCTGACACTATATGATCCTCTTCAGTTCCTGTATAAATAAACCGTATGGTACGTTCAAGCTTCGATGCAAACCTCGGGGTGACATCCTCTCCGGTTGTTGCTGATTCCCATGCATATTTTGCTCCTTTGAACCCCATCTTTTCGGCATTATGTTTTGCTCCGGCGAGAGTGTTATAGCGATAGAGCAGCATATTGCGTGCGATATCAGGAAAATTGCAGATGAAAAAAGGAAGGATGAATATTTCGGTATCCCAGAATACATGGCCAAGGTATCCTTCGGAACTTAAAAACTTCGCACCAATTCCATCAGGACGTCGAGGACCGTTTATAAGAAGCTGATAGACGTTGTATCGCAATGCATGCTGGGCGGCATCATCTCCTTTGATAACAATATCGGCCTGCTCCCATTTTTGTTGCCATGCTGCAAGATGTGCACTGATTTCGGTAATGGAACCGCTCCGGACAAAGGCTTTAAGATTACAAATAGAGTCGCTGTATATCTTATTCTTATCTTTTAAAAATTCTCTGCTTGTCCGGACAACAACAAGTTTTTCGAAGAGGTAGGTCTCCCCTTTTTTGACATCGAGTGTGATCTCGCTGGTAAACTTTTCTCCATAGATTCGCGGCTCCCATATGTGGGTCTGTGAAACAGGCGACACGAGTTTCCAAGAGGCTGCCTCTGAAATGCTGACCCCCCTTTCGCGGGTCTTCATTTCCAGATACATAAATGCCCGGCCTCGCTCAATTCTTTCTAGTTTAAGGTGTTTAAGCTGTTCGGATGGAAAATATCCTCTGTTACTGATATCACCATTCAATCCACTGAGAACTCGAAGGGGGCCTGAGAAGTTTTTCGGAGTAATTTTAACAAGCAAATAGCCAAGGTGAACGTTGTGCATAAAGGCTATTCGTACGGTTTCGAGGGTGAGGATTTTTCCCGAGGGGTTTCTGAAGGTTGTAATACGGTGGAGTATCCCTGTTTTCATATCAAGAATCTGCTCATGATGCAGTGCTTTGCATGTTGAAAGACAGAACTTATGGCCTTCACTCCAAAGAGAGACATCGCTCCATAAGGGACATTTAACAAGCTCTTCAACTGCCGCTTCAGATTTATCGTAAATGCCGCTCATGTACATGCCAGCGCAATTACCTGGCGGAAGTTCTTCCAGGCTTCCCCGTATATTGAGATACCCATTCCCTATGGTAAGCAGGGTCTCGTTGACCTGAATGTTTTTTGAATTATTTCGAAATCCCTTTCGACGAAGAAGCCACTCCTCGCTGGAAAGTGTAAGCAATAGGTCTAAAACTGGACCTGTATCAGCGGAGTTTTGTAAATATCGATTTTCCATGCGTGTTGCCCTCCAGGAATTACCTCGACAACTAGTAAAACTGCCAGAACATTACTCACCAGCATTTACATACTTATAATATATATACAATGCTATTAATAATATAGCTGATAAACTATTTTCTTATATGTATAGTTATCTAATGAAGACTTCGGAAAGGAATACAAATTTATGCGGAGTAATTGAACGCTTTTATATTGATTATTGTTCTCTCTTTTTCAATCGGCATAAGGAAAGCTTAAGAGTTTCTGATTATTCGCTTTTTGATACTTCAAAGTGTTAAAGTGTTCGTTAATGCCGGTTAATATTTCCTCCGGGATAATTTGACATTAATGTATTTTTCCTTAACATACCATGTTTGTGTCATTTCGTGTCCCGCTCCACGCTAAGCAACATATACCACGTGTCAAATATCAAGATGACAGTAACGGATGCCCTTAAGCATCAGCTTGAGGAATCCACAGGCAATGACTATAACTGCTGCTACCAGTGCGGTAAATGTACTGCCGGGTGTCCGGCGGGAACTTTTATGGATAATCCTCCAGCCAGAATAATGCGCCTTGTTCAGGCGGGATATATGGAGGAGGCTCTTAAGAGTGATGCGCTATGGTATTGTCTGGGATGTATGACCTGTACTTCGCGATGTCCACAGAATATGGAGATTGCCGGAACAATGGACTCTCTGAGAGCTCTTGCGCTTGAAAAGGGTATTATTTCGGATGACAAAGCAAAAAAACTCGTTAATGCCTTTCATATATCTTTTCTCAAAAATGTACGCAAACACGGCCGTTTAGAGGAACTTTCTCTTGTAAACAGCTATAAGCTCCGGACCAGAACATTTCTTCAGGATGCCAGCTCTGGCGTTAAAATGATTATGCAGGGGAAGATTAATCCCATGCATTCCATAACTGGAAAAGGCGGAGTAAAAGGCAAGGATCAGATTGCCAAAATTTTTGAAGCTTCCGAGAAGGAGTTTCATCCTTCGGTTACTAAACGACGTCCTGTAAAGAAAACCTTTGTTCCTAAGGCCCCCCTTTCCATAAAACCGGGTATGACTATCGGGTACTATCCCGGTTGCTCTCTCAGTGGCACAGCAAAGGAATTTGATATCTCGGTGAAAAAAATGTGTTCGCTTCTTGGATTGAAGCTACAGGAAATTGAGGACTGGAACTGCTGTGGCGCAACTTCAGCCCATGCAACCAATCACAAGCTTGCTCTCCTTTTGCCTGCAAGAAACCAGGCTCTGGCTGACTCACAGGGGCTTTCCTGCGTCTTAGCACCTTGCGCGGCATGTCAGAATCGCCAGGTAACTACCAGAATAGAATTGATGGAATCGCCTGAGCTTCGAGAAGAAATTCGTTCTATTACCGGTATAGAGCCAACCTGTACCGCTGAATTTATCGGTGTTACCCAATTGCTTGAGGCAATGGATTCTGCTGAGATTAAAAAAAGAGTGACAAAACCTCTTACCGGTATTCATCTTGCCTGTTACTATGGTTGTCTTCTTGTGCGTCCTATGGAGGCAATGGGTTTTGACGATACTGAAAACCCCATGAAAATGGAAGCGATTGTGAATGCTCTTGGAGCAACGGCTGTTAACTGGGCATTTAAGATCGAATGTTGTGGCGCAGGACTGACTCTTGCCCAACAGCCGCTTGTTGAAGACCTTACGCACAAGATTACTAAAAATGCCCAGAGCAATGGTGCTGAAGCATTAGTGGTAGCCTGCCCCCTCTGTCAGGCAAATCTTGATATGCGGCAGGATAGTATGAGAAAGCGGTTTGGGGATGTTAAACCGATGCCGGTTTACTATATTTCAGAGCTTGTCGCCATAGCCTGTGGTGCTGATCCTGAAGAAGTCGCTGTAGGTAAACATTTTGTTCCTGCACTTGATCTTATATCGAAAATTTAGTCACATATATGCTGTCGGTCTTTCCCGATCAGCATCGGGAGTTAGTCCGGTCAGACAGTTTTCCGATATGGGTTCCAAGGTATTCTATGTTCTTTTCTAGAAAATGATGAAACTACGGTACCGTAGTTTTACGGCTTCATCCTAAATGATGTAATCATGGCGAAAATAGGTGTATTCATTTGTCACTGCGGCGAAAATGTCGGCGCGAAGGTTGATTGTACCAAGCTTGCTGCGGCTATGGGGGAACATCCCGGAGTAGCGGTTTCGGTGGAGTACAAATATTTTTGTTCGGACCCCGGTCAGGAAAGTGTTAAAAAAGCTATCCGTGAAAACAATCTTACCGGTGTGGTTGTTGCTGCATGTTCTCCGAGAATGCATGAAGCTACATTCAGGAAGGCGTGTGCTGAGGCTGGCTTAAATCCCTATTTATGTGAGATTGCCAATATTCGTGAACAATGTTCATGGGTACACACGGATAAGGATATGGCTACTGAGAAAGCCATGGATATTACCCGTTCGATGGTTGAGAAAGTTAAACGCAATAATAAACTACAGCCTATTGAAGTGCCAGTCACACGTCGGGCGCTTGTGATTGGGGGAGGAATTGCAGGTATTCAGGCGGCACTTGATATTGCCAACGCCGGACAGGAAGTGGTGCTTGTGGAGCGTGAACCCTCACTTGGGGGGCATATGGCTCAGTTGTCAGAAACTTTTCCTACACTTGACTGCTCGCAGTGTATTATGACACCAAGAATGGTTGAAGCAGCTCAACACCCGAAAATCCGACTGCTTACTTATTCTGAAATTGAGAGCGTTGATGGATATATCGGAAACTTTACGGTCAGGGTCCGGATGAAGTCGCGATATATTGATATCGATAAATGTACCGGCTGTGGTGATTGTATTACGAAATGCCCGGCTAAAAAGATTTCAAGTGAGTTTGATTGCGATCTTGGCAAGCGTACAGCAGTTTACACTCCTTTTGCCCAATCCGTACCCAATATACCGGTTATAGATAAGGCGAACTGCATTTATTTCAAAAATGGAAAGTGTAAAATCTGTTCTAAAACCTGCCAGTGTGATGCTATTGACTTTGCTATGACAGATACGTTTGTGGATCTTGAGGTTGGTGCTATTGTTGTAGCGACTGGATTTCAGGTTCAGAATAATTCTGTCTATGGTGAGTATGGCTATGGAACCTATCCTGATGTAATTAATGGTCTTCAGTTCGAGCGAATGGCTTCTGCCAGCGGACCTACTGCAGGAAAGATTCAGCGTCCTTCGGATGGAGCTGAACCGCAGACTGTTGTTTTTATCCAGTGCGCAGGATCACGAGATCCTTCGAAGGGAGTCCGATATTGTTCGAAGATATGCTGCATGTATACCGCTAAGCATGCCATGCTTTATGCCCATAAGGTTCATGACGGAAAGTCACATATTTTTTATATGGATATCCGGGCTGCGGGAAAAGGGTACGATGAGTTCAGTCGCAGAGCAATAGAAGAGGATGAAGCTGCTTATGTGCGGGGCCGTGTCAGCAAGGTTTGGCAGGAAAACGGCAAGCTTATGGTGAGGGGTGTTGATACGCTTTTGGGCAGGCCCGTTGAAATAGCTGCTGATCTGGTGGTATTGGCGACCGCAATGATTGCTCAGCCAGATGCGAAGGAGTTTGCTAAAACCATCGGTATCGGGTATGATGAATATGGATTTTATAATGAGGCACATCTGAAACTCCGCCCGGTTGAATCGTCGACTGCAGGTGTTTACCTGGCTGGGGCTTGTCAGTCACCAAAGGATATTCCTGATTCGGTGGCCCAGGCATCGGCAACGGCAAGCAAGGTACTTGCTCTTTTCAGCAAGGAAACACTTGAGAGAGAACCTGTTGTTGCTACAAATAATGAAGCTACGTGCGCGGGATGCTGGGGGTGCGTGCTTGCCTGTCCTTACAATGCTATTGAACAGAAAGATATTCTTGATCGGTCCGGACGGATCATAAAACGTGTTGCATCGGTCAATCCGGGGTTATGCCAGGGTTGTGGGACATGCGTTACCTTCTGCCGTTCGAACAGTCTTGATTTGGCCGGATTTACCGAAAAACAGATTTTTGCAGAAGTGATGGGCCTCTGAAAAGAGCTCTCCCTTTTATGCTGAATAACAGAACTTTGTTACTGGAGTTACCCGATGAGTGAACCTTTTGAGCCGAAAATAATTGCTTTTGTCTGCACCTATTGCACCTATGCGGGTGCTGATTTGGCAGGAACAAGCCGGTTGAAGTATGCACCGAATGTGCGCATTATCCGGCTTCCGTGTACTGGCCGAATCAGCCCTATGTTTATCCTTAAAGCTCTTCAGAAAGGTGCTGACGGTGTACTTGTCAGCGGCTGCCATCCCGGGGATTGCCATTTTACGCATGGAAACTATCATGCTCGGCGCAGATGGATGGTGTTTCGTGCTCTGCTTGACTTTATAGGCATTCCGCCCGAAAGGGTAAAGTACTCCTGGATCAGTGCGGCAGAAGGTGTGAAGTTTGCTGAATTTATTAACAGCGTTACTGAAGATATCCGCAAACTCGGTCCTTTTGAACAATACAGTCAGTTGATTGGGGATACGCAGGCCCCGGCTTCATTATAAAAATATCACTTCATGAGTATCGAGCAACAATACCAAGCGAGGGCTAAGGAACTCCTTTCAGGTGGAGCTGTAAAAATGGTTATCGGATATGGCAAAGGAACTACCGGTAACCGTCGTCGTCCGATTTTTATAAGCTCTCCTGATGATGTTGGACGCCTTGTTCTTGATGATTCGTGCATTATAAATTTATCCGGTTATCTGGTTTCTGAAGGGCTGCTGAGTGATGAAAAGCGAGTTGCTGTTTTTCTCCGCCCCGAAGGAATTCGTGCTATCAATATCCTTGCTGCTGAATCGCAGCTTGATGCTGACCAGATTGTTATTTTTGGATTTGATGTCAACGACAATGAGCTCAGGGCTTTGAAGGGTATTCATGTTGAGGAGTTTGCTGATGTTATCGGATCAATCAGGGAGAATAACCCCGGGTTTGCTGATAAAGAACTCCTGGAAAAAATAGAGAAAATGACTGCGCAGGAGCGGTTTGCATTCTGGCAGGAGGAGTTTGCGAAGTGCATTAAATGTTATGCCTGCCGTCAGGCCTGCCCTATGTGTTATTGCAGACGTTGTATTGTCGACAGTAACCAACCGCAATGGGTCAACACTTCTTCACATTCGCTCGGAAATTTTGAATGGAATATTGTCAGGGCATTTCACCTTTCAGGAAGGTGTGTGGAATGCGGCAACTGTGATCGCGCATGTCCTGTCAACATCCCTCTCCGTCTCATTAACCATAAAATGGCCGTGGAGGTACTTGGGGCTTTTGATCATGTTGCCGGTATGAGCAAAACCCAGGAGCCGGTACTTGCAAGTTTTAAAAAAGACGATTCCGAGACATTCATTCTCTAAGTAACAAATTCGTATGACAAAAATTCTCCTCATTGATAAACTTGACAATTGCGTCGAACGATGGAAGGCGGCTGGAATAACGGTAATTGGTCCTGTACATCGGGCTAATATTTCGGTGTATGCGGCTGTTGAACATGCTTCTGAGTTCGACTTTGGACTGGTTTTGCCAGATAGATCGATTAAGGAGCTTTTTTTCCCGCAAACCGAACCAATGCTTCGTTATGCGATAAAAAAAGATACCATTGACACTATTGAATGCATGCCTCCATCAGGGCCAAGAATTATTTTTGGAAGCAGGGCCTGCGATGCATCGGGAATGGCGATTGATGACCCGCTTTTTGGTTGGGACTATAAAGATACTTATTGGTTTCAACGGCGTAATGAATCTGTTATTGTAACTATTGCGTGTATAAAGGCCGACGATTTCTGCATGTGCACGTCCCTTAACATGGAACCTGACAGTACGAAGGGTTCTGATGTATTGCTCCGACCTCTTGAAAATGGGAAAGGATGGCTGGTTGAGGAACTGACGGACAGGGGTCAGGAGGCGTTTACACAGATTGCTGAGTTTCTGCAGGAAAGTGCTGATGCGCCTGCACAAACTGCTGTGGTTGAGAAAAAGTTTGATCTTGAAGCTTCAGTTGCATGGTTGCAGAAACCTGAAAATTTCGACAGCAGGTTCTGGAAAGAGATATCGATGCGCTGTATTGGGTGTGCATCGTGTACCTACCTGTGTCCTACCTGTCATTGCTTTGACATTCAGGATGAGGGCGATACCTATAGTGGTGTAAGACGAAAGAACTGGGACAGTTGCTCGTTTGCCCTTTTTACCATGCACACTTCAGGACATAACCCCCGTTCGACGCAATCTGCAAGATGGCGACAACGAATCATGCATAAATTCAATTATTTTCCAGGCAAGTTCAGTGTGAACAGCTGCAGCGGATGCGGTCGATGCTCACGCCAGTGCCCGGTTGACATGGGTATTACCGAGACTTTACAAGAGATATCAAAATTATCGCTGTGACAGAAAACATCTACAACACACAACCCAACATTTACAAACCGGCCATCATGAAAATTGTGGCCCGTCAAGATGAAGCGCCCGGTGTAAGAACCATGCGGCTGGAGTTTCTGGATCCGGTCGATCATGAGTATTTTAAACAGACTTTTCGTACTGGAATGTTTGGTCTTTATGGAGTTTATGGTGAAGGAGAGAGTACTTTTTGTGTTGCCAGTCCTGAAACACGCAAGGAGTATATCG
Source organism: Chlorobium sp. (assembly GCA_005843835.1). Classification (GTDB taxonomy): domain Bacteria; phylum Bacteroidota; class Chlorobiia; order Chlorobiales; family Chlorobiaceae; genus Chlorobium. Next base: position 11,080 of record SZXZ01000055.1, read on the forward strand.
AGTGCACTTTCAGACAGTCGGGAAGGGTTACTTCAGCTCTTGCTAATGCTGATGTGGGTGACCTTATCACTTTTAGAGGGCCTTATGGGAACCGTTTCCCAATTGAGGAGTTTTATGGGAAAAACCTGCTTTTTATTTCAGGCGGGATCGCTTTGCCTCCTACAAGAAGCGTGATATGGTCGTGCCTTGACCAGCGTGAAAAGTTTGGCAAGGTCACTATTGTTTATGGAGCTCGAACAGTAGCAGATCTGGTTTACAAACATGAACTGGAGGAGTGGCAGGAACGTAGTGACGTAGAACTTGTACTGACGGTTGATCCGGGTGGAGAGTCGCCTGACTGGAAAAACAGGATCGGGTTTGTCCCAACGGTGCTTGAAGAGGCTGCACCTTCTCCTGATAACTGTATTGCGGTGATTTGCGGACCACCTATCATGATTAAGTTTACTCTGATATCGCTCAAAAAGCTCGGCTTTGATGAACGTAATGTTTATACAACCCTCGAAAACCGTATGAAATGTGGTGTTGGCAAGTGTGGACGCTGCAATGTCGGTTCGGTCTATGTGTGCAAGGAGGGGCCGGTCTTTACGGCGGCTGAGGTGTCTTGCATGCCGCAAGCTGATCTATAAAAGACGAATTTTTATATACCTGTCCGGCTGGTGAAAATCGGCCGGTTCCTGAGATACCACCCACCATGGAAACAATCCATACTCTCCCCTGCCCGTGGACACCGAGCACTGCAAAGCGATACTATGTGAGTCATCCTTTTCGCTTATAAAAGGCTGAAGCAGTTTATAGGAAAATTCCATTCCAAAACATTCTTTACTTTCCACCATGTGGATATAACCTGTCCATGGTTTAGCTGAAAGAACTTCGTACCCTTCTGCCCTTTGACGTGGAGCTTTGAACCGGAGTGCAACCCAGTGGCCCTGGGAAGTCATTTCGAATTCGAGATAGTTGGTGGAATCAGGATAAGCTATAAAAAGCTCGGTAACCCCGTACTGCCATAATCCGTCTGTAAAGGTACCGGCTGGCATCGAGCTTGGTGGTATGTTCGAAAAAATTTCAGGATTTGTGGTATGAGTTGTCCATCGAAGAAAAGGCGCTTTTGGCTCGGACAAGGCTTGTTGTAGCGGCATCAGTTGTTCGACTGCAACAAAACATTCTCTTGGAAATGCTCCCTGAAGGCAATTGTAACCTAATATAGGGCCTTGCAGAAGGGTTTGTGGTGAAATAAATGTTTGAAGCCCGGTGCAGTTTTCAACTTTTTTCTGAGGATTCCATAGAAGTCCGGCCCACCCTTTTGATTGATTTTGCGAGTCCGCAGTGTAAGCCACACCACAAGATTCAAGGAGTTCTGTATCAAAATAACCGATGCATTGAACCTCCAGATCAAGTTGTATGCATTCTTGCCGCATGGCCGCGGCTCTCATTTGAGCAGCAAGCTTCAGTACATCGCTGGACGTTGCTCCCCCAGTATTGTAGATAAAATTTGCATGGTAGTCGCTGACTTTTGCCCCACCCTGCTGCATACCTTTAAAACCAAGTTCATCAAAAATAGTGCCGCTTGAACGACCTGATGCATAGTTATTTTTGAATGTCGAACCACAGCTCGGATAATCGAAATGATGCTTTTTAATGCGTTCAGCTTCGTACCCTAGCATCAGATCCTTAATTTCCTCAGGTGAACGTTGCTGGGGAAAATTAAGAACTACTGCAACAACTATTTCGGGGTTATCCATCAGTGAGGTCTTCTTGTAGCCTTTGAACACCTCGTCAGGGGTTTGCCAGCGGATAATGCCGGTAACTGAAACGGTGAGAACACCCGTTGTGACCGATGACACTTCGCCTCCAAAGCATCGAGCATTCATACGAACTGTTGATCCTATCTGACCGGGCAGGCGGTATAGCCATTCACCCCCTCCCTTGCCCGATGTAAGCAATTCTTCGGCTATAAGGGTATTTTCTGTACCTGCTTCCGAAAAAAGTCTATCATTGGACAGCCAGTACATCCTTTGCATCCGGTCTAAAGAGATTATTGTCCCAGGAAAAGGTGCATCTGAAAAAAGAATGTTGCTTCCTTTGCCCATGATGGCTATAGGAAGATGGTGATACGTGTTCCAGAGAAGCAGGTCGGCAAGTTCGGCGGGAGTCTGGGGATGAGCGAGAAAACGCGCAGTACCTCCAATGCCGTAGTAGGCCCGAGAAGCCAGAGAAACGTCGGATTCAAAATTACATGGTGGTAATACCTGGAACATAGGGGAGGTACTTGGGTTGGTCTTTCAAATAAATTCCATATTTTCAACGATTCAAGTTTCTTGCAGAGGTCAGTCTACGTATCAAGTAACCCATTATCTTATTTATCATGCCTGAAAGCAACAATCGCCGGGTAAACTTTGCCCTTGCGCAAATCATAACAGAACAACTCGAAATTATACCGGAGGCTATCGTTGAGGATAAGCCTGTTACCATTAATGCCGGTCTTAACTTTGGGATTGATAATAATCAACACCTTTTGAAGGTATTGTTCAAAAACATTTTTCTGCAGGAAGAAACTCCGTTTATAATTATCGAAACCGGTTGCGTTTTTGCTATAGACCCTGATTCGTGGACGCTTTTTTCAAGTCAGGAGGCGGGGTATTTTGTTTTACCGAAAAACTTTGCCAGCCACCTTGCTACTCTGACCGCGAGCACTGCAAGGGGAATTTTACATAACAGAACTGAAAACACCGCGATGAATCGCTTTTTTATTCCTGCAAACAATATTGAAGAAATGATTCCCGATAATCTGGCACTTCCACTGGAACCTGCCTCCTGATGCAAGACCTCGACTATAGCGCCTTACTACCATTCTGGACTGGCGCTATAGTCGAGGAACCTTTTCAGTAATATCCTTTTAACGAATATAGGTTATGGTATCCTGTTTACGTGGTGCGGCTTTGGGTACTGGAAGAGAGCTATAGCCGAAAACAGCTGCAGCATAGGGTACATGACCTTCTGGAAAATCGAGTCCTATGCTTTTTAATGTTTCCGGGCCCTCAGGGCTTGCGTAAACAGTGATAGGAGAGTGAACCCAGCAGGAACCTATGCCAAGTGATGTAGCGGCGAGTAACATATTTTCCATCGCAAGCACACTATCCTGCAGAGGGGTTATTGCGATTTTGTGACCGGATACAATAATAAGTGTCGGGGCTTGGTAAAACACGAGAAAACCATCACGTTTTGCGATTTCCCGCAATGCTTCGTTATCTGAATTCAAAAAACCTTGCTTGCATATTTCCTGAAGCCTGCTGAGAAGGTCAGGATTCTGTATTACAGTAAAATGCCAGGGCTGCTCTCCCATGGCTGTCGGAGCGTATTGTCCAGCGTTCAGAATTTCCTGCAGATCTTTTTCATCGATTTGCCCTGGTTGATAAGCCCTGATACTCCGTCGTTTGAGAATTGATTGTATTGTTTCGTTCATCGTATTCTATTGAATTAAGGTTGTTGAAAAAGTCTCTATTGCACCTATAAACACTGGAATCATGGATGATCAAGGAGTTCTCGAACTTTGAGAGCCAGTTGTGTGCGGGAAAAAGGTTTTCCTAAAAATGGTGTATCAAACTTCTTGCTTTCTTTGTATTCTCTAGAGTCGTCGGCATATCCGGAAATAAGAAGGCATTTCATACCTGGGTTGTGCATGGTCATCTGCCGAGCGAATTCGCGACCATTCATGCCCGGCATAATGACATCAGTAATAAGGAGGCTGATTTTGCTTGATGTCGTAAGGGAAAACGCCTCTGTCGGTGATGATGCTACCAATACCTGGTATCCTAAACTTTCAAGAAATTTCAATGTTATTTCTCTGACTGATTTGTCATCCTCTACCAGCATAATTATTTCATCTCCACCTGATGGTGTTTTGTGTGGTTGTGGAATTATGTCAGAAGGCATTTTTCCATAAAAACAGGGTAAATATATCTCAAAGGTTGTTCCTCTTCCCTGTTTACTGGAGACTATTATGGTGCCATTGTTCTGTTTGACAATGCCGTAAACTGTGGCAAGTCCGAGGCCGGAGCTTGATGTTTTCGATTTTGTTGAAAAAAAAGGCTCAAAAACAGCATCAAGCGTTTCCTGGTCCATTCCGCATCCATCATCATGAACAGAGAGCATTACAAAGTCTCCGGGAATGATCTCAGGGTGATTTTTACAAAATGCCTTATCCAGGATAATATGAGAAGTATTTATCGTCAGGATTCCCGAACCACCGATAGCATCTTTCGCATTTATTGCGAGATTAGTTATGATTTGATCGATTTGAGATGAATCCATCTTAACGGGCAAAACATTTTCAGCAGGAGTATAGATCAACGTAATGTTCTCGCCAAGAAGGTGTTTGAGCATGCTGAGTGTATTGGAAACGGCAGCATTGAAGTCAAGTGGTTCTCGACTGATAGGCTGACGTCGGGCAAATGCAAGCAATTGTGAGGTCAAACCTGCTGATTTCAAGATAGAGGTCCTAAGATCGGCAAAAATTTCCTTAACGTTATTGTCAAGATTCTCTAAGTCAATTAACAAATCAATGTTTCCGAGCATCACCTGCAGCATGTTGTTAAAATCATGTGCGACACCACCTGCCAGCCTGCCGATGGATTCCATTTTCTGGGCCTCAACAAGGTTTTTTTGAAGTTCAATATTGTCGTATTCTGCCTTTTTTTGTTTTGTGATATCGTTCAGAATTGCCCTGCATTCCTGACCATCTTTGCACATTTCAGCATCGATACGAATAATTTTGCCGGTTACAGGTGCTGCTGAGTAAAGCGGAATATTGGTGGATGAAATTTTCACAGAGGAATCCTGCGGAAGGGTTACTTCAGTATAAGTAGGTTCAGCACGGTTGAAAACTCTGTCCATGAGTGCATTGAAAACAGGGATATCCTCTACTATAATAAAGCTTCCAAAGCGATTACCTTTGAGTAAAGCACGTTCGACACCTAACATTTTTGTGGCAGTAAGGTTTGCGTCCAGAATCTTGCCGTCCCGTGCAAGGGTGAGGTAACCCAGTGGGGCAAAGTCATAAAGTTCTGTATAGCGATCCAGACTCTCTTCCAGCTCAGCTCTTGATTGGAGGAGTTCTTCTCGTTGCATTTCAAGCTCGATTTGATGAACCGAAAGTTCGTGAATAATACGGTGCATCTCGGCGGGAGAGGATTTGGGAAAAGGTGTTGCTGATTCTTTTTCCTTGAGATTTTTTTCAGCGCGGCACCGTAAATCAGCGAGACTTTTTTTTTGTTCTTTTTTGGTTTTCATGCGAGATTTTTATTACACCTACCATACTGCATTTGATCGTATTTTTTTATTGCTATGGTAAAACAATGGAAGAGTTTCATTAAAAAATTTACGTTTTTTCACAGATTATTCCGCAAGTAATATGTCCGGACTTCATTGTACAGTGGTGATCAATCCTATGAGTTGGTTGAAAATATGAAAGGGTTAACCTGAACATAACTTCTTTTTTTTGCAAGAAAATGAAGGTTTTTTAAGACCTGATGAAACATTTTTTTGGGTTCGTGCATCTTTGTTACTATGTTTTGTGGTTATTATCGCGCCGAAAATGGCTGATATGACTTTCATATTCTAACGACTATCTTTTTTTATTTATTTGGTTACCATGGAGTAATGAGCGAGGAAAACGAATCCACACAATCACAGAAGATTCCTGAAAGCACCACAGGTAAGGCCCCAGCCAAAGATAATCTGCATGATGAGGCCTCATTGATGATGCCCGTTTCCCCTTCAGAGGAGGTCTCTGAGGCAACCTCTACTGATATCGAACAGGAAGGCGGGATGAACTTCATGGCCCATTTGGAGGAGATACGGTCGCGCCTTATCAAGTCGGCAATAGCACTGGTTATTGTAACCGGGTTTTGTGCCATGTATGCGGATTTTCTTGTGAACAATATTCTTATTGCTCCGCTGACTCGGAGCAGCAAAACCATTGTCTTGCAGAATCTGGTTCCTTATGGGCAGCTTTCGCTATATCTGCAGGTTGTTGTTTTTTCTGGGTTTATTATTGCTTTTCCTTTTTTGGCTTGGCAGATATGGCAGTTTGTCGCTCCGGGATTGCATGAAAATGAACGAAAGGCCGGCCGGTTTTCAATACTGTTTATATCCCTTTCCTTTTTTACCGGGATAGGGTTTGGATATTTTGTTTTTCTGCCTGTATCGCTGCAGTTTTTTGCCAGCTTTGGTACGCCTTTGATTAAAAACAATATCTCGGTTCAGGATTATGTCAGCTTTTTTATAGGCGCCCTGCTGACTGCAGGAATGGTGTTTGAGCTCCCCTTTATTGCATATATTCTATCGAAAATAGGACTGCTGACACCTGCCTTTATGCGGTTTTACCGGAAACATGCCATCGTGTTTCTGCTTGTTGTTGCCGCTATAGTTACTCCCTCAACTGATATTGTGACACAGCTCGTTATCGGGCTTCCGATGATTCTATTGTATGAGCTCAGTATTCTTATTTCCGCGCATGTGAATCGCAAAAATAATGCGCTGAAAACATGACAGGACAGCGATTGAATAGATATCCGAAGGTTATCGAGGTTACTGTCCCGGGTATTACGCTTGCTGGAAATCCTCTAGGTGATCCGACTGAACGGAGAGTGCCTGTCTATCTGCCCCCTTCATACGATGGGTTAAGGCGGTTTCCTGTTTTGTACCTGCTTGCCGGGTTTGCATCTACGGGTCAAAGTTTTTTGAATTACAGTTTCGGGCGACAAAGCGTACCCGAAATGGCTGAATCCCTGATAGCAGCCGGCCAGATGCGGGAAACAATAATTGTTATGCCTGATTGCATGACCCGTTATGGAGGCTCTCAGTATGTGGATTCTCCAGCTACTGGTAATTATGAAACCTATCTTGTGGATGAAATAGTGCCTTGGATAGACCAGACACTCTTGACACTAGCTGAAAGAAAGCATCGTGCAGTAGCAGGGAAATCGTCTGGGGGTTTCGGCGCTCTCAGGCTAGCCATGAAGCATCCGGATATGTTTGCAGCTGCAGCATGTCATAGCGGCGATATGGGGTTTGAGCTTTGCTATAAGCCTAATTTTCCGGCAGCTGCAAGGGTTCTTGAACAGTACAGGGGAAGTATAGATGAATTTCTTGCTTCATATGAAGCCGCGCTTAAAAAGCCGCAAAAGGATTTTGCTTTGCTAGATCTTATAGGCATGGCTGCAGCTTATTCGCCGTCGAGTGATACATCATTGCCCGAAAGGATTCGATTACCCTTTAATCCGTTTACATGTGAACCGGATGAAAAGGTTTGGCAGGAGTGGCTGAGTTTTGATCCGATTATGATGATTGAGAAAGAAGAGTACCGTGAAGCGTTGCGGTCACTTGATTTTCTTTTTCTTGATTGTGGAACGCTTGATGAGTATAACCTACAGTTCGGGCATAGAATTTTTTCCACTAAGGCGACACGTTACAATATTGCACATCGTTACGAAGAGTTTATGGACTCGCATAGCAACACATCGTACCGGTACGCAGTTTCGATGCCTCTCATTTCAGACGTGATTACAGACTGAGCAGGCGGCCTGTAGCAACTTGATATAGAGGGATTCGGTTTCTTTTTTTAGAGCATCCTGTGAGCCAGTGTTGACGAGCACGTAATCTGCTTTTTCAATAAGCTTTTCCTGGGGCCACTGGCGCGCAATACGTTGCTGAATCTCTTCACGACTGCCAATCCCTTTCAGGACGGCTCTTTCTATCCGCTGTTCTATATCGGCTATGACGACTACAACAACATCAAGGTCCTTGTTTTTGCCTGATTCAAAAAGAATGGCTGCTTCTTTAACAAGCATTTTAGTGCCGTCTTTTGCGGCTTCGAGAATTGCTTTATTAAACTCCCTGAATACTTTCGGATGAATAAGACCGTTAAGAGCTTGAAGTTTTTCGGGCGATGAAAAAACAATAGATGCTACTGTTTTGCGGTCGAGAGCTAATTGTCCGGTGCGATCTATTGAATAGATGTTTTCACCAAACAGGGCTTTGACGCCCTTAATAACATCAGGGTCGATGAGTTGAAGTTCTTTTGCTATAGTGTCGGCTTCGAAAAGTTTGCAACCCATTTCTGCAAGGAAACGGCATACCGTTGATTTGCCACTCCCGAGACCGCCGGTAACTCCAACAAGAAAGGGATAGGTTCTTATCATTGGCCGGAAGTTGTTTTTTTTCGAATATTATCTCGAACCGTCACAAGCACTGCCCGCCAGAGTTCAGGATTTTGTTTGTATCGCAAGGTCTTGAGTTTCAGACTTTCGCGGGTCAGGGTATAGTGTTCGAGAAGTTTGTCAAGTTGGCTCGTGCTGACAGCGGTCAGGACTACTTCATCTTTATTTTCTGCTACTCCGGATATCAAGAGATAATCGCTGTAAAATCCGGCAAAACGGATATCGTCTTTATCGAGGACGGCCGATTGTTTTTTGGCGCAACCTAAGAATGCAACGGTAAGAATAAAAGCCAGTAAAGTCGTCTGGATGGTATATCGCCACTTCATTAATGTAGGGACTCCATGATTATTTTGATAAACAAAAAATGAGCAAGTGTGAATTATCCTGATTTACGAAACTTTGTACGCAAATTGTAAACTTAATACGCAAATTGCAAGTTAAAGCATGTTCAATTATAGGTATGGGCTTTTTTACAATTACTTTTTCAACCCTAAATAATAACGATTTATGGCTTATCAGCAACCTGCTCTTTCGTATGCAGAAAACGCACTGGAACCTTTTATTTCAGCAAAAACCCTGAGTTTTCATTATGGCAAGCATCATGTTGCCTACATTACAAACTATAACAACCTGGTTGCAGGTACTCCTCTCGATAGCCTCAGCGTTGAAGAGGTGATCGGACAAGTTGCAGCGGACCCTCAGAAAGTCGGTATTTTCAATAATGGCGCACAGGCATGGAACCACTCTTTCTACTGGAACAGCCTAACACCTAATGGCGGCGGTGAACCTTCCGGAGAACTTGCTGCAAAAATAGTACAGGATTTCGGGAGTTTCGACAAGTTTAAGGAAGAACTCAAGAGTGCAGCGGCAACACAGTTTGGCAGCGGTTGGGCCTGGCTTGTGCTTGAAGGTGGAACGCTGAAGGTTGTAAAGACAGGTAATGCACAAACTCCCTCAACAAACGGACAGGTTCCGATTCTTACCATAGATGTATGGGAACATGCTTATTATCTGGACTTCCAGAATCGCAGACCTGATTACGTTGCTGCAGTCATCGATAATCTTCTGAACTGGGATTTTGCCGCTGCAAATTATGCAGCTGCTAAGTAGAGTAATATTTTTTCCTTCGATTTTCTCATTTGTTATTCGTAACCAAAACAGGGTCCAGCAAAGGGGCCCTGTTTTGGTTATTTACATCCATGGCAAAATCGTGGCATCGTCAAGGTTTACTACTTTTGCTTTCTTTGGCATCGAAAACATGAGTGGACCCTCTTTTTTGTTAAACACCCGTTCATCGTAGGCTATGACCAGTTGATGCTCGCCGATACCTTCTGCATTGCTATTATAAAGCACCATTTCAATCTCTTTCGGTACCAGTGTATTGTTTGCATTTATGGTAATTGTCTCGTATGCCTTGAAGTGGATTTCAGTTGTAGTTATGCCTTGACGGTTTTTTAACAAGAGAGCACTGAGGGTTCGGTTGGATGGGTTGATGATGACCTCTTTCGTTCCCGACGGTGTTGCCACGGTGAACTGCAGTGTGTTGGTGCCCTGTTTAACTGACCTGATGGCGCTGAGCGGTTCAGTGATGTTCACTAACCCGAGAAGTGATTCGGAAAGAAGCGGGAACCCGGAGTTTACTCCTATAATTTTTTCGAGGTTCAGCTGGTTATTACTGCCGAGAAAAAGCCGGTTATTCAGCATATCGTGAACGTAGAGGGAGTCCTTGCTGAAAAACATATCAGCAACAGGCCACCCAAGAAGTCCAGCGCTGACTATCATTCGAGCTTCGTGCCCCCGGTTGATCCGGATGTTACAAAACACACGATTCTTTCGTTTCGGTGTTTTAATCCAGACATCTGCATAGCCGTCGAGCGACTGGATGATAGGTGATGCTTTGGCAACTTCACGGTACAAGGCGGCTTGTTCAGCAGTAAGCGCTACTTGCGTACCCGACACATCCTCTCTGCCGACTGTTCGAAATTCAGCACAACCGCCACATAAAACAAGCAGTAATAGTATGAGTGACAACACTCCCCTTCTTTTCATCGTCTCATTCCCTTTATATTAGTATCAATCGTCAGTATCTATAGCTCTTTCGAGTCAGTCGCATTTATTTCCTTTGAGAATCACCCGTTTTGCTGCACATTGCATCAGGTTCATAAATTTCCAAGCAACACATTGGATAGGTTAGGAACATTTGTGTTTTACCCTTCATTCATGTTAAGGTAAAATTCAAAGCTATCAAAACTACAAGCCATTTTTCAAGCCATGCAAGACCTTTACCTTAAGCCAAAAGAACACCACCGAATCCAGAAAGGTCATTTATGGGTGTTCAGCAATGAACTCGCTAATGTACCGCGCGATATCGCTTCCGGGGAAACAGTACAACTCTTTACCCACGATAAAAAGTTTATGGGAACCGGGTTTTATAATCCGCACTCACTTATTGCCATCAGGCTGATTTCACGTAAAGATGAACAACCTGATCATGATTTTTTTCTGAAAAAATTTCTTGAAGCTCTTAAACTCCGCGAGCTGATTTACAAGAGTGAAGAGACTAATGCCTATCGCCTTATACATGGCGAATCCGATGGTCTGCCTGGGCTGATTGTGGACAGGTTCAATAATGCTATTGTGGTTCAGGCTTTTTCTGCAGGAATGGATATCCATATGCCGCTGATATGCGATGTTCTGCAGGAAATGTTGAACCCTTCTGTTATTATCGTTCGTAATGAATCACCCCTCCGAGAACTTGAAGGACTGACGCTGTATAAAGATGTTGTTCGTGGTGAACGATCGGAGACGCTTCAGACTATCCACGATGCAGGTATAACGTATGAGGTTAATCTCTTTGAGGGACAGAAAACCGGCTTTTTCCTTGACCAGCGTGAAAATCGAAAGGTTATCAGGAAGTTTTCTGAAAATGCCGAAGTTCTTGATGTCTTTACGAATGATGGCGGATTTGCACTGAATGCGCTGTATGGTGGGGCCCATTCTGCCATTCTTGTTGATGCTTCGAAGGAGGCTCTGCAACGAGCAGACAGAAATGCACAGCTTAACAAGTTCAGGGAATACAGTCTTGTTGCTGCAGATGCTTTTGATACCCTCGATCAGATGGTGGAGTCAAAAGAGTCGTTTAATCTGGTTATTCTGGATCCACCGAGCTTTACGAAAAGCCGCAAAAACCTTCCGGGCG
>SZXZ01000080.1 GCA_005843835.1 Chlorobium sp.
TAAAATTATTACTTTAATTTCAAGTTTATCCGATTACCCCCTACCCCTATAGAAAAATGGCAACGGCTTCAAGAGAGGATCGCAACAAAATGAACGGGACTGGCTTTAGAACTGACGTTCCCAGGAAAAACGTTGTACTTATAGCCGACGATGACAACACGTCCAGGAGGATCCTTAGCCATTATGTCCAAAAAATGGGTTATACAGCTGTTCTGGCTGAAGATGGGGATGAATGCATTAAATGTATTACAGACCAGCCTTTGGATGTTATTCTTTTAGATATCAACATGCCGAAGAAGGATGGATTTGAAGTAATGCTGCATTTAAAAGCGCATAATATTACTACTCCCGTCATCATGGTGACCGCTTCGAATGATGTCCCGCATGCTGTAAAATGCATTAAGCTGGGAGCATTCGAATACCTGACAAAACCCTTGAACATTGAACGCCTTGAGATTGTGATGCGAAACGCACTTGCTGAGTCTTCGCTTAAAACTCAGGTACAGCTTCTTCAGAAAGAACTGAAAAGCAAGGAGCTTTTTCATCGTATCATTGGGAAAAGCAAAGCCATCAAGGATGCCATGGAACAGGCAAAGCAGGTCATGGATACTGATCTGAATGTGCTTATTCTTGGTGAAAGCGGGACTGGTAAAGAGTTGTTTGCACAGGCTATTCACTATGGCAGCAAAAGGAAAAATGGACCTTTTGTTTCGGTCAATTGTGCAGCAATTTCAAATAATCTTGCTGACAGTCTTCTTTTCGGTCATGTTAAAGGCTCTTTTACCGGAGCGATAAAAGATCATATCGGCTTTTTTGAGCAGGCAAACCAAGGAACCATTTTTCTTGATGAAATCGGAGATATGGATTCGGAAGTTCAGGCTAAGGTACTGCGTGCAATTCAGGAAAGAAAAATCAGAAGGGTTGGTGAAAAAAAGGAAATTCAAATTGATTTCCGTATAATTTCGGCCACTAACAGGGATTTTTCACAGGCATTCAAAAGCAATCAGTTCAGAGAGGATCTTTATTACCGGCTTCAGGAGTTCCCGCTTTATATACCACCCCTTCGTGAGCGATTGGAAGATGTCCCTCTTCTTGCCAATGTTTTTTTAGACGAGTTTTCAAGAGCGAACAGTATAGAAGATCTTCAATTTGATCCCGGCTCGCTTAAGAACCTTGGAAACTATCAATGGCCTGGTAATATTCGTGAGCTGAAAAATGCGGTACAACGCTCAGCGGTAACCAGAAAGGGGAACGTTATTGAAATTTTACCCTCAGTTTTGTCACCAGGGTTGACTCAAGCTGTTCCACCTGAAATTATATTACCGGAAACTTTTGTTGAGTCCATCACCCCTTCAGAAAGTAACGGTAACCCGGTGTCCTATTCACTTGAGGCGCATGAAAAGGATACAATAATTACCGCTTATAAGGCTTCTCGCGGTAATCTCACTAAAACTGCCCATATGCTCGGGATCGGTCGCGCAACACTTTACAGAAAGCTGGACAAATTCGGCCTTAAATACCTGAAAGCAGGTTGACGCCAGTTGAACAGGTATACGGATTTTTCTTTTTTAGCGGGCAGCAGTTCCTGTATGACCAAAGCCTCCTTCGCCCCTTGCTGTTGCACTTATATCATCGACTTCTTCAAAGCTGACCTTCTCCACTTTTGCCACTACCATCTGAGCTATACGATCGCCGTGACACACGGTGAATGGATCTTTGCCATAATTGATGAGAATTACCTTAACTTCGCCCCGGTAGTCGGCGTCAATTGTTGCTGGTGTATTCGGGAGTGATATCAAAAAACGCAACGCGAGGCCGCTTCTTGGTCTGAGCTGTGCCTCATAGCCTTCAGGCAACTCGATAGCAAATCCAGAGGGTATCAATGCAGTTGTGAAGGGATCGATGGTTATCGGTTCCTGAAGGCATGCTGAAATATCCATGCCGGCGGCATAAGCAGTTGCGTAGACGGGAAGTACTGCTTGTTTGTTAAGTCGAACAATCTTTACTTTGAGCATGGGTAAGAGATGAAATAATTGCCTGGATTTTAAGGGATTAAATATAAAAGGATTAATGAAAAGACAACCGGAAAGTTTATCTGAAAAAGTCTATGCTTTAGCTTTTGGAGCTCATCCTGATGACGTTGAGCTGGCATGTGGAGCAACACTTCTGCAGATCATGAATGAAGGGTTGCAAGTGGCTGTATGCGACTTGACAAAGGGAGAAATGGGTACTCTGGGGACTCCTGAAACAAGAAAGAGTGAAGCTGAAACAGCATCTGTAATTATGGGGTACCATAGTCGCATGACACTGGATCTGGGTGATGCAAAGTTATTTTATACTGAAGATAATCTTGCTGAAATTATTCGATGCATAAGACATTACAGGCCTGAAGTGGTTTTTGCAAATCCTCCTGATGAACGGCACCCTGATCACTTAAAAGCATCAAAGCTGGTGACTGATGCTTATTATTATTCTGGCTTGCAGAGGATTTCAACAATGATGAACGGAACCGCTCAGGAACCCTTTCGCCCGCAGCACTTACTCTATTATATACAGTTTAAACATCTGGAGCCAGACTTGATCGTTGATGTTTCTGATACTTTCAGTGCCTCAAGAAAAGGAATTCTGGCTTTCAGTTCGCAATTTTATCAGGAAGGAGTAACACAAGAACCAAAAACTCTTATCAAACGTAAGGAGTTTCTTACCGGGCTTGAAGCTCGAGCAAGATATTTCGGCGAGCAAATCGGGGTAATGTATGGTGAAGGGTTCTTACATCCTGGACCTATGGCTATAAAATCGTTCAGAACTGCTTTCCCGGGATTTTAAGGTAGCTGTTGAAAAACTGCCGATTATTCAGGTATGTGTGACGCTTTTGATGTTCACAAGCTTGTAGCACTCTTGTAACAATTCCTCAACACTTGGAATTGTACATTGAGGAGCGCATGAAGATATGCGAAAAAAGTCTTGATTTTCATGAAGAGATCACACAAACCAATCCCTTATTTATTATGAAAAAAGTAGCCTTATTGGTCGGTCTGGCCGCCTCACTCGGGTTTAACAATGCTCAGGCTGTTGACCTAAACTGGGCAGGCGATGTTCGCTACCGCTACCAAACTGAAAAAACTGATGACGGTAATTCTGCGACTACAGATATCAGCCGTAATCGTCACCGTGGACGTCTTCGTCTTGGTGCCTCAGCATGGATCAATGAAGAGCTATCATCCGGTGTCCAAATCGCAACTGATGACATGTCATCAACCCAGTATTGGGCAACTAATGAAACAACCTCACGCAACCAGACCTTTGGTAATACTTTTCATGCCAGTCCCGTCTTCTTGAATGAGTACTACATCGACTACCATCCGGCTATGCTCTGTGGCGACGTGAACGTCATTCTTGGAAAGAGAGCCGTTGCAAGCACTCTTACTGTTGTCAACGATCTGGTGTGGGACAGCGATCTTACCTTTGAAGGAGCAACTCTTCAGTACGGCAAGGATGCCGCTGGTAAAGAAAAAGACGGGCTAGCTGCCATTGTAGGATACTACCCGCTTAACGAGGTTAATGGTTCAGCACCATCTCCTAGCGCTGCTGGTACGGCTGGAAGATATAATGATGCGTACCTCTTTGCAACTCAGGCAAGCTATAAAGGTGAATTTAGTGATATCGGCTATCAAGTTGGTGCCGCCTATTATGACTATGTGAATTTCGATTATGATGGCATGATCTTAAAAGGAACTAACAACTATAGCGGTAAAGACTTCAACATTGTTGAGCTTTTCGGTAAAGTTGGCGGCCAGATCACTGACACGCTTCCTTGGCAGATCAATGCGCAGTATGCATTTAACACGGCTAAAAATGATGGCGTTCGTTATACCAAGATTGACGAAAACAACAGAAAAAGCTACCTTGTAGAGGCAAAAATTGGTGATGCCAAGCAGGTCGGACAGTGGTCCACTTTTGCTGACTACGTCTATATCGAAAAAGATGCAGTTACCGGTTTCACAGATTCAGACCGTAATCGCGGTGCGCAGATAGATCTTAAAGGTATCAAGCTGGGCGGTACTTACCATCTTGTGCAGAACATGACTCTTGGCTTGACGTATTTCAGGTTCAAGAATATCATCGCGAGTACTATTCCTACCACTCACCTCTTGTGGGTAGATGCTGTAGTAAAGTTCTAAACTTTGTGTGTTGTTCTTTTTGTAAGATGTTGTGTGAATGGTGTACAAGGCTGTTTATATTGCTGATGTGCAGCCTTGTATAACCTGTTTATTTGCAACTATTTCAATCGCAATACAATCTTATTAACTCAATGATCAAAATCACTATGAAACTTTTTAAGAAAATACTTTTAAGTGCAACCGTGTTTGGCGTTATGTCGTCTGGCACAGCTCATGCCGCTGGCAAAATTGTTATTGACGGTTCGACCACTGTAGGCCCTATCGCTAAAGCTTTTGCTGATCACTTTACCAAAAGCACTGGCGTTCAGGTTACTGTCAGCGAATCCGGTTCTGGTAACGGTGCTAAAAGTCTGATTAACAAAACCTGTGACATCGCCACCATGTCACGAGCAATGAAAGACAATGAATTATCTGCAGCTAAAGGCAAGGGCATCAACCCTGTTGAACACATTGTAGCTCTTGATGGTCTTTCTATTGTACTTCATCCTAGCAACCGTGTCAGCGGGCTGACGAAAGCTCAGATCCGCGGAATTTACATGGGCAAGTTCACAAACTGGAACCAGCTTGGTGGGCCGAATGCAGGTATCGTTGTTATTCAGCGTGAATCAAACAGTGGTACAGCTGATTCTTTTAAAGAACTTGTTATGGGCAAGGATAACCCGATTTCAAAAAGAGCTGAAACACAGTCAAGTAACGGCGCGATTAAAAGCCGTGTTTCCTCGACACCCGGAGCGATCGGTTATATCGGTCTTGGCTTTGTTGATAACTCTGTCAAAGCAATCCTGGTTGATGGTATAGAGTCTGATGTTAAGACTGTCAAAAACGGTACTTACCCTATACACCGCCCACTCTTTATGTACACCAATGGCCAACCAACCGGTTCTGTGAAACAGTTCATCGAACTTGCTAAAACTCCAGATGGCAAAAAAATCATTTCTGAAACAGGGTTTGTCAATTATTATTGATACTCTCTCCTGATTTTTTTTGATCTATCAGAGAACATTCAAACAAGAAAAAGCCGTCATCAAAAAGGACGGCTTTTTCTTGTTACGATTATTTGCAATATCCAATGAACATCAGTCAACTTATTTGTAGTCAACTAACCGGATTGTGTTATGGATTCAAAGGTTGTTCATTTATTTCGATCACTTCTGGTCTGTGCTGCTTTTGGTAACTTTTTTGAACCAAAGGTTTGGGCTTATAATACTTCTGATGTTAACGTGCTGCGATCCGGGGTTGCATCATGGAACAGTATGAGAGCCCTTCATAAAGAGTCCATTCCAGACCTTTCAGGAGCTGATCTTAAGGGCCGAAATCTTAGGCACATTGACCTGCATAACGCAAACCTTTCGGGTGCACTTCTCAGCCAATCGGACCTGAGTAATGCGGATTTGAAGAATTCTTCACTTGAACATGCACATTTGAACGGTTCTCTTTTGATTAAGGCAAATCTTGAAAATGCTGTTCTGCGCGGTGCTGATCTTGAGGGAGCAGTGCTTTATGGTGCTAACTTTCATAAGGCAATTCTTGAGGGTGGAATACTGAAAAAAGCAGATTGCACGAATGCTGACATGAGAGAATCGAATCTTCGTGACTGCAACTTTCGTGAAGCTTCAATGGTGAATACTGATCTTAGAGGAGCTGATTTACGAGGCATTTATCTTTGGAGGGCGAATATGAGCCGGGCAAATATAAACGGTGTCACAGTATCGGAAAAAACCATTCTTGAGAGTGGCAAGCCGGCTTCCAATATGTGGGCTGAAAATCACGGTGCATTTTTTGTTGTTGATCGTCCGCCTTCCACTTCAACCACATCTCTTACAGCAATTCAGTCTGGCAAAAAAAGTTCAGCGCCAGCCAATACTCTTGTGGATACTGCTCAATCAGTTGCAAGGCTGAGCAATGATAAACCGTTATCTGACATAGTTGTTGAAAACTCTGCAGAAACATCTGGGCCGAAAAATATATGGAGTCAGGGAACCCCTTCTAAAACAGCCTATAACATCCTCCAGTATCAACAATTAAAAAGTAATGTCTTTGCCTGGAATGACAGGCGCAAACAAAACAAAAACATGAACATTGATCTTACAGAAGCCCCTCTTGATCATAAAAATCTCAGTTATGCTGACCTCAGCAATGCAAAGCTTTCTGATGCCAACTTTCGAGGTGCCGATTTGAGTAACTGTAATTTACGGTTTGCCGATTTGAGAGGATGTGATTTTCAGGAAGCTAACATGGAGCATGCTGATCTTTATGGTGCGGACCTGAGGGGAGCAAATCTCTGGCGTGCCAATCTTGACCGCGCACAGCTTAACGGCGGAAAGGTTTCGAACAAGACCATACTCACTTCTGGAAAGAAAGCGACTGTGGAGTTATCCGTTCGTTTAGGGCTGATATTTATTTCTGAATAGAAAGTGCTCATGTCTGGAATATTTCAGGAAGTATTATGATGTATAGGACTTATCTGCTATCTTATTGTCGGTAAATCCTATTTCTCAAACATCAGTATGAATTTATGAGTACAGTAACCCGATCTATAGCAATTTTTACGCTAGTCGGGTTGTTTTTACAAACAAACTGTGTACTCGTTTGTTACGGACTTTTCTTTGTAAATCAAAAAGCAATTGCTGAATCTGCCTGTGAGAAGAAAACATTGGATTGTTGCGGACGTTGTTTTTTACATAAACAAATTGCTTCATCTACAGACACCAAGTCTGCATCAGCTGAAAAACAGTTGCCAACTAAAACGCTGGAACAAGTGCTGAGTGCAATGCCGGGTCTTGTGACTAACATGCAACATCCACTTCTGACAACAAACACTGCTCATAGCTTTACCTCTGCTCCCCCTTCGTTTATACTCGATGGTGTCTTGCGCAAGATCGACCATCCTCCAAACGCTTAACGTCATTCTTCCTACAGGTATATGCCCTGTTTATACACATAATTGCAATACTGGAATATGTAGCTCTTATAGTGCTAATTGATGCTGTATATGGTGTGGGTACCTGAAACTTCTTCAGATATAAAAAATAACGGACTTCCTTATTATCGGAATCTCTGTGCTACAGGGTGATGCCCGTTTTATGTAACTTTTTGTTTAGTAATCAATATGAAAACGTCACAAAGATTTTTTATAACGCCATTTGTGTTTTTGTTCGCTACTGCAACTCTACCGTTACCGGTTTTATGTCAGGAAGCAATAAGCCCTGAAACTGTTATTACAGGAACATCAGAAAAAAGAGAAGACCCTATGGCGTCCAATGGAGTAAAAACCAGTGATACTGCCTCGTTACTGAAAGATGTGCCGGGCGTAACACTTGCTACGGGAGGCGGGGTTTCGAGCCTGCCGATCATTCATGGACTGGGAGATGACCGTTTAACTATTTATGTTGACGGTATGTGTCTGACATCGGCCTGCGCCAACCACATGAATCCACCGTTGTCATACATTGCAACCTCAAACGTGAGCATTATCGGAGTTAAAACAGGTGTTACGCCTGTGAGTTACGGCGGTGATAACATCGGGGGTACCATCAACGTTGAATCAGATCAACCGAGTTTTGCACTGTTTGGTGGGGGTGTCAAAGGGGCGGGCAGTGTTTCGACCTATTATAGAAGCGTCAATCGTAGTACCGGTGCGGCATTTTCAGGTGCAGTCGCAAACAGCAACCTCAGCTTTGGAGTCACCGGGTCGATTGATCACGCCAATGACTACAAGGATGGTCGTGGCAATACCGTAACCTCTACCTATTACGAATCGCGTAATCTTGGGGGGACTTTAGCCCTTAAAGGCGACAGCAGCCTTCTTACCCTTAAAGCCGGGCATCAATCGATTCCTGATCAGGGGTTTGTCAACCAGTGGATGGACATGGTCAACAACAATGCCTCGTTTATCAATCTTGGCTACAAGAGTAGCTTTCGTTGGGGAAAGCTTGATGCTAAGGCATTCTGGGATAATACATACCACAGGATGGATTCTGGCGATGATAAACTGGCAATCCCTGCTGTACAGACAGGAATGAAATATATGCCGATGGAAACTCGGGGTATTGATCTTGGATATTCATTGAAGACGGATATTCCATTTGCTGAAAGGAACATTCTGCGATTGGGCAATGAATACCACCGATTTACCTTGAACGACTCCTGGCCTGCAGTACCCGGTTCAGCGACTATGTCACCGAACACGTTCGTCAATATCAATGATGGCCATCGTGACCGGTACAGTGTGTTTGCCGAATGGGAATCAAAGGTGAGCAATGAGGTGACAACCATTCTCGGTGTACGGGACGAGTTGGTGCAGATGAATACCGGAAGTGTTCAGGGGTACAACTCCGGCATGATGTATGCTCCTGATGCCAAAATCTTTAATGCTCTGGACCACGGCCGCAACGATAACAATCTGGACGTAACGGCCCTTGCCAGATTTCAACCTACATCGAATGCTGACTATGAGCTCGGTTATGCCCGTAAAACCCGTTCACCAAACCTTTATGAACGCTATGCGTGGTCGAAAAGCTTTATGTGCAGCGGAATGATTAATTGGGTTGGTGACGGTAATGCTTATGTAGGCAATCTTGACCTTAAGCCCGAAGTTGCCAATACCTTCAGTCTCTCTGCAGACTGGCACGACAGTAACCGCAAAAACTGGGAATTAAAGGTTACACCTTACTACACCTATATCAATGATTACATTGATGTCAATGTGTTAAAGCCTCAAACAACCGGCAACATCCTACAGTTTGCCAATCATGATGCCAGAATCTATGGGCTGGATGTGTCTGGAAAAGTTGGTGTATGGGAGAACAGCCGCTTAGGGCACGGTCAACTTAATGGAAGTCTTGGCTACGTGCATGGCCGTAACTCTGACACAGGAAACAATCTCTACCACATAATGCCGCTTCATGGTTACCTTACGCTGGAACAGAGAGTTGCTGGATGGGCTAATGCTGTGGAACTGCAACTTGTCAGCGATAAAACAGAAGTTGATGCCCTGCGTAAAGAGCCGACAACCCCGGGTTTCGCCGTACTAAATCTTCGTACGTCATACCAATGGAAAAATCTTCGGCTGGACTTTGGCATCACGAACCTGCTTGACAGGTTTTATTACCTCCCGCTTGGTGGCATCAACTACGACCACAACCTTACAAATGGACGACTTACACCATTTGAATCGGTTGCGGGACAGGGTAGGTCTTTTAATGTTGGTTTGACACAGACCTTCTAACCCGGAATGAATCATAACGGATGGGGTAAATATTTGCCCCATCCATTTTGGATACCTTTTTAATCAACAATTAACATTGATCATGAAAGATTTTTTATGGATTCTTTTTGCAGTGATAATTGCTGTTATGCCTGCATGTCATATTGCAACTGCGAATACGACTGATGACGCAAAAAACTTTTTTTCGAGTGCTGAAATTAAATTCGGAAACAATGACGTCGAAGGGGCCTTAGTTGACTACTCTAAAGCAATTGAACTCAACCCGACATTTGCTGATGCCTATAACAATCGGGGGAGCATAAAATCGGATTTGGGAGATATTCAGGGAGCTACAGCAGATTTTGCGAAGGCAATTGAGATAAGTCCATCATTTATTCCAGCTTACCTCAACAGAGCTGCTTTAAAACTTGATCAGAGCGATAAACAAGGGGCTACAGCAGACTTATTACAAGCGGCTAAGCTTGGTAGTCCTGAGGCTCAGCAATGGCTGAAGAGTAATGGAATTTCGAAATGGTAATTATGGACAAACAATAAAAGGTATAACAGATTCATTACCGATAATTTCCTACCTTGAGTATCTGCTCATACATCTTTATACATAATGATAATTATCGTTTTGCGAAAAATACTCTTTACGGGTACAATACTTTTGCTCCTCTGCGGAATCTCCTCCTGCAAAAATAACTCTGACGAACTTCGACGCAACCGGATTATTACCGGGATCTCTGCTGATTTTGACTATCTCAATCCCCTGCTTATACAGCTTTCCATGTCGCGGGAGGTATGCTCGCTTCTTTATCCCTCTCTCGTTAAAGCGGCTTATGACGAAAAAAACGGAACCATTACCTTTGTACCAAATACTGCAAAAAGCTGGGATTTCTCTAAAGACGGTAAACACGTCACCTTTCACCTCAGAAACAAGATCGTATGGGAAGACGGGAAGAACGTTACCTCGCATGATTTTAAATACTCTTATGCATTATACAAACATCCGAAAATTGCCAGTTCAAGACAGCACTATCTTAATGATCTTTTGCTCCTTCCTGATGGAACGGCTGATATCCAGCATGCTGTAGAAACTCCTGATGATTCCACACTGGTTCTGCATTTTAACAAGCCAATGTATAAGGAGATTGTGCTTGATCATTTTAATGATCTGATGCCGGTTGCTGAACATATTTTTAAATCTTATTCACCTGAGGATATTCGGGCAAAGGCTTCTGAAATCCCAGTGGTAAGCGCTGGACCTTTTAAAGTGAAAAAATGGACACGGCAGGTAAAACTTGAGCTAGTGACAAACCCTTTGTCACAACTGCCCCATCCTGCTGTGATACAGAACATGATTTTTCTTATTGTGCCGGAATACACTACGAGGCTTTCGATGCTGAAATCGGGTCAGATTGATGCGATGATATCTGGGGGAGGAATTAATCCTAAAGATGTTAAAGAACTTGCCAGGACAACTCCTTCTCTTATTATCAAACCGGTTAAGAACCGATACTTCGATAGTGTTGTATGGCTGAATATTGATGGTGAAGCTTTCCGAAATAACGGTACAATTCTGCCGAATACCCTGTTTGGCAGTAAATTAGTTCGGCAGGCACTCACTCTAGCTATTGACCGTCAATCAATTATTGACGGATTCATGGGGCCGGAGCATGCGACTATTGTTAACACATCACTTTCGCCAGCTTATAAAGCGATTGCCAACACATCTCTTGACCCTTACAACTTCAACCCTAAGAAAGCTTTAGCGTTACTGCATGAGGATGGCTGGAATCTTGGTCAAGATGGCATTCTGCAGAAAAACGGAAAAAGATTCTCTTTTGAACTTGCTGCACCGGTCGGGAATCCTCGGCGAAACTATGCTGCAACTATTGTACAGCAGAACCTCCGCGACATTGGCATAGAGTGCCATCTGAAATTTGATGAGAGTTTGATATTTTTAAAAAACCAAAACGAGTTCCGTTATAATGCTGCCTTATCAGGAATGGCTGCTGAAACACTGCCTTTCCAACTTATTATCTGGGGTTCCGATTTCGCGAAGCATACGTTTAACTCGTCGGCATTTCAAAATAGTGAGCTTGATATAATTATTTCTGAACTCAACCATCCACTTCCTGAAGAACGTAAACTTCTTCTATGGAAAAACTATCAAAAAATTCTGCACGGGGAACAACCTAGAACGTTTCTTTATTACTATGATGAACTTGAGGGTTTTAACAGCCACATCCATAACGCTGATGTCAACCTTATATCTTCGCTCTACAACGCCTATGACTGGACTATACAATAATCGGCTGCATAGGGCTTCTTAAGCTTCACTTGTCGCCACTACCGATTTTTACTATATTCAACTACTTTTATGAAAAGTAGTTATAGATCTTCTGCTATCACCAGTGAACTCAATGTTTTATGCCTCGTTACACACCTGAACAGCTTGAACGAAGAAATGCATCGGTATGGACAAAAGTACAGGGAATCCTGGCACCCATACAGTTTTTTATGTTTCTTGTAGGCGTCACTGTTACGTATCTCTATCAATCTCATGTCTGGATTGACAACTTTTACTGGATTACCTTTTTTGTAGTACTGAAAACTCTCATGCTTGTGTTGATTTTTGTAACTGGGGGGTTTTTTGAAAAGGAAGTCTTTGGCGCTTTTGCCTTTGCACCGGAATTTTTCTGGGAGGACTTTGGCAGTGCAATAGCCATGGTTGTTCATGTCTCATACTTTATCCTGTTTTTTATGGGACTTGATGAAACTATTCTTATCCGAACAGCTCTGCTTGCTTATCTGAGTTACCTCATCAATGCTGCGCAATTCGTCATCCGTCTGCTTCTTGAAAAGCACAATGAAAAAAAGCTGAAACAACGTCAGGCGACCTGAGCAACCCCCGACAAAATATTTGTTATGAAAGCAAAAGCTATCGTCTTCCGGGGCGTAAGGCAGATTGAACTTTGTGAAGTTTCACTGAAATCTGTTTCGTCAACTGATGTGCTTGTTGAAACCTATTGGTCGTCAATTAGTACCGGTACCGAAAAAATGGCATATAATGGCTTGATACCTTCCTGGCCATTCATTTTTCCATTTATACCCGGCTATGAGACTGTTGGAAAAATTATTCAGGCTGGTGATCATGTCAACCAGAGCCTGATAGGCAAGTTTGCCTATGTTGCCGGATCTTTTGGTTATGAGGGTGTTAATGCTGCTTTTGGAGGCGCATCGGAATACATTGTATGCCCTGTCGAAAGCATTACTCTGCTTGATAATATCGACAATCCGGAGAACGGGATTGCTCTTCCCCTTGGAGCAACAGCACTTCATATTGTTGATCTCGCACAGGTTAAAAACAAAAAAGTACTGGTACTTGGGCAGGGAGCTGTTGGTATTCTTGCGACCGAACTGGCCAAGCTGATGGGAGCAAAACTCGTGGCAGCTACTGATCCACAAAAAAACAGACTTAAATACTCTACGGCTGACATGCGTGTTAACCCGGAAACTGAGGATGTCTCCGTGGCATTGGCAGGTCATGAGTTTGATGTTCTGATTGACAGTACAGGAATAATGAGCGCTATTGATACGGGTCTCAAGTTTTTAAAATTTAGAGGAGTTGTTCTTCTTGGAGGTTATTACCAACGAATAAACATTGATTACTCGCAGGCCTTTCAGAAAGAGCTCTCGTTTATTGCCGCCAAACAGTGGGCTAAAGGCGATCTTGAGCGCGTAAAAGATCTTATTGCTAACCATAAGCTAAATGCTGAAAGAATATTTACTCATCGGCACACAGTTGAGGATGATATTTCTTCTGCCTATATGCAGGCATTTAATGATCCTGACTGCCTTAAAATGATTCTTCTTTGGAAAACCGGTACACAGCATGATGGCATAACATGATATCTAACGCATTATTTATATACAGTATCTGATGGCAGCAAGAACAATAGCTATATATGGGAAAGGCGGAATAGGCAAAAGCTTTACGACAACCAATTTAAGCGCTACATTCGCTTTGATGAATAAACGGGTGCTTCAACTCGGGTGTGATCCTAAGCACGATTCAACAACTTCACTCTTTGGCGGTATTCCTCTGCCTACGGTTACTGATGTCTTTGCAGAAAGAAATGCATTGAATCAACAGGTTTTGATCAGCGATATTGTCTTTCGCAGGGAAATAGCTGATTTCCCCCAGCCAATTTATGGTATTGAGCTTGGTGGACCTCAGGTTGGGAGAGGATGCGGTGGCAGAGGAATAATATCGGGGTTCGATACCCTTGAAAAGCTGGGAATATTCAGCTGGGATATCGATTTGATTCTGATGGATTTTCTTGGAGATGTTGTCTGCGGTGGATTTGCTACACCTCTGGCCCGATCACTCAGCGAGGAAGTAATTCTTGTTACGAACAATGATCGACAGTCTATTTTTACTGCAAACAATATATGTCAGGCAAATAACTATTTCCGAACAATAGGAGGAGAATCGCGACTGCTTGGTTTGATTATTAACCGTGATGACGGCAGCGGCATTGCTGAAAAATATGCTGAAGCTGCAGGCATAAGCGTTCTTATGAAGGTGCCTTACAGTGCGGATGCCAGGGATAAGGATGACAGTTTCGACTTTGCGGTCAGACTGCCTGAAATCCGTGATAAATTTCAAAAACTGGCCCGCGAAATACTTGAAGATGCGATCACGCCCTGCGAAGCTGGCGGTCTTGACTTTATGAGTTTTGTAAGACTTTTCGGTGATGTCAGCAGTGATGCACCAGTCCCTGCGACCTCGGAGGAGCTTTTTGGACGTAAAGAGGGTTCTTTTTCCGGCGGGCAGGCTACAGAAATTTCCTCAATTGAAGGCGATAATCTGAAGATCAACAGATGTATTGAAAAATTGACGGCAGAGGAACGGGAGGTTTACCGAATGAAAGAACAGGAAAAGAAAAGCTTTACTGAGATTGCCGAACTCACTCATCGAGAAGAATCAGTGGTCCAGGAACTGTTTTCAAGCGCCCGGACACAACTGAAAAGACTTTTCTTCGAGAATTAGGCATTCGCTTTTTTGGTTGCCTTTGCCCTGAGGTTTACATCAAGAATTTTCTTTCTTAGCCGGATGCTCTGGGGAGTTACCTCGAGAAGCTCGTCATCATTGATGAACTCAAGCGCCTGCTCTAATGAAAGAATTTTTGGCGGAGTCAGGCGAAGCGATTCGTCTGTTCCGGAAGAGCGCATGTTGCTGAGTTTTTTGGTTTTGCAGACATTGATTGTTATGTCCAATCCTCTGGTCGACTCTCCGACAATCATTCCCGCATAGACCTTTGTGTTTGGTGACACAAAAAAGGTTCCGCGATCTTCAAGGGCGCTGAGTGAGTAGGCAACACAAGTTCCTGTTTCAGCGACAACAAGTGCACCACTTTCTCGTGATGGTAATTTACCCTTGAACGGCTGGTAGTTGTAGAAGACGTGTGAAAGTATTCCCTCACCTTTGGTATCGGTTGTAAACTCAAGATTGTAACCGATCAGGCCTCTTGTTGGAATTTCAAATTCAACCCTGACCATTCCGCCTCGAAGTGTCCCCATGTGGGTCATTTCAGCTTTTCTGCGACCCATTTTTTCGATAATAACACCGGTGTACTCTTCGGGAATATCAATAGTTACGTGCTCAATCGGCTCGAGAAGGGTTCCGTCTTCATCATTGTGCATGATGACTTCCGGCCTTGCGATGGCTAGTTCGTATCCTTCGCGTCTCATGGTTTCGATCAGCACTGAAAGGTGAAGTTCGCCTCGACCTGAAACTCGGAATGTATCGGCACTGTCTGTCTCTTCTACGTTAAGGGCTACATTAGTCATTTTTTCTTTCATCAGCCTTTCACGAATCTTTCGGCTGGTGACTTCCTTGCCTTCAAGACCGGCAAAGGGTGAGTCGTTTACCGAGAAAAGCATGGAGAGTGTCGGTTTGCTGATATCAAACGATGCAAGTGACTCAGGATCTTCAACTGATGCGAGTGTCATGCCTACGGTAGCGTCCGGTATACCTGCAATGGCAATAATGTCGCCGGAGGTTGCTTCCTTGGCCTCGATCTTCTGCAATTTGTCGAAAAGGAATACTTTTGTAACGGAGCCTTTGCCTACAACTCCATCCGGGCCGACCACTGCAAGCTGGCTGCCGGGGCTGACTTTGCCTCGATGTATACGGCCGATGGCTATTTTGCCAATGTAATCGCTGTAGTCAAGGGTAGTTACCAGCATCTGGAAACCTCCGTCGTCGTGGGCAACCGGTGCAGGAATCTCCTTGATAATCATGTCGAGCAGAAGGCTCATATCTCCATCTTCGTCGTCCATGCTGTACTTGGCGACACCATTTTTTGCTGATGTAAAGATATAAGGGAATTCAATCTGATGTTCTTCGGCACCAAGGGCGATAAAAAGATCCAGTACCTGATCGTGTACTTTGACCGGGTCGGACTGTGGCCGATCTATCTTATTGATGACAACAATGGGTTTTAAATGCAGTTCGAGGGCTTTGCGCAATACAAACTTCGTCTGCGGCATGGGACCTTCGAATGCATCGACAAGCAGCAACACGCCATCGACCATCTGGAGAATACGCTCGACCTCGCCTCCAAAATCGGCATGACCGGGTGTATCAACAATATTTATTTTATGATCTTTGTAAACTGCGGCAGCGTTTTTTGAAAAAATGGTAATCCCCCGCTCTCTTTCCTGAGGGTTTGAATCCAGTACTCGAACGTTTACCTGCTGATTATCCCTGAAGGCACCTGTTTTTTGAAAAATTGAATCTACCAGTGTTGTTTTTCCATGATCAACGTGAGCGATAATGGCTATATTCCTAATATTCTTTGTGGAGCTCATCTTTTATCCTTGTAAATAAGTATATTTGTATCCCAGTATTGGCCCGAATATACATTATTTCTTTGTAATTATGGCACAATCTTTGATTTGAAAAACCAGAGTAATTTGACAACGATTACTGGGTTCCTATAAATCGATATATCAGCTAATCACTACATTTATTACTTGGACAATGAACAATATATTACTCAATAATTTACCGTTACTTGTCCTCAATCAGGTCGTTTCGTTACTTTATCTGTCAACTACAGTTCTTTATGGAGCCCATTTTTTCAAGGATATTCAACTGGCAAAAACATATAAACAGCCTCTTCTTGCCTTGACCGTCCTGACTCATGTGGTTTATCTGGGGCTTCTGACCTCTCTGGAAGGGTATAAAATCAGTTATTCTACGGTAAATCTGATGACCATGGTAGCGCTTACTTTGATCATCACGTATCTGTTTATAGAGTTTACCACTAAAAGCGACAAGACAGGGTTTTTTGTTATTACCTTTGCTGCCGGGTCACAGCTTATCTCCTCAATTTTGACAGCCCAACTCCCCAATACAGGAATTGGAACATTCAGCGGCATCGGAATGGGTGTACACCTGATCGCTACCATTTTCGGGTTCAGCGCTATTGCAATTGCAGGTCTCTATAGCATTCTTTATCTCTTGCTTTTCAGGCAGATTCAGCAAAACCGTTTTGAATTACTTTTTCAGCGGCTTCCTAATCTTGAAGTGCTTGAAAAACTTACCATGCATGCTGTGGCTTTCGGGTTTCTCTTTCTTTCTATTACACTTTTTGCCGGTGTCGTAGAGCAAAGGGCTTCCGGGGAAGCTATCTCGCTTCTGGAACCAAAACTTATCACGCTGATTATTATATGGTTACTGTATGGTACCAGTATTTTTATAAAGCCAATCATCGGATGGGACATAAAACATATGGCTTATCTATTTATCTTTCTTTTTATCTTTACTGCCCTTTTGATTGTGCTTATGACGTTTTTTTCACCAACATTTCATAAGCTGCGCTTATAATATACTTAAGCACTTATGTTTGAAAATATGGGCTTTTACGATATATTTAGGGCTCATGGCTTAATTCCGGATACTGTGTTGTTATTGCATTGTGCGTAATCAGCTCACTTAAACGACTCTCTCTATGAACATCATTTCAGTTGGTGTCAACCACAAGACAGCACCTATTGAAATCCGCGAAAGAATATCTCTTACAGAAGTTCAGAACAAGGAGTTCATTTCTGGTCTTATTTCGAGCGGACTGGCCCATGAGGCCATGGTGATTTCGACTTGCAATCGTACAGAACTTTATGTAGTGCCTGCAATGCACGAAGTAACTGGTGAGTTCCTCAAGGAGTATCTCATCTCCTTTAAGGATGCACGCAAGGAGGTACGCCCGGAACACTTCTTCAATCGTTTTTATTGTGGAACAGCGCGTCATATTTTTGAGGTTGCAAGCGCAATTGATTCTCTTGTTCTTGGTGAAGGCCAAATTTTAGGGCAGGTCAAAAATGCCTACCGGATCGCTGCGGAAACACAGTCAGCAGGTATTCTTATTACTCGCCTCTGCCACACAGCATTCAGTGTTGCCAAAAAGGTTAAAACAAAAACGAAAATAATGGAAGGGGCTGTCTCGGTGAGCTATGCTGCCGTTGAACTTGCCCAGAAGATTTTTTCGAACCTGTCACTGAAGAAGGTACTGCTTGTCGGAGCCGGCGAAACAGGTGAGCTTGCAGCAAAACACATGTTTCAGAAAAACGCCCGCAATATTGTTATTACCAATAGGACGTTGACAAAAGCTGAGACTCTTGCAGAAGAACTCGGAACGAAACAGGTCCTTCCCTTTGAATCGTTCAAGGATCATCTTCACGAATTTGATATAATTATCACTGCGGTAAGTACTAAGGAGTACATTCTTAATGAGGCTGAAATGCATCAGTCCATGCTTAAACGCAAGCTGAAGCCTGTCATTATTCTTGACCTTGGATTACCAAGAAACGTTGATCCAAGTATTGCCAAGCTGCAGAATATGTTCCTCAAGGATATTGATGCTCTTAAGCATATTATTGACAAAAACCTTGAACGCCGAAGTGCTGAACTGCCTAAAGTTCATGCGATTATCGAAGAAGAACTCGTGGCTTTCGGACAATGGATCAATACTTTGAAAGTTCGTCCTACCATTGTAGATCTTCAGTCAAAGTTTATTGAAATAAAGGATAAGGAGATTGAACGTTATCGTTACAAAGTCAGTGAAGAGGAACTCGCAAGAATGGAACATCTAACGGACAGGATCCTTAAAAAAATTCTGCATCACCCTATTAAAATGCTCAAAGCTCCTATTGATACTACGGACTCAATACCGAGCAGGGTCAATCTTGTCCGCAACGTATTTGATCTTGAAGAACCAAATCAGTCACACTAAA
The DNA here is from genome assembly GCA_005843835.1 of Chlorobium sp. GTDB lineage: Bacteria > Bacteroidota > Chlorobiia > Chlorobiales > Chlorobiaceae > Chlorobium. Next base: position 18,697 of record SZXZ01000080.1, read on the forward strand.
TAAAAATCTGTAATTGCATTGAAAAAACAGCTTATCATCGGCACAAGATCCAGCCCCCTCGCTTTGTGGCAGGCAGAATTTACAAAAACGGAACTTTCCAGACATTTTCCTGAGCTTGAAATTACTCTTAAACTGGTTAAAACAACTGGTGACGTACTTCTTGACTCTCCCCTTTCAAAAATCGGGGATATGGGATTGTTCACAAAGGATATTGAAAAACATCTTATCACTAAGGAAATCGACCTTGCGGTCCATAGTTTGAAGGATGTTCCGACCAGTACACCGAAAGGACTTTTGATTACCTCTTTTACCGAACGCGAAGACACGAGGGATGTAATCATTTCAAAGAATGGAGCTAAGCTGAAAGATCTTCCGCAAAATGCGAAAGTGGCAACAAGCAGCCTTCGCAGAATGTCGCAGTTGTTAAGCCTTCGCCCTGATTTTGAGATATGCGACATCAGGGGCAACCTCAACACCCGCTTCCAGAAGTTTGATGAAGGTAAATTTGACGCTATGATGCTTGCTTATGCGGGCGTTTTCCGTTTGAATTTCAGTGACCGCATTTCAGAAATCTTGCCGCACGAGGTTATGCTTCCTGCTGTAGGACAAGGTGCGCTTGGTATTGAGACCCGTGTGGATGACGAACAGACAAGAGAGATTGTTAGAATTCTCAACCATTCCACTACAGAATACTGCTGCAGGGCGGAACGTGCACTGTTACGTCATTTGCAGGGTGGATGCCAGATTCCTATCGGAGCCTATGCTTCGTTTAAAAACGGGACTTTGAAACTTCTTGCTTATGTTGGCTCTGTTGATGGCAAAGTTGGTCTGCACAATGAAATGACAAAAACCGGCCTGACTTCTCCAGAACAGGCAGAAGAAGTCGGTATTGCTCTTGCAGAGGAACTTTTGAAACAGGGTGCAGAAAAAATTCTGTCGGAAATCCGCAAAACCCGCTGATGAAAACTGTCCTCGTTACCCGTCCGAAAAATCAGGCGGCTTCATTTGTTAAAGAACTGGAACAATACGGCCTGAACTCGTTTGTCTTTCCGACAATCGAGATCAGGCCCGTTTCGGGTTGGAAGGTTCCCTCGTTGCTTGAGTTTGACGGTGTCTTTTTTACAAGCCCGAACAGTGTCAGCTTTTTCATGGAACAGCTTCTTCTGGAGCGTCCGGAAGAACTGAAAAATCTTCAGCAACTTAAGATCTGGGCTGTAGGCAAAACAACTTCGCAAGATCTTGCTGCTCATGGAGTTACGACTGAACCGATACCGAAAATTGCTGATGCCGCCACTTTGATGGAGGAAATCAGTGATGATTGTATTAAAGGACACACTTTTCTTTTTCTCAAAGGTAGTCTTTCGCTGGGAATCATTCCTTCGATTATTCAAAAACGTGGGGGAACATGTGTTGAAATAATCGTTTATGAAAATCTTCCTCCTTCGCTTGAAGAGAGTACAAAAGTTAAGCTGTTGCTTGAAAATGGCGGGCTTTCATGTCTTTCTTTTACCAGTCCATCGACGGCAGTGAATTTTTTTGAAGCACTTGGAACCACAACACTTCCTCTCGGTGTACAGATAGCTGCCATTGGTACAACAACTGCCAGTGCATTGAAAAAAATGGGAGTTCAAGTGGATGTTATACCTGAAGACTTCAATGCATCAAGTTTTGCTAAAGCAATTGCTAAAGCACTTCAATAATTGTAACAATCAGCATTTATCTACCTCCTCCTCAATATCCGGAAGGTCATCGTCCTCGAATACACTACCCATAACATATTCCGAATCTACCGGTAATTTCTTTTCTATTTCTTCTATTTCCTGAAAAAGCAGCAACTGCCTGTTGCTCTCTGGAAAATCATTGTGGTGATTTTTAGATGGCTTTACAACGAGATCAGCAATGCTCTCAGTATCTGTGTTTTCTTCGTCACGCATTGTATGCCCCTTTTGACCGTTGAAGGATAATTTATTCTGTCCGGATGATGAGCGTCTGTTCATCAACTCCAAAGATCCACATTGATTTTCGAGAGTTTCCCTGATAGATTCTTCAAGTTCAATTCGCATTGCATGGAGAAGCTGGATTGAATCTGCCCTCTGCTGAGCCAGTTCACGCCTGAGTTCCCGTCCTATTTTTTCGATTTCCTTCAGTTCCCTGCCAGGCCAGCCAATTAACAACAATGCCAGAATACCAAGAAGCAGGACAATATTAATAAATAAGAGTACCGTTATCATCATAAACTTCAGACCTATTTTTCAATAGCTTTCAACAAACCGGTGCCGATTGCCTTATTAGCACTAACCAAACCTTCTCCTGATATTGTTGTGAGACCCCTGTAGTCGAAACAGCATCCTCCTGCTTCAAGCACAATAGGAATCAGTGCGGCACAATCCCACGGATTCATGATTTTGTCCACTGAAACTTCTGCACGTCCTGAGGCAACAAGCATGTGGCCGTAACAATCGCCCCAGCCACGCACAAGGCCAGCTTTACTGCGAAGGGCGTCCACCGGATGCTCGGTTGGCGGGTCAAGAAGATACTCTCGTTCAGTATAGAGAACGGTTGACTGGCTGATATCCGTAATGCTTGAAACCGAAATAGGTGATCCATTCAGAAAAGCTCCCTTTCCCCTTTCAGCATAATACAACTCTCCAAGAGCTGGAAAATATACAACCCCCAGTTGAAGAAAGGCATCAACTTCCAGGGCAATCATAACACCATAAAGCGGGACTTTATGTATGAACGCTTTTGTTCCATCAATTGGATCAATAATCCAGCGCCGATTGTTAACAGATTGACGCTCTTCAAATTCTTCCCCTAGGAGCCCGTCTTCTGGATAATGTGATATAATCCCTTTTCGTATAAGTTCTTCGGCTTTTCGGTCTGCTTCTGTAACAGGTGTTGCATCCCTTTTTGTGAAAACCTGAAGAGAAGTTGACGAATAATAGTCCAAGGTTAAACGGCCGGCCTGTTCGGCTAATTCAATGGCAAGTTGAAGATCCTTTGTCATGGTTTTTATACTCTCTTTTAACTTCGAAAAAAATCTAATTTCATATTATTCATCCCTGCTTGCAAGCTAAAGGCGGATAATCCCTTTTTTTTTTCAATATTCAGGGTCGAAAGAATGAAAAATAATGGAATATAAACCGTTGCATGTGCGTCAGTACTACTTTAATGGGAGATAAATAAACGTCTTGCCAAGTTCACATGTGATATTATTTAAAAAGGTTAGCGCCGCCCGACAAGTTAGTTAATCAATATCTTAAAACACAATGAAACGCTTAATTGCGGAACGCGAAAAAGCCCGCCTTGGAGGTGGAGAAAAACGCATAGATTCCCAACATAAAAAAGGAAAATTCACTGCACGTGAACGCGTCGATATGCTGCTTGACGAAGGCAGTTTTGAAGAATACGACATGTTTGTCACTCACCGAACCACCGATTTCAGTCTTGACAAGGAACAGTATCTTTCCGATGGTGTTATCACGGGTCATGGAACCATCGATGGACGCACCGTTTATATTTTTTCCCAGGATTTTACTGTTCTTGGCGGTTCCCTTTCAGAGACTAATGCGCTTAAAATCTGTAAGGTGATGGATCAGGCAATGAAAGTCGGAGCGCCTATTATCGGAATTAATGACAGTGGTGGAGCAAGAATTCAGGAAGGAGTAAGAAGCCTTTCTGGATATGCCAGTATTTTTCAGCGAAATGTAATGGCATCGGGTGTTATTCCTCAGATATCAGCTATTTTCGGACCATGTGCCGGCGGTGCCGTATACTCTCCTGCCCTTACTGACTTTGTTGTGATGGCGGAAAAAAACAGTTACATGTTTGTCACCGGGCCAAAAGTTGTTAAAACTGTTACCGGTGAAACCATCACTGATGAAGATCTTGGAGGCGCAACCGTTCATGCAACAAAATCAGGAGTTACCCATTTTGTTGGAGCTAATGAAACCGAAGGCATCCTACTGATAAAAAAACTGCTCAGTTACCTGCCCCAAAATAACCTTGAAGAACCGCCATTAGCCGTCTGCAGCGATCCTGCTGACAGACTGGATGATAAACTGAATACAATCATCCCTGAAAAACCATCCATACCTTATGATGTCAAGGATATTATTCATTCGATTGCGGACAATGGAGAGTTTCTTGAAGTACAGCGTCAATATGCAAGAAACATCGTTGTCGGTTTTGTCACTTTTAATGGAATATCAACCGGCATTGTAGCCAATCAACCCAACTTCCTTGCCGGATGCCTTGACATTAACGCTTCACGTAAAGCTGCCAGGTTTGTCAGATTCTGTGATGCCTTTAATATCCCTATCGTTACTCTTGTCGATGTTCCTGGATTTCTTCCGGGAAGTGCCCAGGAGTTTGAAGGTATTATCAGTAATGGGGCGAAGCTGATATTTGCTTATGGAGAGGCCACTGTCCCGAAAATCACTATTATCCTGCGAAAGGCCTATGGCGGAGCCTATATTGTCATGAGTTCCAAACAGTTGCGCGGGGATGTTAATTATGCCTGGCCTACTGCGGAAATTGCGGTCATGGGGCCAATCGGTGCTATAGAGGTACTTTATAACCGCGATCTTAACGCAATGGATAATCCGGAAGAACGTGCAAAGTTTGTTGCTGAACATGCTGCCGATTACCGTGAAAAATTTGCCAATCCTTATGAGGCTGCAAAATACGGCTATATCGATGATATCATTGAGCCTCGAAATACCCGGTTCAGAATAATCCGAGCTTTACAGACACTTTCGACAAAGAAAGATGTCAACCCTCCTAAAAAGCACTCTACTCTGCCACTTTAACCAGCTAAAAGTCAATGACAACAGACGTTCTCATGTTACCGATTGATCTTTCGGCTATCGGCAAAGAGCATTGGACCCTTGCCGTCATCGGCTATAGTGTGGTGTTTCTAGCCCTCATTTTGCTTTTTCTCTTTTTTAGTATACTTCCAAAATTTCTCACGCGTAACCTGAGAAAAAAATTTCAAAAAGAGGGCAGTCAGGAAATGGCTGCACTTGCCGGCACTTTGGTCCCAGGAGAAGTCAGTGCCGCAATTGCTACTGCTATATCACTTTACCTTGAAGAGTTGCACGATGAGGAAACTGCAATTCTGACTATTAAAAAAGTCGGTAAATCTTACTCTCCCTGGAATTCAAAAATATATAATGTCATTAATTTTAACCGTTTTCAACGATGAGGCGATATAAATTCACCATAAGCGGAAACAAGTACAACGTTGAAATCAAATCGTTTGAAGAAAACCTTGCCGAAGTTGAGATTAACGGAACCTCTTACCGGGTTGAGCTGGGCAAAGAAATCAAAACTCCTCAAACGCCGAAACTTGTCCGCTACAATCCTCCTGCTCCTTCCAAAGAGCCGGTACTCAATACTTCCGGGCTTTGCTTAATCAAGGCACCGCTTCCTGGAACAATTATAGCAATCTCTGTGCTGCCAGGTATGAAGATTAAACTGGACCAGCCCGTTATTGTACTTGAAGCCATGAAAATGGAAAACAATGTTTTTGCTGAAAAAACCGGGACTGTGAAGACGGTAAAAGTGGCTGTAGGCGATACCGTTATGCAGGGCGACATTCTGATCGAAATTGAATAATACCATTATGGAAGGAATTGTGCGCTTTTTTGAGAATTCCGGTTTTGCCAATGCAACCCCAGGTCACCTGTTGATGATTCTGGTAGGACTGATATTCATTTATCTTGCCATCCGACATGAGTATAAACCACTTTTTCTCGTACCAATAGGATTCGGGATTCTGATCGGAAACACTCCATTTATTGAACATGCCGGACTGCATCTTGGAATATATGAGGAAGGCAGCCTTATGAATTATCTCTATATGGGTGTGCTGAAGGGAATTTTCCCTCCCCTTATTTTTCTTGGTATCGGTGCTATGACCGATTTCTCCCCGCTGATTTCAAATCCAAAACTGATGCTGCTTGGCGCTGCGGCTCAATTGGGCATTTTTTTAACGTATATCGGCGCCATTTCTTTGGGATTTACAAATCCGGAGTCTGCATCTATTGGAATAATTGGCGGTGCTGATGGCCCGACAGCTATCTTTCTATCCTCAAAACTTGCTCCGCATCTCATTGGATCTATTGCCTTAGCTGCTTACTCATACATGGCTCTTCTTCCAATCATTCAAACACCGATCATGCGGCTTTTGACTTCAAAACAAGAGCGCAGAATAAAAATGAAGCCGCCACGTTCAGTAAGCAAACTGGAAAAAATACTGTTCCCGATTATCGCTGTTCTTTTTACAGGATTTATTGCTCCAGGCTCTCTGCCTCTTCTTGGTATGCTTTTTTTAGGCAATCTGCTTAAAGAATCCATGGTTACAAAACGTCTTGCCGATACTGCAAAAAATGCCATGATAGATATTGTCACCATCGTGCTTGGGGTCACCATCGGTGCTTCAACACAAGCGACAACTTTTCTAACACGGGAATCAGTATATATTTTTGTTCTTGGAGCCACTGCCTTTATGATTTCAACAGCTGGAGGAATACTTTTTGCCAAAATCATGAACCTTTTTCTTTCTCCAGAAAACAGGATCAATCCTCTGATAGGGGCTGCAGGGGTCTCGGCTGTGCCCGACAGTGCAATTGTCGTGCAGGTGGAAGGACTGAAAGCTGATCCCGATAATCACCTGATAATGCACGCCATGGCTCCAAATGTTGCAGGTGTAATCGGGTCTGCAGTTGCCGCAGGCATTATGATGAACTTTTTATTGTAGGGATGTAAGCATATAAGGCTTGTTACAAAACAGAACATCTCTTGGATCTTTAGATCAAAGAGGTGATTTTCTCTACAAGCACCTTATTATCTATAGGTTTGATAATATAATTGTTCATGCCGTTTTGCATTGCCATCAATACGGTTTCGTTACTTGAGTCGCCACTCAGACCTATGATCGGGATGTTTCTGCTGGAATTTTTTCCGGATCGTATTCGCTTTGTTGCTTCGATACCGTCGAGAACGGGCATCTGAATATCCATAAGCATCAAATCACAGTCCCGGTGTTCCAACATTTCAAGCGCGTCCTTACCGTTTGATGCCTCCAGAACGATTATACCTTGCTGCTGAAGAATACTCTTTATGACCATGAGGTTGACTGGCGAATCATCAACAACCAGAACAATTTTACCTTTAAGAGTCCCTTTCTGTTTTTCTGGTTTTGATTGCAGAGATGTTGTGAGAACCTGTAAAAAATCTCCAAGGACAAGCGGCATGGAAAGCAAGCCTTGTATCCCTGACTTTTCAACACGTGCACGCACAATAAACAAGGGTTCCCTTGTGTAGACTACTATCGGTAAATATTTTTCAGTACTTCTGATCCAGGATGCAAGCTCATAACTATCAAAATCAAGTAAATCGATGTTCGCCAGAAGAAGATCATACCGGCCTGACTCTATCTTGCTTATTGCCTCCGATCCACTTAAGACCTCATCTGCCTTAACACCAAGAGAATGAAGGTAGGTACGAATCTGCGTTACATTCTCAATATCACTATCGACAAGCAGGAGTTTCTTTCCTGAACAGACAGCTCTATTTTCGCTATAGAGTTTTGATTCATAGGCTGCAATATCTGATTCCCCGAGTACTGGAAAGCTTAGAATAAATTCGGTAAACTCTCCCTGAACTGAATTACAGATAATGTCTCCTCCAAAAGAGTGCATGACCCTTTTGCAGTAACTCAGACCTAATCCAGTTCCGCCTTTTCTTCCGGATGTAAAAAAGGGATCGAAAAGTTTACCAAGAATTTCTTTTGAAACGCCAGGTCCAGTATCTCTTACATAAACCATGTTCAGAGTTTTACCTCGCTGAAAATGGATATCGATATATCCATCAGGATAGGAGCGCAAAAAATAGAGAGCATTCATGATCAGGTTGAAGAGGACAAAAATATACATGGTTTCTGCCCCAAGAAACATGAAATCATCATCTTCCCGGAAATAGACGCGTTCCCTTTCTTTATCCGACTCATAACTGTATTCATCAAGAGCCTTACGAGTTAATGAGAATGCTGAAAAATAGGCGAACCCTTTCTTCTGAAAAGCGTCTTCCTTTACTTCGTCAAGAATCATGTCAATCACTTGTATACCCCGATTTACCGCCATCTGGCCTTGGGCCACCCTTTGATAGATTTTTTCAAGACTGTTGACTGAAATCAGAGGGACAAAACTCTCGGTATGATATCTCGGAAGTTCCTGTAGGATTGAATCAAAATTATAACGGATCTGCCCGAGAGGATTTCGCATTTCATGGGCAATGCCGCCTGCAAGAGCCTGAAGAGCGTTGTTTCTTTCCTGAGCCATAATGCCTTTTTTGTTGCTGTAGCTGAAGACATAACCTGCAAGAATGGTACATGAAAGAACAATAAGGTAAAGCGGAATATTGAATGTCGGGTGTAGCGGGACAAGTGGAGTTGACAAATAATAAAATATAACCGCCCCTATGACCCCGATAGCAAGATCTATAAGAACCATCAACCAGTTAGGAACAAATGCAATGAGTACAAAGAGCATGAAAATTTCCCAATAGAGCCAGAGCTCATGAAAATTGTTCATGATGAGGTTGACGGTAAAAATGAAAGGCAGTACAAATATTATGGTAAAATGCCAGTGATAGGAGAAAAAAGGCTGGAGAATAACCGGCACCTTTTTTTTAAACACTACAGAAATACACAAGATAGTTGCCAGTATACGAAGGGTGAGGTTTTCATAGGGAAGGTGAAAGAGGTACTTGAAGATAAAGTAAAACGAGAAGTGCATAGGCGCGCCAAGGATGGCTGCGGCCATGGTATTGAAGGATGATACCTGGGTTCCTTCCTTTATACACTGACGAATGTAGGATACGACCTTCAATTCAGATCCCCGAATAATTTGTCGACACACTCACCTGCAGCCCTGAAACAAGCTTCAATAGATGCTCCACGACGGTAATCACCTGTTGCGATAAATCCGGTCAACGGTTCAAGTTTTTTATCGATATTTCCAAGCAAACGGTAATGCTTAGGCGAATAAGCGCATAAGCCTTCCGAAATATATCTGTATGCGAATGCCTCTCTTGTGTTGTCCTTAATGTTAAAATACTGCGCGGCAATCTTCTCGCCCAGCGATATGACATCTTCAGGATCTGAATTTTCAGATATCTCGGTTCGTGAGGTTCTGCCGCTAAACGTATAACGTACCAGATCAAGGTCGTTGATACCATAAGCACCTGCATTGCTTAAGGAAAAAGATTGATCAAACACCATGGCTCGGTGTGTCTTCATGAAAACATTCCGTCTGTATTTGACTATGGCAACAGCTATCGGATAATACTTAATCTGCCGGAGCAATGCTGAAGCATCAGGAAGAATATTATCTACAATTACACTCAACTGGATGGCGGGCAGTGCGGAAATCACCCGGTCATATATCGCCGTTTCTTGAACATCTCCATGGGTATAACCTATACTTATGGAACCAGTTACTTGATCTCTTGAAAGTGAGGTAACTTTGTGCCCGGTGAGAATGTTCAATGAAGGAGCTTTTGTCATAGCTTGAAAGGCATCAAGCATTCCATGCATACCGTGCTTTAACTGTTCATAGCTGTCAATCACCAGGGCCAGGTTTGAACCAAAATTCCCAGGATAGCATTCATCAGGTTCCGCACCGTTCATCCTTACAGTGACTGGTCTTATAATTTGACTTAAACATGGTTCTTTTAAATATCCTGCAAGTGAAACATCGTCATGATGCTCTGCTATGTTATTAAAATAATCGCTGTTCAGTACCCCCTGTCGATGATCTTTGATAATTGCCCTGACATGAGGATAAAGCTTCAGGATACCATCGAAACCGCACAACCCGATAAATCTGAGGGTATTAAAAAGTTTCGCCCCCTCCTTGCTTATCCTTACTACTTTACCACCTATAAGTTGTGATGTATTAAAGCCAAAATACTCATAATCAAGATCCCTGCATTTTTTAACGAAGTCCCTGAATAACACGTAATTTTTACCAATATTCTTTCCTCCGAAATCAAGCCATCGCCCATGAAGCTGTTCACTGCCGATTCTTCCCCCTATGCGATCTTCTGACTCATAGAGGTCAACCGCAATATTCCGCTGCATCAGATAAAATGCGGATGCAATCCCTGAAATTCCCCCGCCAACTACTGCTACCCGCATCATATCGAAGGTGCTGCTTCGAGAATCCTGTTTATTTTTGTCTCGAACTGAATTTTACTTCGTGATGATATTTTTTCAACCCGCTCTTTCTGTTGCTGGTAATGCTGACTGTTGATAAACGCAAACGCTTTCAACGTTGCATCGGCACACACTTTGCCCCATTGTATGACTTGAATGTAGATAGGGGCTTCCTTGTCTTTACTTGTTTCATCAGCTGTAAAACTGCAATAGGCTCTGAGAATAATCGGGACATCACGCTCAAGGTAATGAAAAAAATTTGTGTCATAGTTCAACAGAGCTAGTCCTCCATCAAAAGGCAAGCCCTGTATGTGTGCAGTTGCAACTGCAGCCTGCCTCAATGCCTCAAGCATAAGCATCCCCTGCACATGATCCGAAGTATGGTCAAAGGTAAGTTCTTCTGTTTCGTTAAACATATTGAAATAAAGAAGTCGCCCTCTGGAGAATACCTCAGATATCAATACGTTAACATCGCTTTTTTTATGTACGAATTTTTTTTCTATTGTCCTGGGCAACCTGTCTGCTGCTGTTATTGCGATGTTACTTTTCATCAGGCTTTTAAGATCGAGCGGCAGTTTTTTCATGAGATCTGCAGCAGTTTCGATATCGAAAGGAGGGGCACTTCTTAAGGATGGATAAGAAAGCGTCCTGACTTCCGCATAAACCTCAGGATTCTCCTTGCGATAATCGTTTGAAATAAATATTTCACATGATTCACCTAACAGTAATAGATAGCGGGCTGCTTCATCTAACGATGAAACCGTAACGGCTTGAAGCAATCCTTCCTGTGATGGAATTTTGTCCCCATCAAAAACGAGAGTAAATGGCTTTTTTCCAGGATTGAATGTTAGAATTCCAGGATCTCTTCTGGGGATTCTAAACGTTCTCTGAATTGGCAGGTGAGTTATCGGGGACGGCTGAAAGGATGTGCGTAACTCGTTAATTATAGGCCTGTTAACTAATTGTTTGAACATAATTTCACTCAACTACGGAATTAATAATGAATTGCTTACTTCAAAAGTTGCTATTTGAACAAACTCTTTTCTCATCCTTGCAGAGATTGTTTTTTTCAAAATATATTTGTGTGTCTATAGGGGCTACTTGATTTCCTGTAATATACTTGAATCAGAAAAAATAATCGACTACCCGTTCTAATTTGTAACAATCCAATACCACATTTTATTATTCCTTTTTTTATCCTTTTCAGGCATTACAATGTATAAATGAACATATGATTTGAAGGATATTAAGCTCTCTTTTGACATCTCTCATTCGATCAGGAATAAATGCATAGTTATGCTTCCGGAAGTTTTGGGTTTTTCGTATTTTTAGGCTTTTAAACCCTAATTCGTCTGCAGCTATGAGCCAGCTCGATTTACTCAATATTGTCCAGCGCCCTAGAAGACTTCGTAAATCTGCCGCAATCAGAAATCTTGTTCAGGAAAACACATTAACAGTCAATGACCTTGTTTATCCGCTCTTTGTCTGCCCTGGAACGAACATAGTTGAAGAAGTGTCTTCAATGCCCGGCAGCTTCCGGTACTCCATAGACAATGCAGTCAAAGAGTGCAAAGAGCTATGGGATCTTGGAATCCAATCAATTGACCTCTTTGGTATTCCTGAAAAGAAAACTGAAGATGGGAGTGAATCCTACAATGATAACGGTATCATCCAAGAAGCAATTCGAGCTATTAAAGCAAAGGTTCCAGACCTGTGCATCATGACCGATGTTGCCCTTGATCCGTTTACCCCTTTCGGTCACGACGGTCTGGTTAAAGACGGGATTATCCTGAATGACGAAACTGTGGAAGTGCTTTGTAAAATGGCGGTTTCTCACGCAAATGCCGGAGCTGATTTTGTCTCACCAAGCGACATGATGGACGGACGTATAGGTGCAATCCGTGAATCACTGGACGATGCAGGTTATTCAGATGTAGGCATTCTCTCTTATGCGGCCAAATATGCTTCAAGCTTTTACGGCCCTTTCCGTGACGCATTGCACTCAGCACCACAGTTTGGGGATAAAACAACCTATCAGATGAATCCCGGCAATACCGATGAGGCCATGAAAGAGATTGAGCTTGACATTATGGAGGGAGCTGATATTGTTATGGTAAAACCAGGTCTTGCATATCTTGATATCGTCTATCGCACTAAAGAGCGTTTTGACATTCCAGTGGCAATCTATCATGTTTCTGGTGAATACTCTATGGTTAAGGCTGCTGCACAAAGGGGATGGATTGATGAACAGCGCGTTATGATGGAGTCTCTTCTTTGTATGAAGCGTGCCGGTGGTGACCTTATTTTTACCTATTATGCAAAAGAAGCTGCGAAAATAATTCGGTAAACCAGATTGAACAAAAGTAACGCATTTTAATAAAGCCCGGCTTTACCATTATGATAGAGCCGGGCATTTTACTGTTTAAAAAAAATAGGATATGATACGATTCTTTACAGCGGGTGAGTCGCATGGACCAGCACTTTCTGCAATTGTTGAAGGCATGCCTGCAGGAATTACCATAACCTCCGAGGATATCAATACACAGTTAGCCCGCCGTCAGCAGGGTCACGGTCGGGGGGGACGTATGAAAATTGAGACTGATAAAGCGGAGGTTCTTTCTGGCATTCGTTTCGGAAAAACCATCGGGTCTCCAATTTCACTGGTCATTAAAAACCGCGACTGGGATAACTGGACGACCATAATGGCACAGTTTGAAAAACCGGATGAGGAAATTCCAAAAATCTCTATACCGAGACCTGGGCATGCTGACCTGGCCGGCCGCATAAAGTATGGTTTTGACGATATTCGTCCGGTTATTGAGCGGTCATCGGCACGGGAAACTGCTGCGCGGGTAGCTGCAGGTACATTGTCAAAAGTTTTGCTTAGAGCCCTTGGTATTGAAATAGGCAGCTACATTTCAGCTATCGGACCGGCTGCTGAACCATCCCCAAACATTCAGCTTGAAGAACTTCTCAGTCAGGGCGCTGATACAGTTGCCAAACAGGCAGACCTCTCACCAGTCCGTATGCTCGATAAATCCACTGAAGATGCCGCTCTCGCAGCTATTGATGCAGCAAAGGAAAAGGGGGATACTCTTGGAGGCATCATTGAAATTTTTATCACCGGAGTACCTCTTGGTTTTGGGAGTTATGTACAGCACGACAGGCGTCTTGATGCTGCTCTTGCTGCTGCGATAATTTCAATTCAAGCCATCAAGGGTGTTGAAATTGGAAGGGCATTTGATAATGCAAGACAACCTGGATCAAAAGTTCATGACGAATTTCACCTTACACAGGAAGATGGCGTAACAAGACTGACAAACCGTGCCGGGGGACTTGAAGGGAGCATGTCAAGCGGACAGGTGATTCATCTTCGGGCAGCTATGAAACCGATTTCCTCATTGGTCACTCCCCTTGGTTCGTTTGACTTTGAAACCCTTAAGCCGTCTCTTTCTCGATTTGAAAGAAGCGATACCTGTGCAGTCCCGGCGGCCGGCGTCGTCGCTGAAGCAGTTGTTGCCCCGATAATTGCTAACGCCCTGCTTGAAAAGCTTGGTGGAGATCACCTGGATGAAATCCTGAAAAGACTTACCCTTTATCGTGAGACTATCCGCGAATCCTTTCGGGCCTAAGCCTTAGGATGGTCTTCTTTGACTGAAGTAACTACCCTTTGGTTCATTTCGAAAGAAGGTTCCTGCACCTCAGTTTTTCCTACAATTTGTGCAGGAACCCCGACAACTGTATAGTGAGGCGGTACATCGTCAAGTACCACACTCCCCGCCCCTACCTTTGCTCCTTCTCCGATCACTACATTACCTAAAATCTTGGCTCCTGCGCCTATCATTACCGATTTTCTGACCTTCGGATGACGGTCGCCGGTTTCCTTGCCGGTACCACCTAGTGTCACCTCATGCAGTATCGATACATTATCGTCGATTACTGCTGTTTCACCTATCACAAGACTTGTGGCATGATCAAATAAAATACCTTTTCCAATAATTGCTGCGGGATGAATATCAACGGCAAAAACCTCTGACATTCGATTTTGAATAAAATAAGCCATCGTTTTGCGCCCGTTTTTCCACAACCAGTGCGCAAGTCTATATGCCTGAAGGGCTTGATACCCTTTCAGGAATAGCATTATCTCGAAATAATGCACAGCGGCTGGATCCCGTTCTTTCGTTGCCACCAGATCATACGTTGCAAACTCGACAGCCTCAGGACAGTTCCGGTAAAAATCCTCAAATAACCCTTGAAGTACCAGTGGAGGAAAATGCTTTGAACCAAGCTTTACAGACAGAAGCATGGCAAGTGACGATCCAAAATCGCTATATCCAGTAATATGCTGTTCAAGAAAAATCCTGATTTGAGGATCACGTAAGCATTCATCAGCAGCCTCAGTGACCATTTTTGACCAAATACCTTTGATATCTATTCCCATAGGTTACAAAACGGCTCTGCACCGCAATAATAGCTTTTCCATAAATGACCGCTTCAACATACAGATAAAGCTGCAATTGAATTAAAGGTTCAAATTCCGAACTGAAGAATGTATAAAAAACTGTTGCATAGAGCACAACAGTTTGTGTTGCAATTCTGTGGAGATTATAAAAATCCATCACTTGACTTTACGCGACCCCATCTTGCCTAAGAGACATTTAACAGGAATATGTTTGCAATTATACAAATAATGTGTAATTATGGCGTATATGATAGCATATAATTCAAGTAATATAACCACTAATGACAGGTACCTTCACCTTAGATCCAATCTATACAAGAAAGAGATGGATTATCAACGTTGTCCTGACACTTTCAGTATTGCATCATAGTGACAGTGCGATTGCGTTACCCCTTAACAGCCAGGTTACTGCTGGACAAGTTACCATCAGCACTCCATCTCTCTTGAACATGCATATTGCTCAAGAAAGCAACAAGGCAATCGTCAACTGGAACTCTTTTAGTATTGCTAAAGGTGAATCCATTGTAATCACCCAACCATCAAGCCAATCGACTTTACTCAACAGGGTAATTGGAAACAATCCTTCTCAAATTTTCGGGTCACTGTCAGCCAATGGACAGGTTTTTCTGGTGAACCCTAATGGAATACTGTTTGCTCCCGGTTCAAGCATAAATGCTGCCGGAATTGTAGCTTCCACTCTTGCCATAAAAGACAGTGACTTCCTTTTGCAGAAATATGCTTTTTTCAAAAATGATGCTGCAGGCTCTGTATATAATAAGGGAACCATAAAAGCCGGATTCACATCTCTTATCAGCAGCACTAACGCTGATAATGCCGGCACTATAATTACTTCTAAAGGTTCGACCGGGATGGCAGCTGGTGATGGAGTCACCCTTAGCTTCGATAATGATGGGCTTATTGCTCTCAAAGTTGACAAAGCTGCATATAACGCCCAGGTGAAAAATAGTGGAGTTATAGAAGCTGATGGAGGTATTGTAATGTTGAGCACATCGGCTGCTGATGCATTGCTCGCAACTGTCGTCAACAACACCGGACAGCTTCGTGCTGCGAAAATAGTGATTGAGGGGGGTTCCATCGTTAACAGCGGAAATGTTGAGGCAGGAAACAAGATAGCAACGCTCGCTGCCGGGGCCTTGATCAATACCGGGATATTTAACGCTGCGGAAATCAATGCCAAAGTCAACAACCTTCTTGATGCAGGTACATGGAAGTCCGGCGGTGGTTTGAATGGTGGAAATATCATCATTTCAGCAACGGGAAGCATAGAGCAAACAGCTGAAAGCAGCATGATTACTGATGGCTCATGTGGAGGGAATATTTCCATTACTTCTGGCAAATCACTCTACCTTTCAGGAAAATTAAGCGCTTGCGCAACAACGTTTCAGGGAGGTGAAATACATATCACTGCGCCAAAAACAACACTTGCCGGAGTTCAAGCACGAGTTGATGGTCAGAATGGAGGCGGGAAAATATGTATTGGCGGAGGTTGGCAGGGTAAGGATACCGGTATTGCCAACTCAACAACTACAGTTGTAACATCAAACAGTTGCTTGAGCGCAAACGCTCTGGATAACGGCTATGGGGGCACGATAGCTCTGTGGTCAGACCAGGCAACCTCCTTTGCCGGTGTCATCGAGGCTAAAGGAGGTCCAAACGGAGGCAACGGTGGAAAGGTTGAGGTATCCAGCCATGAGAATCTTTCTCTGTCTGGAAGCGTCATTACAGCCGCTCCTAAGGGTGACAACGGCATGCTTCTTATGGATCCACGAAACATAACTGTTGAAAGCAATCCAGCCGCTCAAAACTTCTACATCATTCCTTTACTTGACGCCAACCCAAATCAGGGCAACCTCTATGGTTCGGGCAAAATACTTGAGCTTTCAAACGGCAATATTATTGTTACCAATCCGTCAGATGGTTTTGCAGCAACAAATGCAGGAGCAGTCCGCCTTTATAAACCCGATGGAACACTTCTTTCGATGCTTACCGGCACCTCTGCCAACGATATGGTGGGCAGTAACCTGAGCGCTCTTACGGGTAATTTCAACGCAGTTACTTCAACACCTAACTGGTCCAATGCAGATCAGTCTAACGCAGGTGCTGTAACATGGATTAATGGCACCTCCGGCACAACCGGATCTGTATCCTCCATTAACAGTCTAATCGGCTCTATAACTGATGATCGTGTGGGATATCAAGTAGGAGTGCTGACGAACGGGAACTACATCGCTGCTTCGCCACATTGGGACAACGGCAGAGGGGCTGTATCGTGGGGCGACGGAACAACAGCAGGTAATCGGTTAGCTGGTAAATTGTCCACTGTCAACAGCCTGGTTGGTTCATCTCCTAACGATGGTGTCGGTTCTAACTTTACCGTGCTGACAAACGGGAATTACGTTGTTTGCTCAGGATTGTGGGATAAAGTTAATACAGACAATAGTATCGTTATTGACACTGGTGCCGTGACCTGGGGAAATGGGTTCAATGGCACAACTGGAACGATAAGTGAGGCTAACAGTCTTGTGGGCTCATCCAAATATGACTTTATAGGCTCCAATGATGCGGGCTCGAATAACGTGACAGCCTTGACCAACGGCAACTATGTTGTTTGCTCAGGATTTTGGGACAATGGTAAAACTATCAATGCCGGGGCTGTGACATGGGGAAATGGGTTTAGCGGCACAATAGGATCTTTAAGCGCTGACAACAGTCTGACAGGAACAAAAACAGGTAATCAGGTGGGATGGGGTATCGGAGCAATTACAGTTCTTACAAACGGAAACTATGTCGTGTCATCTGCTTTATGGGACAATGGCGCAATGAGTAATGCCGGGGCTGTGACATGGGGAAATGGTCTGGGGGGAACAATTGGAGTTGTTAATGCTTCCAACAGTCTAGTCGGGATGACAAAAAATGACATGACTGGATCTGAAGAGTCTGGTTTAAATAATGTAAAAGCACTGACCAATGGAAATTATGTCGTCGTTTCTAAATATTGGGACAATGGCATCATCATCGATGCAGGCGCAGTAACCTGGGGGAATGGTCTTGGTGGAACGGTCGGAGTTATAAGCCCGTCAAACAGTCTGGTTGGATCACTTCTCAATGATGGCATCGATATTACCGTAACAGCTCTGACAAACGGCAATTATGTGGTTCGCTCACCTCATTGGAACAATGCTGCCGGGGCGGTCAGTTGGGGTAATGGTGAAACAGGAGGTACCCGACTGACAGGTACAGTAACTGTCGATAACAGCTTCACTGGCTCTTTACCCAACGACAGTATAGGTTCTTCGATAACCGCGCTGAAAAACGGAAATTATGTTGTTGGTTCTCCCAATTGGAACAACGCTGCCGGTGCCGTGACTTGGGGTAACGGCGAAACAGAAGGTGCGCATCTGGTAGGGACAATTTCCCCTGAAAACAGTTTGATCGGTTCGACCCCAAAAGACAATATCGGGCAACATGTAACGGCACTGACGAACGGTAATTATGTCACAAGTTCAGGATATTGGGATAAAATCAATACCGACAAAACTGTGATTACCGACACAGGGGCTGTAACCTGGGGAAACGGTATGGGAGGAACTGTCGGAACTATAACTGCAGGCAACAGTCTGACGGGATCCACTAAAAATGACTATGCGGGATCTGATGATTTAAAATCAAACAATGTAACAGCTTTGACAAACGGCAATTATGTGGTGAGTTCAAAATATTGGGATAGTGACAAGGCTGTAAATGCCGGAGCTGTAACCTGGGGAAGTGGTATGGGAGGAACTGTCGGCCCAATAGCATGGACAAACAGTCTGGTGGGCTCTAAAACAGGTAATCAGGTTGGCAACATAACGGGAATGCCTAATGGAAATTATGTCGTTATTTCACCGCTTTGGGATAACGGTTCAGTCACTAATTCCGGTGCGGTGACTTTGTGCAATGGTCTGGGGGGGACGGTTGGTGAAGTGACTTCGTTTAACAGTATGACAGGCTCAATAAAAGAGGATCAAGTTGGATCGGGAGGCATTATCCCTCTTACAGTAGGTAATATGAATGGGGGCTTTGTTGTCAGTTCTCCACTCTGGTTAAACAGCACGGGTCGAGTTGATGTTCTTACTCCTGTCCCAATAACCCAGAAATATGCCTCCCATCCCGGTACTGATAACACCTTTTCTCCTGATGAGATCACTACGCTCCTTAATACAGGTAATAATGTCGTACTAAAAGCTAATAATGACATTACGATTAATTCGCCAGTCATTAGCAGCTCGCAGGGGGTAAAAAGCGGTGATCTTTCGTTGAATGCTGGACGAAGCATTCTTATTAATGCACGTATTACCACAAACGGCAGTAACCTTAGCCTTGCAGCTAATGACACGAAAGATAACGGAGTAACAGATGCCTTCAGAAAAGAGGGCACTGCAGTAATCTGCATGGCGCAAGGTTCAAGTATCAATACTGCTAACGGTGACATTACCATTGAGCTGAGAAATGGAGCGGGCAATACATACAACGATAGCGGTACTATTACGCTACGGGAGATCACTGCAAACTCCATCAGCGCCATTAATTCAGGACTCACAACCGGCTCCGGTATTACTCTCGCGGCCGGGGAAATTATGGCTACTGCTAAAACCGGTAGCAGTATTATTTTTGCAGGAAAAGATTTCGACAACAGTGCCGGAGCACTGCTTACCACAGCTGGTGATGCACGATGGATTATCTATTCGGACACTCCAGGTACGACAATTAAAGGGGGATTAATTTCTGGTTTTCGACATTACAATGCCACCTTTAACAACTACGCACCCATTAATGTGAGTGAATCAGGAAACGGGTTTATCTACACTTCCCTGCCGGGCAATATAACAGTCACGACAACCCTTGACAGCGGTATCGCCAGCAGCATATATGGGACTAAACCTAATGCAACTTTCGGTTATACACTTACAAGCTCAGATAACGAAGATAACATCGGAAATATAGGTCTGACAGGATCTATGATTTTAACCGGAGTCCCTACAGCTAGCTCTAACGTCGGTGAATACACCATAAGCTATGGTAGTGGATTTTCAAGCAGCATTGGATTAACCTTTTCTGCCGGAACTGGAGTTAAGTATACCGTTAACAAACGGGCTATTAACATTTCAGCAAACGCAATAAGTAAAATCTACGGCGATGCAGATCAAAAACTGACATGGCAGGCGGAACCTCAGAGTGGCAGCAGGGGTCTCGTTCCTGGAGACATCTTCAGCGGCTCTCTTGGACGAATTGCTGGTGAAGGGATCGGGACCTTTGCTATCAATCAGGGCACTCTAGGAAACAGCAATTATACAATCAGCTACAGCCCGGGCAACCTTACCGTTAACCCGCGCCCTATAACTTTGAGTGCAACTGCGAGAAGCAAGATTTATGGGGAAACTGACCCGAAGCTTGCTGTAGATATTACCAGTGGCAGTCTTGGCTGTGTAACAGTAAGTGACGTCTTGAGCGACGTTACCGGAACGCTTTTCCGACATACAGGAAGTGATGTTGGCAATTACGATATCGGTCTCGGTACCGGTAAAAAGGCTGGAAACTATTCTGTCATCTTTGATTCCGATAATCATGCTTTCTCCATTACCAAGCGGCCAATTACCATTTCGGCCGATGACAAAAGCAAGACCTACAGTATCAACGATCCAAAACTAACGTGGGAGGCTGAATCTAAAAGCAGCGGACGCGGGCGGCTTACGGGTGACACATTCACTGGAATACTTGGAAGAACAGCAGGTGAAAATGTTGATAATTATGTGATTTCTCAGGGGTCACTGGATAATAACAATTACGCTATCGACTTCATCGGGGCAACCCTTTCCATCAACCCTCGCCCTATAACACTGCATGCCACTGCAAAAAGTATAATTTATGGTGAAACAGACCCAAATCTGACTGTCAGTATCACGAGTGGAAGCCTTGGCAGTGTGACAGTGAACGATGAATTAAGCGATATTACCGGGACGATGTTCCGTCAGACTGGAGGCAACGTCGGCAATTACGACATCGGACTTGGTGCTGGAAGTAAAATCGGCAACTATGCGGTGACCTTTGACACAGACAATAATGCATTTACAATCACTCAAAGGCCGGTCACTATTACGGCAGAAGCAAAAAGCAAGATTTACGGGGACGCTGACCCGACGCTTACATGGAAAGCTACAGCACCGAGCTTCGGCAAAGGACTCCTTATTACTGACAGTTTCAGCGGATCACTCGACCGAAACGAAGGAGAAAACGCTGGCAGCTATTCTATCAATGAGGGTTCATTAGCTAACAGCAATTACAGGATCAGCTACAGCAATGCTGATCTTACGATTGACAAGCGCCTGCTCACGCTTTCGGCCGTCAAAACCTATGACGGAGAAACAACCTTGACCGGTTTTGTAACCCTTGGCAATCTGGTTGATATGGAAACCCTGCACTATACAAATGCAACATCGAAAAGCAAGGAAGTCGCCGGCAATGGCACGAACTACATCAATTCCATCACCCTGCAGGATGGCTCGGGATTAAAAGGAAACTATAAATTACCCACCCTTACTGTTACCAACGCACCGGTGACCATCAGTCCCTTTAAGGTAGATATCGCAACCGATACAAAAAAGAACGATGGAGGGGTGACTACTGATGAATCACTTTCAGGTACCGTTAATCCTGTAGTTGAAAGCTATAAGAAAATCTATACCGTGCCATCGAAATTGATTCATGATTTCATTAATGCGGACTACAGCCGGGAATTTGTCATAAAACCTTTACAAATAAAGACTTTACCATCTATCACAGCATGCAATGTACCGGAAATAAGCAAGGGTATCTGGTCAACTGAAAAGTCTTCATTTTCTCAAAATTCTTCCAAGCTGTCAACAACACCCGGGTTCGGTTCAGTCACAGCAATTGAGGTGCACGAACCTGCGATGGCATTTTTTATTCTGCCTATTCCTCGAGATACCTTCAAACACAACAATCCTGAAGCTATTGTCTCGCTTGAAGTCCGCCTGATCAATGGCACCTCAATTCCGACCTGGATGTCATTCGATCCACGATATAAGGTATTAAGCGGAAATCCTCCTCAAGAGGCAAAAGGAGAGTATCAGATAGAACTTATCGCAAAAGACCAGTTTGGCGGCGAGGCTCGAACGGTATTGCTGGTAAATGTTGGATGAGAATCTTGGACAAAGGGGCTTATCTGTTGATAAAGTTAATAAGTTCTCTCTCCAAATGACAATAATAAATTGACTTAAAGACGATTTTTATGGCGGCTTCATGGAAAATGCTCTTGTTACTATCAGCCTTTTCAGGCGTTACTGTGTATGGTTCTGAACTTCCCGATGCCGGACGACTTCTCAAAGAGAATACATCGACTTCTTCTCTTTTACCCAGGGCGGCTTTACCTCCCCTCCAAAAAATAGAAAGCAAACAACAGATAAAAACTGGCCCAAAAGTAACAGTTTCGGGTTTTAACTTCGTCGGTAATACTCTTTTTTCGAACACTGAGCTTATGACACTTATGTCCGGTTCTATCGGAAAAGAGATGTCACTCGGCGAACTCAATTACGCTGCTGCTGCAATTACCAATAGATATCGTGAAAAAGGATTTTTTCTGGCTTCAGTATTTTTCCCTCAACAATCGATAAAACCAGGAATGCCGGTTATTGTTGAGGTGGTCGAAGGCATTCTAGAAAAAATAGAAATAATAACAATACCGGAAAAAAACAGAACGCCATTACGGATTCTACAAAGCTATACTCGCCATGTACCTTTAAATAAACCGGTTAAAGACCAGGACCTGACTTCAATGGTCTTGGAAACAAATGAACTGCCGAATATCTCATCGCGAATAATGCTGGAACCCGGTTCAAAACCCGGCACAACAAGAGCAACCCTTGAAGTCAACGAAGGAAAGCCCTTAAGCTTTTCTCTTGATATGGACAATTATGGTAACGATGCAACCGGAAATAATAGAATAGGCGGGACCCTGGATTTGTATTCTCCTTTTCATCGGGGAGATCAGTTCACTCTTCATTTGCAGACTTCAACGACTGGCGACATGCAAAATATCAAGATGAACTATAGAATTCCTGTAACGTCGTATAGTACAAAATTTGGGTTTGACTACAACCTGGTTAACTATAAGCTTGGTGGATCTTTTAAAGCATTGAACGCTGAAGGCAATGCCCAAGACCTTAGTCTTTCAGTTACCCAAGGTTTATTTCGGCAACGAAACCTTATTCTGAATGCTACCGTTGCTGGTGAAGGCAGATTGCTTGACGACCGGATTGGAAGCCCACTTTCCAGAAATCAACGACACACAGCTGCCTTGCAACTTTCTCTTTCCGGCATGCAGATGGATACAATACTTGAGGGCGGTATGACCTCTTTTTCCTTTGGGGTAGTTGCCGGGAATTTGGGGATCTCTGACAAGGAAGCACTCTCAATTGACCAATCAGTAACAGGGTTGCATACCGATGGAAGGTACTCCAAAGTTAACGTCAGCCTTTCACGAACCCAAAATATCTATCATGGTTTTTCATTATATGCCGGCACATATGGCCAGTGGACTGATAAAAATCTCAACAGCTCTGAACAGCTTTCTCTTGGTGGACCAGGAGCGGTAAGAGCGCTGCATACAGGTGAATTCTATAGCGACAAGGGGCTTGTAACAACTGCTGAATTGCGATACTTGTTTGGAACTATCGGCGAACTACCGGGCAGATTGCAGACTTTTGCATTTGTCGACAATGGTTATTCGGTTCTTCACAATAACCCCATCCCTGAAGCAGGAACAAATACCGCCATCGTAACAGGAGCTGGTCTTGGCATAAAATGGTCAGATACAAACAACTCTACCCTTCTGGCGTCTTGCGGCTGGAAAATATCTGGTGATAACACTGCAAACACAGGCACGATAATTTTTGTACAGGCAGAAAAACGATTTTAAGAACGGGAATGTCCCCAAATTCGTGAAAAAGCAATTTTTTGCGTACACTTTGCATTCTATGGAGAACCTGATAATGCCAACTGTGCAGCAATAATGCGTATTTCAAGAAAAATAGAGATCGATTACGGACATACACTTCCAAACAGTTTTTCGTTTTGCAATCAACTGCACGGTCACCGTGGCGTAGTAGTTGCGACGGTCGAAGGAAATTTGATAAACCGCGAGGGTGACGGAGAAGAAGGTATGGTGATGGATTTTAAATTTTTAAAAGAGATCATGCTTGAGCAAATCCACGATAAGCTGGACCATGGTTTTGCTGTTTGGAAAGATGACCATGAAGATCTTGACTTTATAATGAAGCGCAATTCACGGATACTTATAACCAGCGAACCGCCTACTGCAGAATGCCTGGCACGATGGGCCTTTAATCAGATTTGCGATCGCCTGCCTGAGGGTGTCTCTCTACACCAGCTTCGGTGGTATGAGACACCAAATAATTGGGCTGATGCTGACGTGTCAGATGCAGCTCTCTAGAAAAACAGTTCCTAACCCTGTCATACCCTCTTCAATGAGACCTGCTTGATGATCTAACAGTTAGCGTGGTGGATTAGGCTCGCCGCCCCTATCATCCTTTTTCGGCTGACCTGGAGCATTCTTGCTTTCTTCCTTTCTTGGCCCTT